>JANJUM010000246.1 GCA_024710585.1 Desulforhopalus sp.
CCGAGGATCTCGAGCAGCTCGCGGTCGACGATGCGCAGCCAGGCGCGCTTGCCGAGAGGGTTTTCCGGTTCGTACTGCCAGTCGACGGACAGCCCCTCGAGGGAGGGGATGCTGTCCCAATCAGGCTTATCCTTGGCCATAAGGTCACCTTCACGGTAATTCCACCCCTGACCGCGGTGAGCGGCCGAAGTCAGAGGGCGAAGACAGGGTTGAGTCGCGACGGGGCCGGTTCAGACGGCAACCGACCCTTCGCCGCCTACAGCACGCCGCGCACCAGATTGGCGGTATAGAGGACATAGCACAGGCACAGGACCAGGCCCTCGTAACGGTTGATCCGCCCGGGACCTTTGAACCCATAGCCGAATAAAAAGAGCGAGACGGTGAACAGCGACATCGCCAGCAGGTCGCGGGAGAAAACCTCCGGCCCGACCTGGATGGGAGCGACGGCGCCGGCGATGCCGACCACCGCCAGGGTGTTGAAGAGATTGGAGCCGATGACGTTGCCGAGGGCGATATCGTGCTCGCCGCGGCGAGCGGCGACGATGGAGGAGGCCAGCTCGGGCAGGGAGGTGCCGACGGCGACCACGGTCAGGCCGATGATCATGTCGTCGACACCGAGGCCTTTGGCGACGGATGTCGCCCCCCAGACGAGGAGGCGCGAGTTGACGAGAAGCAAAAGCAGGCCGACGACCAGCCAGAACACCGACCTGCCGAGGGGCATGGCGCTGCGGTCGAGTTCCACGCTCATCTCCCCGCCCAGGGCGTCGCCGCCCTGCTGCAGACCCTGACGAATCGACCAGAAGAGCAGCGCGGCGAAAACCAGCAGCAGCACCACAGCCTCGGCGCGGCTGACCGCCCCGTCCCATAGCTGCCAGGCGGAGAGGATGGTGACCAGGGTGAGGATGGGCAGTTCCTTGCGCAGCACCGCCGAGTGCACGGCGAGTGGAGCGATGATCGCCGTCATGCCGAGGATCATGCCGATATTGGCGATATTGGAGCCGTAGGCGTTGCCGAGGGCGAGCCCGGGGCTGCCCTGCCAGGCAGCGAGCAGCGAGACCACCATCTCCGGGGCGGAAGTGCCGAAGCCGACGATGACCATGCCGATGAGCAGGGGCGGCATGCCGAAGTGACGGGCGACGCCGCTGGCGCCGCCGACGAAGCGCTCGGCGCTCCACATCAGGAGGGGCAGGCTCAGGGCGATGGCGAAGAAGGCGAGGATCATGGAGGGCTCCAGGTTGTGTCAGGCTGTGGCGTCGGGTGACTCGCCGCCCGGGGCGGCCAGCGTCGCCACACCAGCACGATTGTAGCGGCATTCCCGGCAAAGGACAACCGATTATCCCCTCCGGGGAGGGGGCCGCTTTCTTCCCGGCTCCCTTCCCGGCAGGGCCAGGCCCTGAGAGGGCCGGTCAGACAGAACCCTCAGCCAGGCCATCCGAAACGTATATTGCCCTTGCAACCATAATCACGCCGTCGTCATCATCAAGCGATGATCCCTTCCTCTCACCGTTCCCGCCAGGCCAGTCAGCCTCCCTCCCTTATCGGGCCGCCCAGCCGTGGCGCGGCCCCATGGCGGAGGAGAGTCGCGGGGCATCGGCGGCCTTCTTCGCCTTGCCGCCACCGCCAAGCCGCGCCAGCAGTTCGCCGAGGGCGGCCAGGGCCTGGAAGACGGCCGCGTCGTGAAGCCGCTGGCCACGAGCCATCAGCTGCTCGCGTTCACTGGCGGCGCAGTTGCTGTGATGCTTTTGATCCCTGTTGCCGTGTTGCGTCATGTGTCGTTCCATGGTCTCTCCTTCTATCGATTATCGATAATATGGTGAATTCTTTCGCCCCCATCAGCTGGGATGCGTTGCTGTTTTCAGTCATTCATCGCGGATTGACGGCTAATCCGTCGCCGTCATCCCGCCACTTTGGCCAGGACTTGCCCTGGAACCATGGACAAATCCCGTTGAGCCTGCCGTCTTGCACCGCGATCATGCCCTGCCTGCGATGCGCTGCGCCACGGCACCGATGGCGACCTGCGCCGGGCAGCTTCACCGCCGCCGGCCACCGCCCATCGCTAGGCCTCCGCCTCCTTATGCTTTGCCCAGAGGCTGGCGATGCCATGGTAGTGCTCCGCGAGCTGCGCCACCGCCCCCTGCCGGTCGCCGTGCGCCGACAGGGCGGCGACAATGGGCGGGTGCAGACCATAGAGGCCGGCCATCGTCACCGGGGTCTCCATGACCGTGGCCATCACCTGCAGCTGCATGCGCTGCCCTTCCCAGATGTCGAGCATGCTGCGGTTGGCGGACATCTCGACGATGCCGCGGTGGAAATCGTTGTCGGCATGGGTGAAGGCCTTGAGATCGCCCCCCTCCATGGCTTCTTTCATTGCCTCCAGGCAGCCGCCGAGGCGTCTGCCGAGGGCCGCCAGGTCATAGGAGGCATGGAGCAGGCAGTGCGTCTCCAGCGCCTGGCGGATCTGGTAGGCCTCCTCGATCTCGTGGCGGCGGTAGGTGCGCACCATGGCGCCGACATGAGGCCGGTGTTCTATGTAGCCGAGCACCTGCAGGCTGCGCAGCGCCTCGCGCACCGGCGCCTGGCTGGTGCCGAACTCGGCGGCGATCTGCAGTTCCTTGAGACGCTCCCCCGGCGCCAGCGTGCCATCGACGATGCGCTCGATGAGGATACGCTTGATCTGGGCGGTGAGGCTCTCGCGCTGAATGGCTTTGTGTTCCATGGCTCTGGCTCGTTATCTATTATCGATAATTCCTTATAGCATGCCAGCGCAACCGCGTCAAGGGGCAAACCCCATACCATAAAAAACGGTTGCTCCCCTGCGCTACGAGAGGTGATTTCGCCGTCAACGCAGTGGGCCGTGATCTGATCCCCCCTCGTTGTGCAGAAATCGCAGCACGTGCGGGCGAATGAGGGCAGCGCTCTGAACCTGCTGGTCGTTCCGCCGCCCTGCTCTTCTCACGCCAGGCGCCAGGAGGTGCCACACTGCTGACGGCACCCCCTGCTTTGCCGGTGGAGGCGCGGGGCGTTACCGCCGCCGGCCCCCGCCCTTGCCTCGCCTTAGGCGCGACGGAGGTCGAAGCGGTCGAGGTTCATCACCTTGTCCCAGGCGGAAACGAAATCCCTGACGAACTTCTCGCCATTGTCATCCTGGGCATAGACCTCGGCCAAAGCGCGCAGCTGCGAGTTGGCGCCAAAGACCAGGTCGACGCGGGTGGCGCTCCACTTCTCCGCCCCGCTCTTGCGGTCACGGCCGACGAAGAGGTCCCCCGCTTCCGACTGCGAGGTCCATACCGTGCCCATATCCACCAGGTTGACGAAGAAATCGTTGCTGAGCACGCCGGGACGGGCGGTGAAGACGCCGTGCCGCGAGCCGTCGAAGTTGGCCCCCAGCACGCGCAGGCCGCCCACCAGCACCGTCATTTCCGGGGCGCTGAGCGTCAGCAGCTGGGCCCGGTCGACCAGCATCTCCTCGGCGGAGATGGTATAGGCCTTCTTCTGGTAGTTGCGGAAGCCGTCCGCCTCCGGCTCGAGCATCGCGAACGAGGTGACGTCGGTCTGCTCCTGCAGGGCATCGCCGCGGCCCGGGGCAAAGGGCACCTCGATATCATGGCCGCCGGCCTTGGCGGCCGCCTCCACCGCGGCGCAGCCGGCGAGGACGATGAGGTCGGCCATGGAGATTTTCTTGCCGCCCTGCTGCGCGCCGTTGAAAGTCTCGGCGATGGAGGTCAGCACGCCCAGCACCTTGGCGAGGCGCTCCGGCTGGTTGACCGGCCAGTCCTTCTGCGGGAGGAGGCGCAGACGCCCGCCGTTGGCGCCGCCGCGCTTGTCGGAGCCGCGATAGGTCGAGGCCGAGGCCCAGGCGGTGGCGACCAGCTCGGCGACGCTCAGGCCGGAGGCCATGACCCGCTTCTTGAGCTCGGCGATATCGGCGGCGTCCACCAGGGGGTGGTCCACCGCCGGCACGGGATCCTGCCAGATGAGGTCCTCGGCCGGGACTTCCGGGCCGAGATAGCGGGACTTCGGGCCCATGTCGCGGTGGGTGAGCTTGAACCAGGCGCGGGCGAAGGCGTCGGCGAAGGCCTGCGGGTCCTTGTGGAAGCGGCGCGAGATCGGGCCGTAGATGGGGTCCATGCGCAAGGCCAGGTCGGCGGTGGTCATGATGGTGGTGACGCGCTGCGCCGGGTCGTGGGCCGCCGGGGCCATGTCCTTCTCGGCCGGGGCCACCGGCACCCACTGGAAGGCGCCGGCCGGGCTCTTGACCAGGTTCCAGTCGTAGCCGAAGAGCATGTCGAAGTAGCCGCTGTCCCAGGTGGTCGGGCTGGGGGTCCAGGCCCCTTCGATACCGCTGCTGATGGTGTCGCCGCCCTTGCCGCTGCCGTGGCGGCTCTGCCAGCCGAGGCCCATGGCCTCGATGGGGGCGGCCTCCGGTTCGGGCCCGACCAGCTTGGGGTCGCCGGCGCCATGGCACTTGCCGAAGGTATGCCCGCCGGCCACCAGGGCCACCGTTTCCTCGTCGTTCATGCCCATGCGGGCAAAGGTCTCGCGGATGTCGCGGCCCGAGGCGAGGGCATCGGGCATGCCGTTGGGGCCCTCGGGATTGACGTAGATGAGGCCCATCTGCACGGCAGCCAGCGGGTTTTCCAGTTCGCGGTCGCCGCTGTAGCGCTTGTCGCCCAGCCACTCCGCCTCGGTGCCCCAGTAGGTGTCCTCCTCCGGCTGCCAGATGTCTTCGCGGCCGCCGCCGAAGCCGAAGGTCTTCAGCCCCATGGACTCGATGGCGCAGTTGCCGGCGAGGATCATCAGGTCGGCCCAGGAGATCTTGTTGCCGTATTTTTTCTTGATCGGCCAGAGAAGCCGGCGCGCCTTGTCGAGGTTGACGTTGTCCGGCCAGCTGTTGAGCGGCGCGAAGCGCTGGTTGCCGCTGCCGCCACCACCACGGCCGTCGGAGGTGCGGTAGGTGCCGGCGCTGTGCCAGGCCATACGGATGAAGAGGCCGCCATAGTGCCCCCAGTCGGCCGGCCACCACTCCTGGGAGTCGGTCATCAGGGCGTAGAGATCTTTTTTCAGGGCGGCGAAGTCGAGCGTGGCGAATTCTTCGGCGTAGTTGAACCCCGGCCCCATGGGGTTGGAGGCCGGGCTGTGCTGGTGGAGGATGTTGAGATTGAGCTGATTGGGCCACCAGTCGCGGTTGGAAGTGCCGCGCGAGGAGGTTGTCTTGCCAGTTTTTCCGGTTACCGGGCACTTGCTGGGTTCACTCATCGTCGATCTCCTTCGTGGTTGGGGGTTGAGATTGGGTGATACCGTTATCCTGTTGTCGTCTGTCTGGCCCTTTGTCGCGGCAGCGCGGGCAGAGGCCAAAAAAATCGAGGCGGTGGGTGGCGATGGCGAAACCCGTCTCGGCCATCACCCGGCCGGTGATCTCCTCCAGACCGGAGAGCTGCGGGTCGATCACCAGCCCGCAGCCGGTGCAGATGACATGGGGGTGGGGGTAGGGCTTTCTGCCGTCGTAACGATTGGCGAGGCCGCTGAACTCCAGCTCCAGCACCTCCCCTTCCAGCTTGAGCAGGGCCAGGGTCTTGTAGACAGTGGCCGGGCTCATGGTGGGGTGGCTGTCCGCCAGCTGCCGGAAGATGTCCTCGGCCGAGGGGTGGCCTTCGCTTTTAGCCAGCACCTCGAGGATGGCCAGCCGTTGCGGGGTGATACGGTGCTCCCCTTCCTTGAGGCGCCGCACCATTGTGGCAAACCTCTGTTCTGGCGATACGACATTGTCAGCTTGATCACTCATTTTCCCACCAGAGAGTCAATCTTAATGGATAATTAGTATCCACAACCACCGTCCTTGTCAAGCCGGCCCGGCTGCTCTGTCCATAAATCGTCCCTATCTCCCCCTGCTGGGGAGAGCGCTGCAGGTATTTTTGGGCATTTACAGTAAGTATCGTCCTATCCCTTGACCGCAAAAAAGCGCGGCAGGTACATTTTTTCACTTCAGGTCAGCCCCGGAGCAGCCCATCGTCAACACCGGCCCCGCACATCTTCTTCAGCATTCGGTTACCGCCATGAACGACCCCGCCCTCGCCTCGCCCCTTGAGCGCCACTGGCTGCATTTCATCGCAAAGGGCAGCGTTGCCGGCGAGGGGGTCGGGCCGATCATCCTTTCCTCCTGGCAGCGCTGCCTCGCCACGGGCGTCGACCCCTACGACGGCAACATTCACCCCCACCTGCGCGGCGAGGGGCTGGCGGGGGTGCTCGCCGCGCACCAGCAACTGCTGGCGGTGGCCAAGCCCTTCATGGCCGACCTCTACACCATCGTCAAAGGCACCGGCTTCGTCGTCGTAATCGCCGACGAGAACGGCCACCTCCTCGAGATCCTCGGCGACGAGGGCGCCACCGAACGGCCAATGACCAGCAACTTCTTCGTCGGTGCCTCCTGGCACGAACGCGACGCCGGAACCAACGCCATCGGCACCGCCCTCGAGGAACGCCAGCCCATCCAGGTCACCGGCCCGGAGCACTATTGCCGCAAGCACCACTGCCTGACCTGCTCGGCGGCGCCGCTCTTCGACCCGGAGGAGCGCCTCATCGGCATCCTCGACATCTCCGGGGCCTTTTCCGGGGCCCATCTGCACACCCTCGGCATGGTGGTGGCGGCGGCCAAGGCGATCAACGCCCAACTGCGCATCCGCTCCAAGAACCGCCAGCTGGCCATGGCCAACAAGAAGCTGGTCAGTTTCTTCAACATGGTCTCCGACGGCCTGCTCATCCTCGATCAGCAGGGGACCATCGTCGAGCTCAACCCGGCGGCGGAGCGCATCCTGCGCCGCCGCCGCGGCGAGCTGAGCGGCGTCAGGCTGGCCGCCCTGCTGGTCGGCGAGGGAGCCGAGCGGCACAGCCTGGTCGAGCTGCTGGAGAGCGCAGGAGAGCTGGAGATCATCCTCGACACCGGCCAGGGCCATTGCCAGTGCCTGGCCTCGGCCAAGCCCGCCCTGGAGGAAGGCGGCCTGGTCACCGGCAGCTTCGTCACCCTGCGGCCGATCAAGGCGGTGCGCCACCTCGTGCATCGCTACAGCGGCTATTCGGCCTCGCTGCAGTTTTCCGACATCGTCGGCCGCAGTCGCGAGATGGAGGAGGCCATCGAGCTCGCCAAGCTTTCGGCACAGAGCGGCTCCAACGTGCTGCTGCAGGGCGAGTCCGGCACCGGCAAGGAGATCTTCGCCCAGGCCATCCACAACCAGAGCACCCGTCGCGGCGCCCCCTTCATCCCCCTCAACTGCGGCGCCATCCCCCGCGAGCTCCTCGGCAGCGAGCTCTTCGGCTACGAGGAGGGCGCCTTCACCGGCGCCTGCCGCGGCGGCAAGCCGGGCAAGTTCGAACTCGCCGCCGGCGGCACCCTCTTCCTCGACGAGATCGGCGACATGCCCTTGGAGCAGCAGGCGGTGCTGCTCCGCGTCATCCAGGAGAAGCGCATGACGCGCATCGGCGGCATCAAGGTCATCCCCGTCGACGTGCGCCTCATCTGCGCCACCCACAAGAACCTCCTCGAGAAGGTCGGCGAGGGCACCTTCCGCCAGGACCTCTACTACCGCCTCAACGTCATGTCGATCACCATCCCTCCCCTGCGCGAGCGGCTCGACGACATCTTCCCCCTCTTCCAGTACTTCCTCGACAAGATCGGCCGCGATCGTGGCCACAGCCTGACGGTCGACCGGGACGTCATGCACTACCTCTACGCCTACCCCTGGCCGGGCAACGTGCGCGAGTTGCAGAACGTTGTCGAGCGGGCCACCAACCTGGCGGTCAGCGGCAGGGTCACCGTGCACCAGCTGCCGGCGGAGATCCTCGGCCGCCAGCAGGGCCATGCCATCCCCCCTCCGCCCGCGTCCGGCGCCGCCGAAGGCGGTAGTGCGCCGAGCCAGCGCCAGCAGTGGGCGCGCCAGCGCCGCGACCGCGAAAAGAGCCGCCTGCTCAGCCTGCTCGACCTCCATGACGGCAACGTCAGCAGGGTCGCCAGGGAGCTGGGGGTGTCACGCAAGACGATTTACAACCGCATGCAGCGCTTCGCCATCGCCCCCTGAGGTGAGGTGGGCCTGTGTAACGCATGTGAAATACATGTAACCCTGCGGTAGCCGCATATTTCACACTTCCTTTACAGTGCCCCCCGCAGGCGGCCTCCCCTCGCGCCGCCTCGCCATGCCTGCCGCCCCCGTCTGGAGGCTGAAGCCCAGTCTTTTCGCCATCCTCGGCCCTGCCTGGCACGTCTCTTGCCTTATAGCCTGGCAAGAAGACACTTCCGGCTGATCGCCAGGGTCCTTGACGGCAAGGCCCCTGGCGACCGCCGCCACAACATCCAGGGGAGGATGGGCTATGATCAAGAAGGAAATAGTTGTCAACGGCATCCCAAGGCGCCTGGTGGTCAACGGGGACGACTCCCTGGCCACGGTGCTCAGGGAAAACCTCGGCCTCACCGGCACCAAGGTCGGCTGCGGCGAGGGACAGTGCGGGGCCTGCTCGGTCCTCGTCGACGGCAAGGTCACCCGCTCCTGCGCCACCAAGATGCGCCGCGTCGGCGATGGAGCGAGGATCACCACCATCGAGGGCATCGGCACCCCCGACAACCTCCACCCCCTGCAGGTCGCCTGGATGGTCCACGGCGGCGCCCAGTGCGGTTTCTGCAGCCCCGGCTTCATCGTCTCCGCCAAAGGCCTGCTCGACAGCAACCCCAAGCCGAGCCGTGAAGAGGTGCGCGACTGGTTCAACAAGCACCGCAACGCCTGCCGCTGTACCGGCTACGTCCAGCTGGTCGACGCGGTCATGGACGCCGCCCGGGTGCTGCGCGGGGAGATCAGCCTCGACCAGCTATGCTTCAAGATCCCCGAAGACGGCCGCATCTGGGGCACCAAGTTCCCGCGTCCCTCCGCCCTGGCCAAGGTCACCGGCACCTGCGACTACGGCGCCGACCTCGGCCTCAAGCTCCCCGAAGAAACGCTGCAGCTCGCCCTGGTACAGGCCAAGGTCAGCCACGCCCGCATCCTCTCCATCGACACCAGCGAAGCCCAGCTCATGCCCGGCGTGGTCAAGATCGTCACCCACAAGGACATCAAGGGCAAGAACCGCATCACCGGCCTGATCACCTTCCCGACCAACAAGGGCGACGGCTGGGACCGCCCCATCCTCTGCGACGAAAAGGTCTTCCAGTTCGGCGACGCCATCGCCATCGTCTGCGCCGCCACCAAGAAGCAGGCGGAAGCGGCGGCCGCCAAGGTCAAGGTGCAGCTGGAAGAGCTGCCCGCCTATATGAGCGCCCCGGCAGCCATGGCCGAGGACGCCATCGAGATCCACCCCGGCACCCCCAACGTCTACTTCGAGCAGCGCCTCGCCAAGGGCGGGGAGACGGCGCCGCTCTTCGCCGCCGCCGCGGCGTCGGTCGAGGACGACTTCTACGTCGGCCGCCAGCCGCACATGCCCATCGAGCCCGATGTCGGCTTCGCCTATATCAACGACGACGGCAAGCTGGTCATCCACTCCAAGTCCATCGGCCTGCACCTCCACCTCTACATGATCGCCCCCGGCCTCGGCGTCGAGCCGGAGAACCTGGTCATGGTGCAGAACCCGGCCGGCGGCACCTTCGGCTACAAGTTCAGCCCGACCATGGAGGCCCTGGTGGGCGCCGCCGCCCTGGCCACCGGCCGCCCGGTGTTCCTCGGCTACAACTACTTCCAGCAGCAGACCTACACCGGCAAGCGCTCGCCCTTCTTCATCAACCTCAAGCTGGCGGCAGACAAGGACGGCAAGCTGCTGGCCATGGAATCGGACTGGTCGGTGGACCATGGCCCCTATTCCGAGTTCGGCGACCTGCTCACCCTGCGTGGCGCCCAGTTCATCGGCTCGGGCTACGACATCGCCAACATCCGCGGCATCGGGCGTACGGTGTGCACCAACCACGCCTGGGGCTCGGCCTTCCGCGCTTACGGCTCCCCGCAGTCGGAGTTCGCCTCCGAGGTGCTCATGGACGAGCTCGCCGAAAAGCTCGGCATGGACCCGCTCGAACTGCGCTATAAGAACGTCTACCGCCAGGGTTCCACCACCCCCACCGGCCAGGTGCCGGAGGTGCTCAGCCTGCCGCAGTTGCTCGACACCCTGCGGCCCAAATACCAGGCGGCCCTGGCCAAGGCCAAGGCCAGCTCGACAGCCGCCGTCAAGCGCGGCGTCGGCATCTCGCTGGGCGTCTACGGCTGCGGCCTCGACGGCCCGGACAGCGCCGAAGTCGACGCCGAGCTCAATGCCGACAACACCATCACCATCCGCACCACCTGGCACGATCACGGCCAGGGGGCCGACATGGGCACCCTGGCCACCGCCCACGAGGCCCTCAGGCCGCTGGGCATCGCCCCGGACAAGATCCGCCTGGTGCTCAACGACACCAGCGTCTGCCCCAACGGCGGCCCCGCCGGTGGCAGCCGCTCCCAGGTGGTGGTCGGCCAGGCCATCAAGGCGGCCTGCGACATGCTCCTCGCCGGCATGAAGAAGGGCTCCGGCTACCGCAGCTACGACGACATGGTCGCCGAAAAGGTCGCCACCGTCTACCGCGGCAAGTGGACCGCCCCGGCCAACGCCTGTGACGAAAACGGCCAGGGCGCGCCCTTCGCCTGCTACATGTACGGGGTGTTCATGGCCGAAGTGGCGGTGGATACCGCCACCGGCGTCACCGCGGTGGAGAAGATGACCCTGGTCGCCGATATCGGCAAGATCGCCAACAAGCTGGTCGTCGACGGCCAGATGTACGGCGGCCTGGCCCAGGGAATAGGCCTTGCGCTGACCGAGGATTTCGAGGATATCAAGAAACACTCGACCATGGTTGGCGCAGGCTTCCCCTATATCAAGCAGATCCCCGACGCCATGGAGCTGATCTATGTCGAGTGCGACCGTCCCGACGGGCCCTTCGGCGCCTCCGGCATTGGCGAACTGCCGCTGACCTGCCCCCATGCGGCGGTCATCAACGGCATCTACAACGCCTGCGGGGTGCGTATCACCCGGCTGCCGGCCCTGCCCGAGAAAGTCCTCGCCGGACTGAAGAAGTAAAGCGCCAGACGCCCCGCGGCCACCGCAAGAGGCCGCGGGGTACGGCGCGGAGGCGGACCGGCCCCGGTGCACCGCGCCGGGGCCTCATTACGGAGAGCCAATGGACCAACAGGAACTGCACCGCTGGGAAGGGCGCTGCATCCAGGAGGAGCCGCCGGCCTGCCGCGCCGGCTGCCCCCTGGGCGTCGACGGCCGCCTCTTTTCCCAGGCGATGAAAAGGCACGACCTCGCCGCGGCGCGCCTCGTCCTCGAAAAATCCATGCCCCTGGCAGGCATCGTCGGCCGTCTCTGCGAGGCCCCCTGCGAGGGTTTCTGCATCAGAAAGGACTTCGGCGGGGCGGTTGCCCTGGGGGATCTGGAACGCTACTGCCTCGGCGCCGGGCCGGGGCGCGGCAAGGGGCTGCGCCTGCCAGGGCGGGACAAGAGGGTGGCCGTGCTCGGCGGCGGACCGAGCGGCCTGGTGGCCGCCTTCGAGCTCGCCCGCAAGGGCTACCCGGTAGATCTCTACCACCTCGGCGCGCAGCCCGGCGGCTGGCTGCGCACCCTCCCCGAAACACGGCTGCCCGCCGCCGTCCTCGACGAAGAGCTGCGTTTTTTGCACTCCCTCGGCGTCACCTTCCACGCCGTGCCGGATCTCGACCCCGGCCTTCCCGCCCTGGCCGGGACCGAGGCCTGCTACCTCGGCCGCGACGGCGACGGGGCCATCGCCCTCCTCGCCACGCTGTCTGCCCCGGACGAGGTCACCTTCGCCCTCGAACGTCCCGGGACCTTCGCCGGCGGCATCGCCGCAGGCGACCACCCCCAGCGCCTCATCCTCTCGGTCTCCCAGGGCCGCGAAGCGGCGGTCTCCATCGACCGTTATCTTCAGGGCGCCTCGCTCACCGCCAGCCGCGTCCTCCTGCGCCATGGCCGCACCGAGCTCTATACCGACACAACCGCGGTGACCCCGCAGCCCCGCGTCGCAGCCGCCGGCCATGGCGGCTACAGCGGCGACGAGGCCACGAGGGAGGCGAGCCGCTGCCTGCACTGCCAGTGCCTGGAGTGCGTCAAGCACTGCGTCTACCTGGCCGAGTACGGCGCCTACCCCAAGGTCTACGCCCGCCGCATCTACAACAACTCGGCGATTGTCAAGGGCATCCACCAGGCCAACCGCTTCATCAACGGCTGCTCCCTGTGCGATCAGTGCCGCGCCCTGTGCCCGAACGACTTCTCCATGGCCGAGCTCTGCCTCGACGCCCGCCGGCAGATGGTGCGCGAGAAGCGCATGCCGCCCTCGGCGCACTGGTTCGCCATCAGCGAGATGCGCGCCGCGGCGAGCGAGACCGCCCTCATCCGTCACGCCCCGGCGCAGAAGACGAGCCGCTGGCTGTTCTTCCCCGGCTGCCAACTGGCCGGCATCCGGCCGGCGCAGACCCTGGCCCTCTACCGCCACCTGCTCGCCCTGGACGACCGCACCGGCCTGTGGCTCGACTGCTGCGGCGCCCCGGCGCACTGGGCCGGCCGCGAGGAGGAGCTGGCGGCGATGCTCGCCAGGCTGAAGGCCTTGTGGCAGGAGATGGGCGAGCCGCCGGTGCTGGTGGCCTGTTCCAGCTGCCGCAAGCTGTTCGGCGAGCAACTGCCCGAGGTCACCACCGTTTCTCTGTGGAGCTACCTCCGCCACAAGCCCCTGCCGCCCGCCAGGGCGACCACCGTGCCCCTTGCCATCAGCGACCCGTGCAGCGCCCGCCACGACACGGAGACCCGCCAGGCGGTGCGCGACCTGGCGGCGGCCATCGGCCAGGAACTGAGCCCCCTGGCCATGTCGGGGGAACTCACCGAGTGCTGTGGCTACGGCGGCCTGATGGACAACGCCGACCCCGCCCTGGCCGCCAAGGTGGCCAGGGCGCGGGCCGCGCAGAGCGAGGCCCCGCTGCTCACCTACTGCGCCATGTGCCGCGACCGGCTCGCCACCACCGGCCAAATGACCCTGCACCTCCTCGACCTGCTCTTTCCCGGCGACGCCGACGCGGCCAGCCTCCCCCCGGCCTCCCTCTCCAGCCGACGGGAGGGGCGCAGATCCCTGGCCGCAGACGCGGGAAGGCTCCACGGCGAGGAGCCGGCTGGTGGCGGCAGGCCGGGGGATGACCTCCTCCTTGCCATCGCCGCCGATGTCGCCGCCCGGCTCGAGGAGCGGCGCATCCTCGTCGAGGATATCCGTCACGTGCTCTCCGCCGCCGGGCGAAGTTCGTCCTTCACCCACCGCGGCAGCAGGCGGCGGCTCGCTGCGGGGCGGCGCGGCGAGGTCACCTTCTGGGTCAGCTACCGCCTCGAGGGATCGGTGCACCATATCGACGGCGCCTGGAGCCACCGCATGACCATCGGCACGGAGGACGGGCCATGAAGCTGAGTTTTATCCCCGAAGACATGGACTGGGTCTGCGAGCCCTGCGGCCTGGCGCTGCAGCCCGGCATGGCCGAGCTCTTCTACTTGGGCAACGTCTTTCGCGTCGAGCTGCCGATGTGCCCCGGCTGCGGGGCGGTGCTGATCGGCGAGGAGCTGGCCACCGGCAAGATGCTGCAGGTGGAGCAGCTGCTCGAGGACAAATGAGGGCGCTCTACCACAGCGAGACAGTGCGCCGGGGCCTCGGCCCCTGCCTGCGCCCCGGCGGCGACACCTTGACGAGGCGCATGCTGGCGCTGCTCGCGCCCCCTCCGGGGGCCCTGGTCCTCGACGGCGGCTGCGGTGCCGGGACGACGGTGGCCCTCTTGCGCGCCGCCGGGCTGCGCGCCTTCGGCTGCGAGCTCGACCCCGGCCTGGCCGAGGAAGCGGCCAGCGCCGGGCTGCCGGTGGTGCGCGGCGATCTCGCCAGGCTACCCTTGGCCAACGGCTGCCTCGATCTGGCCCTGTGCGAGTGCGCCATCAACCTCACCGCACGGGGTACGGCCGCCCGCGAGCTCTTTCGCGTGCTCCGCCCCGGCGGCCGCCTCGGCCTCGTCGACATCTACCATCGCGGGCCGACGGGCGGCGAGTGGCCGCTGGCCTGCTGCTTCGCCGGGGCCAGCGACCTCGCCGGGGTGGAGCGGATGGTCGCCGAAGCCGGCTTTACCGTCGAGCTGGTAGAGGACCACAGCCCCCTGCTGAGCCACACCGCCGCCCAGTTCGTCTTCGCCCACGGCTCGCTGGCCGACTTCTGGCAAGCGGTGCTCGGCGACGCGGACCAGGCCGAGGCAGCCTGCGCCGCGGCAGCCGCCAGCCGCCCCGGTCTCTTTCTCCTCATCGCCCGCAAGAACAGCCATGAACGACCCTGACCTCGACATCCTCACCCTGGCCCGGCAGGGCTTCTGCTGCAGCCAGATCATCCTCCACCTCGCCCTCGACCTGCAGGGGGTGGAGAACCCCGGCCTGCTGCGCGCCATGTCCGGGCTGTGCAACGGCTTCTTCTCCCCCAAAGGGACCTGCGGCGCCTTCACCGGAGCAACCTGCCTGCTCGCCTACTATGGCGGCAAGGGCAGCGGCAGGGAGGAGGCCAGCGACAAGCTGCCGCTCATGCAGAGCGAACTGGCGGCCTGGTTCGAGGAATGGGCCACCGCCCGCCACGGCGGCATCGCCTGCAGCGACATCGTCAGCGGCGACGAGCCCGACCCGCACATCTGCGGCGGCCTGGTATCCGCCTGCTACGGCCAGGCGATGGCGATCCTCGTCGCCAATGGCTTCGACCCCGCCGATCCCCTGTGCCGCTAGGCGACGGAACATGAACGACCACAGCGCACCACAGGTGGCGAGCGTCTGCCCGGACTGTCTGCGCCCCATAAGCGGCCATCTCGTGGAGAAAAAGGGCGAGGTGCGCCTGGTCAAGCACTGCCCGCAGCACGGCACCTCCTCCACCACCCTGTGGCGCGGCGAGCCGGCCTTCTCCTCGTGGCAACGCCCCAAGCTGCCCTATGGCGGCGGCCCGCGCCGTCCCGTGGAACAAGGCTGCCCGCGTGACTGCGGCCTGTGCGCCGACCACCGCCAGCGCACCTGCACCGCCCTGGTGGAAATCACCTCGCGCTGCAACCTGGGCTGCCCGGTGTGCTTCGCCGCCAGCGGTGGCCAGGGCGCCGACCTCCCCCTGGCCACCCTGGAGGCCATGTTCGCAGGCATCATGAGGCAGACCGGCGGCTGCAACCTGCAGCTCTCCGGGGGCGAGCCGACGGTCCGCGACGACCTCGCCGAGATCGTCGCCCTGGCCCGGCGGGCCGGCTTCACCTTCATCCAGCTCAACAGCAATGGCCTGAGGCTCGCCGCCGACCGCGAGCTCGCTCCGCGGCTTCGTGACCAGGGCTTGTCCTCGGTCTTCCTGCAGTTCGACGACGTCGGCGACGTGGCCTCTCTAGGTCTGCGCGGCCGGGCCCTGTTCGCCGAAAAGTGCCAGGCCATCGACAACCTCGCCGCCGCCGGCCTGGGCGTGGTCCTCGTGCCGACCCTGGTGCGCGGCCTCAATTCCGGCCGACTGTGGGAGATGGTGCGATTCGTCCTGCAGCGCATGCCGGCGGTGCGCGGCATCCACTTCCAGCCGATCAGCTATTTCGGACGTTACCCGGAGGAGTTCACCCCCGACCACCTCACCCTGCCGGAGATCATCCAGGGCCTGGTGCGGCAGAGCGGCGGCCTGCTCCGCGTCGAAGATTTCCACCCCCCGGGCTGCGAACATGCCCTGTGCTCCTTCTCCGCCCGCTACCTGGTGGAAGAGGACGGCCACATGAAGCCGCTGGGCGGCAGCGGCTGCGACTGCACCCCACGGCCGGCCGAAGAGGGCGCACGCACCTCCATCGCCGTCACCGCCCGCCAGTGGGCCGCCATCCCCATGGCCTCCCAGGCAAAGCCGGCCGTGGAGGAAGATGACCTCGACCGCTTCCTGCGCCGCGCCGCAAGCCACAGCTTGACCATCTCGGCCATGGCCTTTCAGGACTGCTGGAACCTCGACCTCGAGCGCCTGCGCGGCTGCTGCATCCATGTCGCCCAGGAGGACGGCCGCCTCATTCCCTTCTGCAGCTACAACCTCACCTCTCGCCACGGGGTTGCCCTACACCGCCGCCCACCCAAGCCCACCGCAGGGGCAGTGCCCAGGGACGGGGCTTGCGATGCGGGGTCCGCAGCCGGAGTCGGGGCAGCTGGCGAGGCGGCGAAGGGCGCTGCACCTGCGGCGAGCACTTCGCCCCGGCCCGTGAAGACGACCACCATCGACGCCCTGGTGGCGCGGCGGCTGTCCCTGTCCGAGCCCCTCAGCCGCCACGACCTCGACCAAGCCCAGCTCCGCCTGCTGCGCCAGCTGGTACGCCATGCCCGCGCCAACAGCCCCTTCTATCGCCGCCACCTCGACGCGGTCGACCTCGACCGGATGCGCAGCCGTGCCGACCTCGCCACCTTGCCCCTGCTCTCGGCAGGAGAGCTGACGCTCCACGGCCAGGCCCTGCTCGCCCTCTCCCAGGCCGAGGTGGCACGGGTGGTCACCCTGCACACCTCGGGCTCCACCGGCGCCGCCAAGCGGGTGGCTTACGGCCGCGACGACCTCGAGGCCACCGCCGACTTTTTCCGCTGCGGCATGGGCAACCTCGTCGCCAGCGGGGACCGGGTGCTGGTGCTCCTGCCCCACCAGCTGCCCGACTCGGTGGGCCAGCTGCTGATAGACGCCCTCAGGGAGGGCGGCATCAGCGCCGACGGCCACTGGCCGCCGCGGCTGGCCAGGACGGGGGAGACGGCGGCGCTCATCGAGCGCTTACGGCCGACCTGCCTCGTCGGCCTGCCCCAGCACCTCCTCGCCTTGGCGGAAGCGGTCGGCCGGGTGGGCGTCTCCACCATGCTGCTCTGCTCCGACTACGCCGCCCCGGCCCTGCGCCGCCGTATCGAGGCGGCCAGCGGCGCCATCACCTTTCTCCACTATGGCTCCACCGAGAGCGGCCTGGGCGGGGGGGTGGAATGCTCCCTGCACTGCGGCTGCCACCTGCGCGAGTCGGAGCTGCTGGTGGAGATCGTCGACCCGCTGAATGGCGCGCCGCTCGCGGATGGCGAACTCGGCGAAGTGGTGTTCACCACCCTCGGGCGGCGCGCCATGCCGCTGTTGCGCTACCGCAGCGGCGATCTCGCCCGCCTCGACCGCTCGCCCTGCCGCTGTGGCGGGGTCACCGCCCGCCTCACCGACATCCGCGGGCGGCTGGGTGGCTGCCCCCTGCCCGGCGGCGCCACCCTCCATAGCCGCGACCTCGACGACCTGCTGTTCGCCGTCCCCGGCCTGCTCGACTACCGCATCGCCCTGCACCGCCAGGGGGGCGACCGCCTCCACGGCGAGTTCGTCTTCTCCGCCGGTACCCTCGGCCTGCCCGAGCAGCTACGCGACATCCTCGCCGGACAACCGGCCATTTCCGCCGCCCTGGCCACCGGCGAGCTTTCCCTGGCCCCGCCGCTGCTCGTCGACGGCTTTGCGCCTACCCACACCGTAAAACGCACCATTATCGATCACCGCCACGAAGGAGAACCCCATGCGTCACGTCCTTGACACCCTCATCACCGCCCTCGAGCGCGGCCGGCCCGCCGTGCTCTGCGCCATCGTCCGCAACTCCGGGTCGGCCCCGCGCACCTCGGGGGCGAGGATGGTCGTCCTGGAGGACGGCGCCATCGCCGGCAGCGTCGGCGGCGGCCTCCTCGAGGCCCAGTGCCAGCAGATGGCCAGAGAGCTCTTCCACGGCCCGACCCACTTCGCCGAGCTCGACTTCAAGCTCACCGCCGCCTCCGCCGCCGAGGCGGGCATGGCTTGCGGCGGCAGCGCCACCGTGCTCCTGCAGCGGGTCGCCCCCGACGCCCTGCCCCTGCTCCGCCAGCTGCGCGACGACTTCCTCGGCGGCCGGCGGCCGCTGCTGCTCACCGTGCTGCCCGCCGCAGGCCAAGGCCCGCGGCTCATGCTCATGGCCCGCGAAGAGCACGGCGACATCCCCGCCGAGCTGCGCCTCGAGATCGGCCGCAAGGGGCGCCGCGCCCCCTTTCTCCTGCAGTGGCAGGAGCGTGAGGTCTTCGTCGAGCCGCTCGTCCACCCCGGCACGGTGCACCTCGCCGGGGCCGGCCATGTCGCCCTGGCGGTGGCCCGGCTGGCGGCCTTCGTCGGCTTCGAGGTGGTGGTCATGGACGACCGCGCCGACTTCGCCAGCCGCGAGCGCTACCCCGAGGCGCGGGAGGTCCGCGTGCTGGAGTCCTTTTCCCAATGCATCGACACGCTCGGCCAGGACGACTACCTGGTCATCGTCACCCGCGGCCACCTCCACGACCGCGACGTCCTCGCCCAGGCATTGCGCAGCGAAGCCGGCTATATCGGCATGATCGGCAGCCGCCGCAAGCGTGCCGCCGTTTACGACTCCCTGCGCGAGGAGGGCCTGGGCGACGCCGACCTCGCCCGGGTGCACTGCCCCATCGGCCTGGCCATCGACGCCGACACCCCGGAAGAGATCGCCCTCAGCATCGTCGCCGAACTGGTGCAGCAGCGGGCGCGGATGGCGACATGAAGCTCGCCGCGATTATCCTCGCCGCCGGGTTGTCCTCGCGCATGGGCGGCTTCAAGCCGCTCTTGACCCTGGGCGGGGACAGCCTCCTCGCCCACTGCGCCCGCCTCCTGCGCCAGGGCGGGGTGGAGGAGGCGACCGTCGTCACCGGCCACCGCCACGAGGAGGTGGCCGAGGAAGCGCGGCGGCTCGGCCTGACGGTCGTCGTCAACCCCCGTTACGAGGAAGGCATGTTCTCCTCCCTGCTCGCCGCCCTGCCCTCTCTGGCCGGGGTCGACGGCTGCGTCCTCCTGCCGGTGGACATTCCCCTGGTTCGCCCGGCCACCGTAGCCCGTCTGGCGGCGGCCTTCGACGGCAGCCAGACGCTCAGTCCCAGCTTCCAGGGCCGTCCCGGGCACCCGCCGCTGCTCGCGGCCGGGCTGCTGCCGAAGATCGCCGCCTACAACGGCCGCGGAGGGCTGCAGGGGCTCCTCGCCACCCTGCCGCCGCAGGCCGT
>JANJUM010000247.1 GCA_024710585.1 Desulforhopalus sp.
GTCATCGCCATCACCGACTTGACCAAGTCGGGGCGGGAGATCATCACCTCGACTTTCGCCACCTTCGAGGTCTGGCTGTTGGTGGCGGCGATGTATCTCCTCATTACCTCGCTCTTGTCGCAACTGGTCTTCTACATGGAGAGGAGGCTCGCCGTCAGTGATTAAAGCGGTCAACGTCGTCAAAATTTTTTCCAGCAAGGCCGGGGTGGTACGAGCGGTCGACGGAGTGTCGACCGAGGTGGCGCGGGGCGAGGTGGTGGTGATCATCGGTCCCTCGGGTTCCGGCAAGTCCACCTTCCTGCGCTGTATCAACGGGCTGGAGTCCTTCACCGAAGGGCATATCCTCATCGACGGCATCGACCTTGCCGACAAGAAGACCAACATCAACAAGGTGCGGGCCGAGGTCGGCATGGTCTTCCAGCAGTTCAACCTCTTTCCCCATATGACGGTGCTGGAGAACCTCACCCTGGCGCAGCGCCGGGTGCGCAAGCGCAGCAAGGCGCAGGCCGACGAGAAGGCGCGCATGCTGCTGCGCAAGGTCGGCATTGCCGAGAAGGCGGACGAGTTCCCCTCGCGGCTCTCCGGCGGGCAGCAGCAGCGCGTGGCCATCGCCCGCGCCCTGGCCATGGACCCCAAGGTGATGCTCTTTGACGAGCCCACCTCGGCGCTCGACCCGGAAATGGTCGGCGAGGTTCTCGACGTCATGAAGCAACTGGCCCGCGAAGGCATGACGATGATGGTGGTCACCCACGAGATGGGCTTTGCCCGCGAGGTCGCTGACCGGGTCATCTTCATGGACGAGGGCAAGGTGGTGGAGGTCGGCACCCCGGAGCACTTCTTCACCAGCCCCCGCGAGGAGCGCGCCAAGCTCTTCCTCAAGCAGGTCTTGTAATCGGCGGGCCGCATGGCCGCCTGCGGCGGCCGCTTTCCGGGGATGCCCTGGGGAAGTGCGGCCCTTTTTTATTTTTCATCACAGGCAGAGAAGTACAACGAGGAGGTTACAATGCGGATAGTCAAGGCTGTGTTGACGCTGTTCTTGGCCCTTTGGGCGGGGAGCGCCGTCGCTGCGGACAAGGAGTTCAAGGTTGGCTTCATCTATGTCTCGCCGGTGGGCGACGCCGGCTGGTCGTATAGCCACGATCTCGGCCGCCAGGCCATAGAGGCCCTTGACGGGGTCACCACCTCCTATGTCGAGGCGGTGCCGGAAGGGCCCGATTCGGAGCGGGTCATGACCAATATGGCGCGCAAGGATTTCGACATCGTCGTCGCCACCAGCTTCGGCTACATGGACCCGATGCTCAAGGTCGCCAAGCAGTTCCCGAAAACCGTGTTCCTGCACTGCTCCGGCTTCAAGACCGCCGAGAACATGGGCAACTTCTTCGGCCGCATGTACCAGGCGCGCTATCTCTCCGGCATGGTCGCCGGGGCGATGACCAAGTCGAACACCATCGGCTACGTCGCCGCCTTCCCCATTCCCGAGGTCATTCGCGGCATCAACGCCTTCACCCTTGGCGTGCGCGCCGTCAACCCCAAGGCCACGGTGCGCGTGGTGTGGACCAAGACCTGGTATGACCCGGCCACCGAGAAGGAAGCCGGCAAGTCGCTGCTCGACGTCGGCGCCGACGTCGTCGCCCAACATCAGGACTCCCCCGGCCCGCAGGAAGCCGCCCAGGAAAAGGGCGTCTACTCCATCGGCTACAACTCCGACATGTCGGCCTTCGCCCCCAAGGCGCACCTCACCGCCCCGGTGTGGAACTGGAAGGTCTATTACACCAAGGTGATCGACGAGGTGCGCAAGGGCACCTGGAAAGCCGGCGCGGTATGGCCGGGCATGGCCGAAGGCATCGTCGACCTCGCCCCCTTCGGGCCGATGGTGCCCAAGGAACTGCAGGACAAGGTCAATGCCGAGAAGGCGCGCATCATCGCCGGGGAGCAGAAGATCTTCGTCGGCCCGATCAAGGACCAGAGCGGCGCGGTCAAGCTTGCCGCCGGCGCGGTGGCCAGCGACGAGGAACTGCTCGGCATGACCTGGTTCGTCGACGGCGTCATCGGCACCACCAAGTGATCATGGTCAGCCGCTAGATGTCTTTGCTGCGCATAGCAAAACGACAGGAGCCCCTCGGTGTGGGAGGCTCCTGTTGTGTTTTGGCGGCGGCCCTGGCGCTCTCCCTGACCCTCGCCGGGGTCTTCCTCGCCCTGGGCGGCACTTCGCCCCTGTCCGCCCTGTCGGTGCTCCTGCACGGCGCCTTCGGTTCCCGTCATGCCCTCGAGGACTGCGTCCTCAAAGCCATTCCCATCTACCTCTGCGCCCTCGGGGTAGCGGTGGCCTTTCGCCTCAAGATCTGGAACATCGGCGCCGAGGGGCAGTTCGCTCTGGGCGCCATCGGCGCCACCTGGGCCGCACTGACCTTCCCCGAGCTGCCCAAGATAGCCCTGCTACCGCTGATGGCGGCCATGGCGATGGCCGCTGGCGGCCTGTGGGGGCTGGTGCCGGCCATTCTCAGGCAGCGCCTGCGCACCAACGAGATCATCGTCACCCTGATGATGAATTACATCGCCGTGCTCCTCCTCGACTATCTCGTCTACGGGGCGTGGAAGGACCCCACCAGCTTCGGCTTCCCGATGACGCCGCTCTTCTCCGACAGTGCGATCATCGGCAGGATCGGCGGCACCACCATCAACTGGGGGCTGGCCCATTGCCTCGTCCTCGGCCTCCTCGTGTGGGCCTTTTTCCGCTTCACCCGGACCGGCTTCGCCGTGCTCGCCGGGGGTGACAACGTCCGCGCCGCCCGCTACGCCGGGCTGCCTTACGACCGCCTGGTGTTTCTGGTCATGGCGGTCAGCGGCGCCCTGGCCGGATGGGCCGGCTTCGTCGAGGCTTCCGCTACTGTCAATCGTCTGCAGCCGTCGATCATGGTCGGTTATGGCTATACGGCCATCGTCGTCGCCTGGCTGGCCCGCCTCCACCCCCTGGCCATCGGCGTCGCCGCCCTGCTCCTCGCCGGGCTGCGCGTCGGCGTCGAGAACCTGCAGCTCGACCTCCAGGTGCCGGCGGCCTTCGGCGGTATCATCGAGGGCGCCATCCTGCTCACCGTGCTCGCCGGGGGCTTCTTCACCACCTACCGCTTCACCCGGAGGAGACGGCCATGAGCGCCGAGATCGTCATCGCCCTGCTGGCGGCCACGGTGCAGTCCGGCACCCCCATCCTCTTCGCCACCCTCGGGGAGATCCTCAGCGAGAAGTCGGGGGTGCTCAACCTCGGTGTCGAGGGGGTGATGATCCTTGGCGCCCTGGTCGGCTTCGTCGTCGCCCGCCACAGCGGCAACCCGCTGCTCGGCTTTGTCGCCGCCGGCCTGGTGGGCAGCGCCGCCACCGCCGTGCACGGCGCCGTCTGCCTGTGGTTCCAGGGCAACCAGGTGGTCAGCGGCCTGGCACTGACCATCTTCGGCGTGGGCCTCGCCAACTACCTCGGCACCGCCTACATCGGCACGCCGGCGCCGGGCTTCTCGCCAGTGCCCCTGCCGGGCTTGTCGGAGCTGCCGGTAATCGGGACGATCTTCTTCAACCACGACCCCCTGGTCTACGTCAGCTACCTCGTGCCGCCCCTCTTGTGGCTCTTTCTCCATGCCACCCGCTACGGCCTCGGCCTGCGCGCCGCCGGGGAATATCCGGGGGCGGCGGTCGCCGCCGGGCTCGACGTCGTCGCCTATCGCTGGCTGGGGGTAGTCGGCGGCGGCTTCTTCATGGGCCTTGGCGGCGCCTACCTGTCCCTGGCCTATACCCACCTGTGGACCTCGAACCTCACCGCCGGCCGCGGCTGGATCGCCGTCGCCCTGGTCATTTTCGCCTTCTGGCGGCCGGGGCGAGCGGTGTTCGGCGCCTACCTCTTTGGCGGCATCATGGCCCTGCAGCTGCGACTGCAGGCCTCGGGGGCGCAGGTGCCCTCGTCGATCCTGCTCATGCTGCCCTACGCTCTGACGGTGTTCGTCCTGGTGCTGTCCTCGTGGCGCAAGGGCTCCAGCGACGAACCGGCGGCCCTCGGGGTCAACGTGGCGCCGGTCGACTGATGGCTGCCGCGAGCCCCAGGGGTCGCGGCGATGAACACTTTTTCTTCTCGAGAGAACTTTTATGGCAGCTCAATCCACCTACCGCAAGACCTACCCCATCTCCTGGGACCAGCTGCACCGCGATTCCAAGGCGCTGGCCTGGCGGCTGCTCAACACCGACTTCTTCAAGGGCATCATCGCCATCACCCGCGGCGGCCTGGTGCCGGCGGCGATCATCGCCCGCGAGCTCGACGTGCACCTCGTCGACACCATCTGCATCTCCAGCTACGACTGGAAGGACAAGAAGGGCGAGGCCGACATTCTCAAGAAGTTCCATGGCGACGGCGAGGGCTGGCTGCTGGTCGACGACCTGGTCGACACCGGGCGCACCGCCAAGATCGTCCGCGAGATCGTCCCCAAGGCGCATTTCGCCACCGTCTACGCCAAGCCGGCGGGGCGCCCCCTGGTCGACACCTTCATCACCGAGGTCAGCCAGGACACGTGGATCCTCTTCCCCTGGGACACCGAATCGCAGTTCGTCACCCCGCTGGCCGGCAAGGATCGGATCTGACATGGTCGCCGAGGTGCCCCTGCTCCGTCTCGAAGGGATCAGCAAGAGCTTCGGCAAGGTGCAGGCCAACAGCGAGGTGTCGCTGAGCCTGTCCGCGGGCCGCATCCTCGCCCTGCTCGGCGAGAACGGCGCCGGCAAGTCGACGCTCATGGCCATCCTCGCCGGGCAGCTGCAGCCGGATGACGGGAGCATCGTCCTCGACGGCGAGGAGGTGCGCTTTACCTCCACCGAGAAGGCCATCGGCGCCGGCATCGGCATGGTCTACCAGCACTTCAAGCTGGTCGAGGCGATGAGCGTCGCCGAGAATGTCTCTCTCGGCAAGAAGGAAGGGGTGTGGCTGCGCAAGGGCGACATGCACCATAAGGTCGCCAGGCTGGCGGAACAGTACGGCATGCGCGTCGACCCCGGGGCCCGCGTCGGCGACCTCTCCATGGGCGAAAAGCAGCAGGTGGAGATCCTTAAGCTGCTGCACCGCCAGAGCCGTATCCTCATCTTCGACGAGCCGACAGCGGTGCTCACCCCCGCCGAGGCTGAAAATCTCTTCGCCACCATGCGCCTCATGGCCGGCCAGGGCAAGGGCATCATCTTCATCAGCCACAAGCTCGAGGAGGTCATGTCGGTGGCCGACGACATCGCCGTGCTGCGTCGCGGGCGGGTGGTGGCGGCCATGCCGGCCTCGGCGGTGACCTCCACCGGCGCCCTGGCCGAGTGCATGGTCGGCCGCGAGGTGCTGCTGCAGGTGGACCGGCAGCCGCTGGAGCCGCGGCAGATCGTCCTCAAGGTGGCCCAGTTGAGCGATTTCGGCCTAGGCGATATCAGCTTCGAGCTGCGCCAGGGCGAGATCCTCGGCCTGGTGGGGGTCGCCGGCAACGGCCAGAAGCAGCTGGTGGAGACCATCTGCGGCCTGCGCCGGCCGCAAGACAACGCGGTGCGGCTGCTCGGCCTCGACTGGGCGCAGTTCTTCCGCAACCCCTCCTGGGAACGGACGCTGGCCTATGTCCCCGAAGACCGCCAGGGGCTGGCGACCTGCCAGGGCCTCAGCCTTCTTGACAACTTCCTGCTCACCACCAGCGCCGGTTTCACCCGCGGCCCCTGGCTGCAGCGCGGCCTGGCGGCGGAGAAGGCGCGGCGCCTCATGGAGGAGTTCGATATCCGCCCAGCCGACCTCGCGGCCCAGGCCTGGCAGCTGTCCGGCGGCAATCTGCAGAAGAT
The DNA here is from genome assembly GCA_024710585.1 of Desulforhopalus sp. Lineage (GTDB taxonomy): Bacteria > Desulfobacterota > Desulfobulbia > Desulfobulbales > Desulfocapsaceae > Desulforhopalus_A. Next base: position 5,830 of record JANJUM010000247.1, read on the forward strand.
GGTGCTGGCGCGGGAATTCTACCGCAAGCCGCGCCTCATCGTCGCCGAGCAGCCCACCCAGGGGCTGGACATCGCTGCAGCCGAGGATGTCTGGAAGCTCCTCCTCGAAGCGCGCGAGGCGGCCGGCATCCTCCTCGTCACCGGCGACCTTGCCGAGGCCATGGCGCTTTCCGATCATATCGGCGTCATGTACAGAGGCCGCCTCGTCGGCCTCTTCGCGGTGGACGACGAGGAGAAGGTGGCGCTCATCCCGCAGATGATGGCCGGTCTCGCCTGAGCGGGCCGGGGTCTCGCTCCTCGCCGCCCTTCACTGGGGCGGCGGCAAGGGCTCCGGCGTGTATTCGAGGACGCGGCCCTGCCCGTAGGCCTGCGCGATGATATGCTGCGCCAGGGCGAGGTCGAGGTCGGCTTCGGGGGGGCCGCTGTAGGTGGCGAGAAAGAGCTCCCGCATGGCGATGACGATCTCCCGGCAGGGTCCGCTGACGTCCATATTGCTGATGCAGTGCTCGCCGAGACTGTGCACGAAAAAGCGTACCATCGTCTTCTCCCGCGGCTGAGGCCGCCATTTCAGGTGATCAGGGGGATGCCGCTCACTTCCGCCTTGGCGGCGAGGTCCTTGAGGTGGGCGCGCTGCACCAGGGCGACGATGGATTCGACCACCGCCGTCTGGGTCTTGCTGCGGAACTCGTACTCGAAGCCGCAGAGGTATTCGACGGTGGCCCGTTTGCGCAGCCGCGACAGGTGGCGCACGGTGGCGTCGATGCGGATGAGCAGTTCGTCGTCGACGTAGAGCTTGAGGGAATAGGGGCGGTGCAGCTGCAGCAGGCGCTGCTCCTTCTTGCGCATCGACAGCGACAGGCCGCGCACGCTGACATCCGCCGGACGTGCCTCGATTTCCGTTTCTTCCTCGTCGTCCAGGGTCAAGGTCAGGGAGATGTTCAGCGAATCCGGAACCTTGGCCCGGTAGTCGCGGGCGTTTTCGACCAGCCGCGCCATGTGCGGGAAGGCGAGGCAGAGCACCGGCAGCTCCTCCACGGTGAGCAGCTCGACAAACGACGAGGCCATCTCCACCGCCTGGCGGTTGGTGAACATGCGTAGCATCACCGAGCGCGAGTTGCGCAGGTGGAGGTTGCCGAGGCCGGGCTCGAGGGGTAGGACGACGAGATGGCTCATGGCCCAGAGATAGGCGCCCTCCTTCGCTTTCTCCTGTTCTCCGGCGTCTTCCCCATCCTCTTCGTCCTCCTCGGTCGGCGCCGCCTCGGGGTGGTCCTTGAGCCGGGAGAAATAGACCGTGGGCAGGCCGTCGAGTTCCACCTCGAGCACCTTTTCGTCGATGAGCGCCGTCTGCAGGTAGGGGAGGATGTCCTCAGGGGAGACGAGCAACTCGCCACTGGCCAGCAGGGCCTCCGCCTGCGCCAGGGAGAGCGGCGGCTCGGGAAAAACCTCTTGCAGGCGGTGGAACAGGTCGTCGTTCATCGTCTCTCAAAACAGGGGAGGGCGGCCGGGCGGCCCTTGGGGGTTGACAAAGCCTAGCCCACGGATAAAAAAAAAGGAAGGATTCTTTCGCCTCCGCGGTATGTGCGGCAACGCTCGCCTGTCCCGCAGGAAAAGCTTTGCCAAGGGGCCGCCCCACTACCTTCCGGGCCGAGGTTCCGCAACCACCACCATCGATATCATGAAACAGCTTTCCACCCCGCGCCTCGACCAGTGCATCGGCTGCCATTCCTGCGCCCTGGCCTGCGCCAGACTGGTACACAAGAAAGGTTCCTGGCACTGCGCCGGCATCCGCATTCGCTCCGCCGGGGGGCTGTCCACCGGGTTCACGGCGAGCAGGTGCCTTTCCTGCGACCCGCCGCCCTGCGCCGCCGTCTGCCCCACCGGGGCGCTGACGCCGAGGCGCGGTGGGGGAGTGGTGGTGCGCAAGGGCAGCTGCATCCGCTGCGGGGCCTGCGTAGCGGCCTGTCCGGTTGATGGCATCGCCACCGATCACTTCGGCGACATCTACATCTGCATCCACTGCGGGCTATGTGTACCCTTCTGCCCGCAGAACTGTCTGGAAATGGTGGACGGCGATGCCGCCGGGGAGGTGCGCTGATGAACGGCAAGGAATTTCGCGTAATGGTGGTAGACCTCGCCAGCGGCAAGGGCCGGCTGGAGGTTCTCCCGGGCCGCGACCTGGTCATCGGCGGCAGCGGCCTGGCGGCCTTGCTCTACCGCCAGTACGGCAAGCCGGACCTGTCCTGGGACGACCCGCAGCAGCCGTTGATTTTCGCCATCGGCCCGCTCACCGGGCTCTTCCCGCTGATGAGCAAGACGGTGTGTAGCTTCAAGTCCAACTATCATGGCGAATATACCGAGAGCCACGCTGGCGGCAGGAGCGCCCTGGCCCTGGCCTTCGCCGGCTTTGACGCCCTGGTGCTGGTCGGCCGTGCCCCCCGCCTGTCGAGTCTGCTGGTGGCCTCGCGCAGCCTTGAGCTGCGCGAAGTCAGCTTCCTGAAGGGCCTCGACTGCGACGCCGCCGGCAAGTTGCTGCGCACCACCTACCCCGGTGGCAGCGGCCACCGCTCCATCCTGCGCATCGGCCCGGCCGGAGAGCTCGGCTCGGCCATGGCGTGCATCACCGTCGACACCTACCGCCATTTCGGCCGCATGGGCGGGGGGGCGGCAATGGGCGCCAAGAACCTCAAGGCCATCGTCATCCACGGCGATAGCGCCCTCGATCTGCCGGAGGGCAAGGCCTACGCGCGGCTCTACCAGGAGCTCTACGGCAAGGTGACCTCCACCGAGATGATGCGCAAGTACCATAACCTCGGCACCGCCGCCAACCTCCAGGCCCTGAACGACATCTCTTCGTTGCCGTGGAACAATCTGCAGCGCACCAGCGACGCGGCCATCGCCACCATCAGCGGCGAACGCTTCGCCGATGCCGCCCTGCTGCGCAACGGCGCCTGCGGCGGCTGTCCGGTGGGCTGCATCCATATCGGCTTCTTTCGCGAGAAGATGGCCGACAACCGTTACCACTTCCACCAGGTGGCCTACGACTACGAGCCGATTTTCGCCGTCGGTACCATGCTCGGGGTCACTGATGTGTTCGACGTGCTGCGCATCATCGAGGCGGTGGAGAAGGTCGGCCTGGACGTCATGTCGGCGGGCGTCGCCCTGGCCTGGGCCACCGAGGCAAGCGAGCGCGGCCTGATAAGCGACCGCGAAACCCTGACGCCGCTGCGCTTCGGCGATGCCGCCGCCTACCGCCAGGCGGCCTGGCAGCTGGGCAGTGGCGCCAGCCCCTTCTATCGCCTCCTCGGCCAGGGCACGCTGCGGGCCGCGGCGCAGTATGGCGGGGCCGATTTCGCCTGCGTGCTCGGCCAGGAGATGGCCGGCTATGCCACCGGCGAGCTGTTCTTCGCCGCCCAGACCCTGGGCTTCCGCCACTCCCATCTCGACACCGGGGCTTATGGCTACGATCAGAAGAACAGCCAGCGCGACGTCGACAGGGCGGTGGATTTCCTTATCGACGACGAGCCCGGCCGCGCCCTGCTCACCTCGATGGTCGCCTGTCTCTTCGCCCGCGCGGTCTACGACAACGAGACCCTGGCCCGCTGCCTCGAGGCGGTCGGCCACGGTGAACTGGCCGCCACTCTGCCGGAGACTGCCGAGCGCATCCGTCGTCTGCGCTGGCTGGTGCGGGCGAGCACCGGTTTCGCGCCGCAGAATTTTTCCATCCCCAAACGCTTTTTTACGGTCAGCACCTGGAAGGGGGCGGTTGACGCCGGCTACCTCGACGCGATAAAAGAGGAATATGGAAGGCGCATCGTCGCATTGATCGCGGCCGGCGCGAACGAGTGGCGGTGACCCGCCGCAAGACACCCTGGTGGAGTTCCTCTTGCCCCTAAAAGCCGTCACCTTCCACGCTCAGCTGCGTGTGGCCCTGCTCCTCGCCATGTCGCTGTCGCTCTGTCCCCAGGCCTCCCCGGCGGAGGAGGCCACGGTCAATGTCGGCGTGCTCGCCAAGCGGGGGCGCGAAGACACCGTAAGCCGATGGGTGGGGCTGGCGGAATATCTCGAGAGGCGTATTCCAGGCACGCGGTTCGCCATCGTGCCCCTCGAGTTTCGCGAGGTTGCCGCCGCCGTTGCCGAGAACAGGGTTGATTTCATCTTCGCCAATCCCGGCATGTTTGTCGAGCTCGAGCACAGCTTCGGGGTGCGGCCGATCGCCACCGTGCGCAGCAGGCACGGCGAGCGCAGCGTGTCGCTGTTCTCCGGCCTGATCGTGACCCGCGCCGACCGCCAGGACATCCGCACCTTCGACGACCTGCGCGGCAAGCGTTTCGTCGCTGTCGACCGCGATTCCCTCGGCGGCTGGCTCATGGCGAGGCGCGAACTCCAGGGGAGCGGCATCGATGGTCAGCGACATTTTCGCTCCCTGACTTTTGCCGGCACCCACGACGGGGTGGTGCGCGTCGTCCTCGCCGGGGAAGCCGATGCCGGCACCATCAGCTCCGAGGCCCTCGACTCCATGGAGGAGGAAGGGGTGGTGGCCAGCGGGGCGCTGCGTGTCCTCCACGGCAAACGCCTGCACTACAACCTCGATATCGGCGAAAACGAGTTTCCCTTCCCCCATTCCACCGACATCTACCCCGAGTGGCCCATGGCCAAGCTGTCGCGTACTGCGGAGGAGATGTCACGCAAGGTGGCCATCGCCCTTCTCGACATGGGCGATGACGACCCCGCCGCCCGGGCGGCGAGGATCGCCGGCTGGGATGTGGCCCGCAACTACCGTGCCGTCCACGACCTTTACAGGGACCTGCGCCTTGGCCCCTACCGTGACATCGACCACCTCCGTCCGGGGGACGTGTGGAAGCGCTACTGGCAGACGATCGTCGCCGCCATCGCCTTCCTCGCCACCCTCTGCGTCCTCGTCTCAGTCCTGGTGCGCATGCGCTTCAAGCTGCTCAAAGCCAATCAGGACATCACCCGCATGGCCATGCACGACCCCCTGACGCAATTGCCCAACCGGAGGTTTTTCTCCCTCATCGCCGAGAATGCCTTTGCCCAGGCGAGGCGCGAAGGGTGGAAGGTCTATCTGCTGCTCATCGACCTCGACGGTTTCAAGGAGATCAACGACAGCCATGGCCACGATGCCGGCGACGAGGTGCTCCGCCAAATCGGGCGGCGGCTGCGTACCGTCATGCCCGAGGCGGCGGGCGTCCCCGACCCTCCTCTGCCCCTCTGCACAGCGGGCGGCGAGCAGGTGGGGGGTGTTTTGCGGGCGGAAGACTACGTCGCCCGCCACGGCGGAGACGAGTTCCTCAGCATCCTCATCCATGTTCGCGAGAACGAGGCCCTTGGCGCCATCGCCAGGCGCATCCTCGCCAGTCTGCGCCAGCCCATGGAGATCGGCGGCCGTCATCTGGTGGTCGGGGCGAGTATCGGTGTCGCCGTTTACCCCGACCATGGCAGTACCCTCGACACCTTGATCAGGGCTGCCGATGTGGCGATGTATGAGGTGAAGCGTTCGGGCAAAGGCAGCTGGCGCCTCTATCGCCCGCCACAGAGCCGGTGAGCGGGGCGCAGCCGGGGATGGTGCAAGGGGTGGGATGGCACTGGAGGCTCAGCGGGTGACCGGCCGCTCCACCGTCGCCGGCGGCTGCGCCGCCTGGTCTGCCGGGGCTTTGACGCCCCGCGCCTTGAAGATGGTGTAGCCGAGCAGAACCACGCCGATGCACTGCGCGATGATGATGACGATGATGAATTTCCTGTAGGGTCGGAGCTGTTTCATGGCCGGCGGAGGGTGTTGAGGGTGACCGTCGCTGCCTTCATCCCTCCTTTGTAGTGCTCGACGCCTTTCGGGTCAAGCCGCCGAGGAGGATTTCCCGGCGCGCAGCTGGGGATAGTGGGTCTTGATGCAGTCCGGGCAGATGGAGTGGCTGATGTCGGCCTGGGAGTGCTTGTGGATGTAGAGGTCGACCTCTTCCCAGGAGCCGTCGGCGGTACGGATCTTCTTGCAGTGGCTGCACAGGGGCAGGATGCCGTGCAGGCAGCGATTTTCTTCCAGGGCCTGCTGCAGGTCGACGATGAGCGCCTCCTTCTCCCCCTCGATCCTGCGCCGTTCGGCTATTTCCGCGGCGAGCCGCCGATTGCTGCGGGCGATAAGGGCGATGACGGCGATGGCGACGGCGGCGATGGATCCAGACCAGAGGAGGATATCGCGCAGGCGCCAGCCGAACTCGTAGCGCACCGCCATCCATTTCTGGCGGATGGCGCCATGGCGGGTCTGGTCGATGGAGGACAGGGCGCGGTTGAGCAGGCCGACCAGCTCCGGCCAGTCGCTGCGTACGCCTATCGAAAGGTCGTAGTTGCCATAGGGTGTCGGCGCCGCCACCTTGAGGTTGGTCAGCCCCCGTTTTTCGATGTGATAGGAGGCCGAGGCGAGGTTCTGTACAGCGGCATCGGCGCGGCCGCTGGCCACCGCTTCGAGTTCCTCGTTGAGGGTGGCGACGTCCACCGTGGTGAAGACGAGGCCGTCGCCCACCAGCCAGTCGCGGGTCATGATTCCCTTGGTGAGGGCGATGCGCTGCCCGCGCAGGTCGCCGAGG
>JANJUM010000128.1 GCA_024710585.1 Desulforhopalus sp.
TCCTTCACCGGCTCGACCTATATCTTCCTCTCCGCCTTCATCTGTTCGCTGCTCTTCCTGCACCACCCCCATATCGCCGCCATCGCCCTGTCGCTGTTCATCCTCGGCGATGCCGCCGCCGCCCTCGTCGGCATCAGCGTCGGGCGCATCAAGATCGGCAAGAAGTCCCTGGAGGGCTCGGCCGCCTGCTTTTTCCTCGGGTTGCTGCTGTTCTTCTTCGTCTACCCCCAGGTGCCGCTGCTGCTCGACAGCTGGCAGGGCCGGGTCTCGGTGCCGCTGGCGGTGATCGTCTCCCTGGCCAACACGCTCTTCGAGCTCTTCCCCTTTCGCTTCGGCGAGCGGCTGGCAATCAACGACAACCTCTCCGTGCCGCTCATCACCGGCGGGCTGATGCTGCTGCTCCAGCCGCTGCTGGGGTGAAGAGACGCTGCGCCCGGCCAAGGCTTTGGGAGGCTCGTGGCAGACAATCAAAAAGAATGGGGCCAGCTCAGTGGGCGCGGTAGAAAAAACCGACGCCGCCGACCTTGATGGAGAAGGAGAAGCCACCCGGTCCGCGCCATGGCGCGAAGGGTGAGGTGCGGGTGCTGGTTGGCAGGATGGACGGGTAGTCCTCCTCCTCCGCCTCGCGGAGGAGCGGCCGTGGCGAGGGCAGGATGCGCAGGGGCGCGGCGAAAGCCATCGCCACGGCGGGCTCGACCGTCTCTTCGCCATAGACCTCGACGGCTTCGGCGGATGGCTTGACCCCCCGGGGGTTGTTGAGCAACAGCAAGCGAAATGGCTTGGTTTTGCGTGACTTGCCGTCATCGTCACGGAAGAGCAGCAGGTAGTCGAGGCCCCGGCTGCCGTTTTTGCACGGCGGGATGGCGGCAGCGAAGCTATCTTCCTCCCCGGGCGTCATGGTCATGTAGACGTAGCTTGCCGCTTCGAGAGGCTTGAAGTAGAGGCGTACCTCGGAGATGACCCGGCCATCGACGGCGACGGATACCGGAATCGTTTCGCCGGCAGTGGCGGATTGTATTGGCGGGCGCAGTCCCTGGCCGTCTGCCGTGGTCTGCTCGCCGCCAGGGGTGCAGGCCAAAAGCGTCAGCAACAGCCCCGCAGCGACAAGAAGCGGCGGCCGCCAGGGCGGCCGCCGCGAAAGAAACAGGTCCATGCGGCAGCGCTGCCGAGCGTCTAGCGCAGTTCCTCGATCATCTTGGCGGTGATCTGCTGGTCCCATTGCTTCTGCTTGGCGATACCGCTGGCACGCATGCGCGTGAGAGTGAGCACCAGGACGTTGCTCTCGCGCGGCTTGATCCAGATGTAGACCATTTCCCCCTGGTTATCTTCCACCGTCTCCCCCGGCTTGAGGTGGACCGCCTCGATATACTCGCCGGTTTCCTGGGTGATGGCGAAGCTGAGCTTGGTCAGGGTATTGCGGGCGGCGGCCTGCACCTCTTCGGGTGTCTTCTGGAAGACGGTGCCGGTGTTGGGGGGCGGTTCCTGGGGAACATACTCCTTGGCGCAGCCGGCCAAAGTAAAGATGGCCAGGAACAGCAGGGTTGTCATGCGTAGCGTAGCGATCATACCTTCCTCCCCACAAAATTGAGTTGAGCGAGCCGTTTTCAGCCGGCGCCAGCATTGTTGTCCCCGGAATCGGGAGACATTCTGGCGCGGACGGCTCATTGTAGCACAGTTGCCCCCCGGAGGCAAACGCTCCCCGGGGCCTTTCGCGACCGCGGCTGGCTGCGGCGGTCTAGCCATAGACCTCGACCAGGCAGCGTTGCAGGTCGTCGTACAGCTCCCCGACCTCGTCGTAGAGCACCGGCGTGCCGACGCTGAAGTGGAGGAGGACATCGTTGAAGCACTTGGGCAGCGTCGGCTTCAGTTTGCGGAGATTGAAAATGCGGTCCCGCGACAGCAGGGCGAGGTCGTTCACATGGAGGGTGGCCAGGACCCGCTCGCCCATTTCCGGGTCTTCGAGCACGTCGACGGGGCGGAAGTTGCGCCGTCCGAGGAGGAAGAGGAGGATGTTGCCGAGGCCGATGAGGTCGAGGGCAAAGGGTCGTTCCGGCAGGTAGAAGTCGTAGTCGAAATCTATCCAGCGGTAGGTGCCGTCGCGGCCATCGATGATGACATGGTCGCGCCTGATGTCGCCATGCTTGAGACCGTGGCGGTGCAGGAGCATGATGCCTTCGAGCAGCTTGAGGTAATGGCCGAGGATGGCCGGCAGGTGGTCGGCCAGATAGGCCTCGTCGTCGCAGGCCAGCCGCGCGATGGTGGTGTCCATGCGGGTGCCCTGGATGACGTCGAGGATGCGCACCATGTTGCCGACCTCGTCCGGAACGGAGTGGCCCTGCATGAAGAGGGGGTTGTCGCGTACCAGGTCGAGCACCCGGCACTCCTTTTCCGGGCTGCGGTAGCAGGTGATCTGGAAGGGGCCGAGGGTGATGGTGAAGTTCTCGTGGAAAACCAGCTTGAGGATGTGGCGCTGGCCACTCTCCAGGTCGATCACTTTGGGCACCCATTGCTTCGGCTGTTCGTCGATGCCGAAGCGACCCTCCTTGGTATGGCCGACGACGAGAAAGAAGCGGTCGTCGACATGGATGACGTCGCCGAAATCGATGTGGGTGAAATCGCTGGTGTCGGTGAAGAGCCGCGGCTGCCGGCGCAGGTCCTTGATGGCGTCGTGATTCCGCAGCTGCTCGCGGATGCGGTCGGGGAAGGGGCTCCAGTCGATCATGCCTTACCCCACGATCCAGGCGGTGAAGTCCTGACAGTGGCGGGCCAGGGCGTTGGAGATCGAGCCGAAGAGGAACTCTTCGGCCTTGGAGATGCCGCGCTTGCCAGTCACCACCGTGCCGAAATCGCCACGTGCGCGCACCTCGAGCAGTGTTGCGCTGATGGTCTTGCCCTCGGCCATCTGGGTCACGCAGGCGATGGCTTCGCGGCGGATGCCGGCCTTGACGAGGATCTCGGTGCAGCGCTGGAAAACCTGCTCGGCCCCGGCGATGCGCTGTGCCATATAGTTCTCGCGTACCCCGCCAGAAGCCTGAAAGTCCGGAGGTGGCTCGGGGTAGACATGGAGCAGGCAGATGGAAACCTCGGCGATTGTGCCGGCCACCTGGCCGACATAGCGCACCGCCGACAGCGACGGCTCCATGGCATCCACCGCGACGAGAATATTGTACCATTTACCCATGAGAGCACCTCTTGGAGGCGCTGGCGGTCAGGATTGGCCGACTCCCGGCTTCCAGCATTCAAGCAGTTTGATCAGTTCGACCATGGTGCGGTGGGTGGGCACGGCCAGGCCATGCCTTTCGGCGGCGTTGCAGATCGCCCCGTTCTGCGCGCCGATTTCGGTGCCGGCCTCGTTGAGGATGTCCTGGAGCATCGAGGAGAGATTGCCGGCGCTCTTGTTGCAGCTCTCCTGCAGCGCCGCAAAGAGGTCGGGGTCGATGAGGTCGATGCCTTCCGCCCTGGCCACCATGGCCCCTTCGTCGAGCAGCCTTTTCATCAGGGAGATCGACTCCGGCCGCGACAGCAGCGAGCCGTTGGGCACCTGGAGGATTGCGGAAAGCGGGTTGATGGCGGCATAGACGATCACCTTGGTCCAAAGCCGGTCTCGGATATTTCGGGCGGTGCTAGTTTCGATGCCGCAGCGGGTGAAGAGCTCGGCGATACGCGCAAGTCGCGGCGAGAGGCTGCCGTCGAGTTCGCCGATATAGGTGGCGCCGTGTCGGCCGCGGCGCACCTTGGCCTCGCTGAGGGCGGTGGCCGACATGTAGGTGATGCCGAGCAGCAGGTGCCTGCGGTCGACGATGCCCTGCGCCACCTCGACATTGCCGAGGCCGGTCTGCAGGAGCAGCAGGGGGCAGGCCTCGCCGATGAGGTGGGCGATATCGCTTACCGCCGCCTCCGTCGCCTGGGACTTGACGAGCAGCAGGACGAGATCGGCCTCGTGCAGGCCTCCTGCCGAGTTGAGGGCATTCACCGGCACCGGGTCACCCTCACCGCCGTGAGCGATGTGCCCGTCCACCATGGCGATGCCCTTTTCGCGCAGGGCGCCGAGGGTGGACTGGTCGATGTCGATGAGGGTGATGTCGTTGCCGCCCTTGCCGAGAAAGGAAGCGAAGAGCCTGCCGATGGCGCCGCCGCCGACGATGACGATACGCATGAATCCTCCTTGCCGCATTGTGCCGCGGCCTCGCCGAGGCGAGTCTTTCTCTGTATTGTAGTGGTCCGGACGCGGGAATGCAATGGCCATGGCGGGTGGCTAGGGAATGCTCGCGCCATAGGGGTGCAGCACCAGGCGGAGGTCCTCGAGCAGGGCGCCCATTTCCACCGCCAGGGCGGCTTCGCCGATATAGCCTTCGAGATGGTCGCCGACCAGCCCGGCGCCGAGGACGCGGCCACTCTGCGGGTCGGTGAGCAGCTTGGCGAAAAAGCCACTGTCGTCATGCGGGTCGTGGTCGCCGTCGAAAGGAGAGTCGAGGCGGTGCACCTGGTGGGGGATGCGTCGGCGCAGCGCCTCCGTTTCGCTCAATCCGCACCAGGCCAGCTGGGGGCGGGTGAGGACCACCCTCGGCACGGCGCGCACGTCGAAGGCGGCGTTGCCGCCGGCGGCGACCTCGGCGGCCACCTGACCCTGGCGCACGGCGGCATGGGCGAGCAGGGTGTCGCCGACCACGTCGCCGACGGCGAAGATGTCCGGATCGCTGGTGCGCTGGCGGTCGTCGACGGGGAGAATGCCCCCTGGGCCAACTGCCACGGCGGTGTGGTCGAGGCCAAGGCGATCACTGGCCGGCAACCGCCCGCTGGCCGGCAGCACCATGAGATCGCGGAACTCCACCGTCTCGCCGTTGTGCCGACAGGTGATGACCGCCCCGTCGCCGGCCGGCGCCACGCCAATGACCTCGCAGCCGGTGCGAATGGCGGCCAGACGCCGTGCGAGGCTGTCGTGGAGGGGGCGGACGAGATCCTCGTCGGCCCGGGCCAGCAGGCGGGGGTTTTTCTCGAGCAGGGTGACACGGCTGCCGAAGCTGGCGAGAATGGTGGCCAGCTCGAGGCCGATATGGCCGCCGCCGACAACGGTGAGGGTCGTGGGCAGACTCTCCCGGTCCCACAGGGCGGCGATGTCGAGGATCGGGCTGCCGGCGGCGACCCCGGGCAGCGGGCGTGGCCGCGAGCCCACGGCGATGACCGCCTTTTCGAAGCGGAGCAGGCTTACCTCGGCTCCGAACAGGCGTACCTGGCGCGGTCCGGTGAAGCTCGCCGTGCCGCGAAGGAGGAGGATACCGCGTTCTTTCGCCCTCGCGGAGAGACGCCGCCCTTCATCCGCAACCCGCCGTGCCAGGGCGGCGCCCACCCGGGCGAAGTCGATCCGTGGCGGGGCGAAGTCCAGGCCCAGCCTCTTGGCTGCGGTGGTTTCGTCGAGCAGGCGGGCAAGGTGGAGCAGGTGCCTGCTGTGCAGGCAGGCGCTGTGCAGGCAGTTGCCCCCCGGAGCCGGGCCGTCGTCGACCAGGGCGACATCGAGGCCCAGCTCGGCGGCGCGCAGGGCGGCGCTGTAGCCCCCGGGGCCGCCGCCGATGACCAGCAGCTGGCAGCGCATCTCCATGTCGCCCATGACCATCGCCTTCTCCCCCCTTATATCATCGCCAGAAACAGCTCTTCCGGGTCTTCCAGGGCGGCGATGATCAGGCGCAGGAAGCGGATGGCGTCGGCGCCGTCCACCACGCGGTGGTCGAAGCACAGCACCACCGGCATCATCAGCCGGGGGACGATGTCATGATGGCCGTCCACGCCGGGTACCACCACCGGCTGCATCCGCCCCTGGCCAAGACCGAGGATGGCCACCTCGGGGGAGTTGACGATGGCGGTAAAGCGGTGGCCGCCCAGGGCGCCGGCGTTGGTGATGGTGAAGGTCCCGCCCTGCAGCTCTTCGCGGGTGATCTTGCCGCCGCGCACCCGCTCCACCAGCTGGTGCAGTTCCACCGCCAGCTCGCGGATGCTCTTGCGGTCCACATCGCGGATCACCGGCACGTACAGGCCATGGTCGCTGTCGGTGGCGATGCCGATATGAAAGGAGTTCTTGACGATGATCTCGCGACGCTGCAGGTCGAGGGAGGCGTTGAAGCGGGGGTAGGTCTTGAGCGCGGTGGCCGCCGCCTTGATGGCGAAGACGGTCATGGTGAGGCGGCCCCCGGCGGCGGCGATGTCGTTCTTATGCTTCTGCCGGAAGCTCTCCAACCTGGTGATGTCGGCGCTGTCCTCGCAGTGCACGTGGGGGATGCTGCTCCACGACAGGGTCATCTGGGCGGCGGTAGCGCGGCGGATGGAGCGGAAGGGGATGCGCTCCACCGGCCCCCAGCGAGTGAAATCGGGCAGGCCCGGGGCGGGGACCTCGGCCTCTTGTCTCGGCTCCGGGCCTGGCGGCTGGCCTATGGAGGGGGGTGGCGCTGGGGACGGCAGCGAGGCGGGAGGCGATGACGGGACGGGGCCAGGAGGTGCAGCGTGAGGGGTGGGCTGTGGCGCCTCCGGTTTGGTGGCGGTTGCAGGTGGGGTCGCCTCCTGCCGTCCACGAGCATAGGCCTCGACATCGTCGCGGGTGACCACCCCGCCGGGGCCGTTGGCGGCAACAAGACGCAGGTCCACCCCCAGCTCCCTCGCCAGCCGCCGCGTCGACGGCGAGGCCGGCACCGGGCCGTGGTGGGGAGTGTCGCCAGTGGGGGCTGCCGCGCCGGTCGGAACTGTCTTTACCGAGCCCGCCGGCTGCGTCTCACCGGGGCCGCTGAAGGAAATGAGGATTTCGCCCACCCGGACCATATCGCCCACCGCGACGCGCACCTCGCTCACCGTGCCGCTGCACGGGGCGGGGATCTCCACCGCCGCCTTGTCGGTTTCCACCTCGAGTATCGGCTGCCCCTCAGCGACCGTGTCGCCGACGGCCACCAACACGGCGAGGATCTCCGCCTCGTGCACGCCTTCGCCGAGATCCGGCAAACGAAAGGATTGGCTCATGTAGGCTCCGCTGTCAGAATTGCAGGGTCCGCCGCGCCGCGGCGACGATGCGGTCCACCCCGGGGAGGTAGCTCTTTTCGCGACTGAAATAGGGGATGACGAGGTCGAACCCGGCCACCCGCTCGATGGGCGCCTCGAGGTAGTGAAAGGCCTCCTCCATGAGCGATGCGGCGATCTCCGCCCCGGGACCGAAGGAGAGCGGCGCCTCATGGACGATCACCGCCCGGCCGCTTTTGCGTACCGAGGCGGCGAGGGTCTCGCTGTCGAGGGGAGCGATGGTGCGCAGATCAATGACCTCGGCGGCGACGCCGTCCTCCCTGGCGAGAACCTCGGCCGCCTCGAGGGTCGGGAGGAGCATGGCCCCGTAGGCGATCATGGTCGGGCCGGAGCCCGGCCGGGCGACCCGGGCCTGGCCGAGGGGCAGGGTCTCTTCTTCCTCCGGCACTTCCTCGCGAAAGGCGCGGTAAAGCGCTTTGGGTTCGTAAAAGACGACCGGGTCGGGGTCGCGCAGGGCGCTGACCAACAGCGCCCGGGCGTTGCGCGGTCCGGAGGGGATGACCACCTTGAGGCCGGGGGTGTGGGCCCAGTAGGCCTCGCGGCTTTCCGAGTGGTGCTCGAGGGCGCGCACCCCGCCGCCATAGGGGGCGCGCAGCACCATGGGCACGCTGAGGCGGCCGCGGCTGCGCCAGCGCAGGCGCGCGGCATGGTTCTCCAACTGGTGGAAGGCTTGGTAGAGGAACCCGGAAAACTGTATCTCCGCCACCGGGCGCAGGCCATGGATGGCCATGCCGATGGCCATGCCGACGATGGCCGACTCGGCCAGGGGGGTGTCGACCACGCGGCGCTCACCATAGGTGGCGAAGAGGCCGTCGGTGACACGGAACACCCCGCCGTCCGGGCCGATATCCTGGCCGAGGAGCACAACCCTCTCGTCGCGGGCCATCTCCTGGCGCAGGGCGAGGTTGATGGCCTCGACCATGGTCATCTTAGCCATGACGCGCCTCCTTGGCCGCCAGATTCCGGCTCAGCTGTTCCTTCTGCTGCCGCAGCCGTGGCGGCAGTTCGGCATAGACATGGTCGAACATGTCGAGCGGGTCGCCGAGCGAGCGCATGGTGTTCTCGGCCTTTTCCACCGCCTGGCGGATCTCTTCACGCACCTCCTCCTCGACTTGTCGCGCGGCCTCTTCGCCGAGCACGCCCTTTTCCGCGAGATATCTGCCGTAGCGGATCAGGGGGTCGCGTTGCCTCCATGGCTCGACCTCTTCGTCACGGCGGTATTTCTTGGGATCGTCGGCGGTGGTGTGCATCATGATGCGGTAGGTGACGCACTCGATCAGGGTCGGGCCGCCGCCCTGGCGCGCCCTGGCCACCGCCTCGGCGGTGGCGGCGTAGACGGCGAGGATGTCGTTGCCGTCGACGCGCAATGCCGGCATGTTGTAGGCCAGAGCCTTCTCGGCGATGGTGCGCGAGCGCGTCTGTCTGGCGAGGGGGATGGAAATGGCCCAGTGGTTGTTCTGGCAGACGAAGACCACCGGGGTCTGGAAGACCGCGGCGCAGTTGAGGGCCTCGTGAAAATCGCCCTCCGAGGTGGCGCCGTCGCCGAAAATGGCCATGACCACCTCGTCGCTGCCCCGGTATGATGCGGCCCAGCCGAGGCCGACGGCGTGGAGGATCTGCGAGGCCACCGGTATCGACATCGGCAGGTCGCGCTGCGTCGCGTCGAGGAGGGCGCCCTCGTTATAGCCGTTATAGTAGAGAAGGACGCTCTCCATGGAGCGCCCGCGCAGGATCTCGGCCGCCGTCTCGCGGAAGGAGGGTACGAACCAGTCGCGTTCCTCGAGGTGGATGACGCTGCCGATCTGCGCAGCCTCCTGGCCTTTGATCGGCGGAAAGGTGCCGATCCGCCCGGTGCGCTGCAGCTCGAGCATCTTCTCGTCGAAGCGCCGGCCAAGGAGCATGGCCCGGAACATTTTTCTTTGCACCTCGTCGGTAATGGCCGGCTCGAGCTGGCGGTCGACCCTGCCGTGTTCGTCGAGGATGGAGAGATGGGGGATCGGCTCCGGCGGAACCAGCGGGGTTCGTCCCATGCTGACCTCCAGTCGTTGAAGAGAGATGGGTGCGGCGGTGGACGAAAGCTCTTATGGCCAGTATAACCACGGACGGGGAAAGAGCAAAGACTTCGGTACGCGAAGGGATGGGCGGCGGGCTTGACTTGCGTCAAGGCGCGTCGCAGCCGGTTCCGCTAGGCTGGAGGCGGGGGGCACCTTCTCGCCGGGCGCCCCTGGCAGCGGGGAGAGAGGGGGTGCTGCCGACCACAGAGCTGCTGCGGACGCGGGCGCATTGTCCGCGGAGACGCCCCAGTCGGAGGATAGCGGACGACGGAGGCGCCCATCGCCGCAGCGCCTCGCCCCGCAAAGAGGCCGCCATGAAGGAAATCCAATGACCCTGCTCACCACGTTCAGCTTTGTCCTCTTAGCCGCCCACGCCATGCGCGTGGAGGGGCCTGGCGCAGCCCTCTTCTGGCTACTCGCCCTACTGCTGCCTCTCGCGCGCGGCGGCTGGCGCCATTTGGCGATGGCCGGGCTGCTCTTCTTTGGTGTCGTGCTGTGGGCCGAGGTCGCCGTGCAGCTCGTCGGCCAGCGTCTCCTCCTGCATCTGCCCTGGTATCGCCTCGCCGCCATCCTCTCTGGCGTCCTCCTGGTTACCCTTGCCTCCGCCTTGCTGCAGTTGCGCCGTGTTGGCGCGCTGCGGGGGGAGGGTGGGGCCTCCGGCCTGACCTTTCTCCTCGTGGTTACCCTCCTCGCGGTGGTGCGGCAGAAGGCCCCCTTCGACATCCTTCTCTTCGACCGCTTCTACCCCGGCGGCGGCTGGGTGGCGGTGTTTCTCCTCGGTTGCTATGGCGCCTGGCTGCTGGCCAGGATGGCCGCCGACGGGGAAGGGAAGTGGCGTAGGCTGGCGTGGAGCCTGTTCTCGCTGGTCTTCTTTCTTCAGCTTGGCCTCGGCCTGCTTGGCCTGGACCTCTTCCTCATGACCGGTAAGCTGCACCTGCCGATTCCGGCCTTGATCGTCGCCGGTCCCCTCTACCGCGGCGAGGGCCTGTTCATGCTCATCCTTTTCGCCCTTACCATCCTGCTCGTCGGCCCGGCCTGGTGCAGCCATCTCTGCTATATCGGCGCCTGGGACAACCTGGCCGCCCTAGGCCGGAAACGACCGGCGCCCCTGCCTGGATGGACGAGGGGCCTGCGCTGGGCCATCTGCGGCCTGGTCTTCGCCACCCCCGTGGCGCTGAAGGCCGCCGGGGTGCCAACCCTCGTCGCCTTGCTCCTGGCCAGTGTCTTCGGGCTTGGCGGGCTGGCGGTAATGGCCCTGTGGTCGCGACAGAGCGGCACCATGGTCCACTGCACGGTCTATTGCCCGATGGGCCTGGTCGCCAATCTCCTCGGGCGCATCAATCCCTGGCGGGTGGTCATCGCCGAAGGCTGCTGCAGCTGCGGCCTGTGCAGCCGCAGGTGTCGCTACGGGGCCTTGAGCGGCACGGATATCCGCCTCCTGCGGGCCGGGCAGAGCTGTTCGCTGTGCGGCGACTGCCTGGGCGCCTGCCCGCACGGCCATCTCCATTACCGCTTTCCCGGCCTGTCACGAAATGGCGCGCGCACCGCTTTCCTCGTCATGGCGGTCACCCTCCATGCCGTGTTCCTGGGCGTCGCCAGGCTGTAGCGGGAAGTTCAGAACAGCCAGCGCTGCAGTGCGAAATAGATGAGCGGCAAGAAGATGCCGGGGAGGAGGTTGCCGACGCGGATGGTGGTGATCTTCAGCATGTTGAGGCCGATGGCGAGGATGAGCAGGCCGCCCACCGAGGTCATCTGGGCGATGGTCTCCGGCACCATGAAGGGCTTGAGGGCCCCCGCGGCGAGGGTGATGAGACCCTGGTAGACGAGGACCGACAGCCCGGAAAAGATGACGCCCAGGCCGAGCGTCGAGGCGAAGATGATCGAGGTCACCCCGTCGAGCACCGACTTGGCGAAGAGCGTCTGATGGTTGCCGGTAAGGCCGCTTTCCAGGGAGCCGACGATGGCCATCGAGCCGACGCAGAAGACGAGGCTGGCGGTGACGAAGCCCTTGGCGAAGGACTTGGTGTCGCTGGATTTGGCGGCGACCCTTTTTTCGATGAAGGCGCCGAAATCCTGCAGCCGGGTTTCGATGCGCAGCCACTGGCCGATGAGGGCGCCAACAATGACCGAGAAGATGACCACCATGAGGTCGTTTGAGACCAGGGCGCTCTTGATGCCGATCAGCACCACCGAGAGGCCGACGCCGCTGAGGATGATCTCCTTGTATTCTTCGGCGATGCCTTTGCTGAAGAGCAGGCCGAGGAGGCTGCCGGCGAGTATCGCCAGGGTGTTTGCCAGGGTGCCGAGCATCGATGTCACCAGAAAAAAGGGAGAGGTGGCGGGCCGCGACGCCTATCGGCCTGGCCCGTGGAGAGAGGCCTTTATACCACCAACAGGGTGTTTTGAAACCTCTCTTTTTACGCCCTCCCGCCGGCACGGCGTAAGCGGCGCCACGCTTTCCCGGTCCACAAGCCGAAAAACGCGGGACAGAACGAACAGCTAGAACCCTGGCAAGAAATATGCTACAGGTAGACTGTTTGTGCCGTACCAGGTCACAGCAGTGTATGGAGAGGAACGTGCTTTTCGTGGTTTAGTCGGATGTCTCCCCGCGGAGGGGGCTCATGAGACTCGCCGTTTTTTCCGATGTTCATGCCAACCTCGAAGCCCTCGACGCGGTCCTTGCCGACAGCGTCGCACAGGGGGTTGACCGCCATGTCTGCCTGGGCGATGTCGTCGGCTACGGCGCCAATCCCAACCAGTGTATCGAGCGGCTGCTCGCCCTGCCTCACTGTTCCTGCATTCTTGGCAATCACGATGCCGCCGCCATGGGCATTGCCGGCAGCATGAAGCGCGAGGCGCGCTATGCCATCCACTGGACCCGCAAGGTGCTGTCGCCGGAGAGCCTGCAATTTCTCAAAGAAATGCAGGATGTTCTCACCTGGGGGGAGCTTCTTTTCTGCCATTCCAACCCCTATCGGCCACGGCGCTGGTACTATGTCTCGGAAAAGACCTATATCGCAAGTTCCTTCGCCCGCTCCAAGGCGAAGATCCTCTTCGTCGGGCATACTCATGTCCCGGTCGCCATCACCCGTCAGAATTTCTTCTGCGTCTATATCCGGTCCCCGCAGCACCGGGTGACCGTCCCGGTAGCCGAACTCAACCGGCAGATCTTCAACTGCGGCAGCGTCGGACAGCCACGCGACGGGGACCCGCGCGCCTCCTACCTCGTCTATGATGACGAGCGGCACCAGGTGGAGTTCTATCGGGTCGCCTACGACTGTCGGCTCGCCGCGGAAAAAATTCTCGCCTCCGGCCTTCCCGAACCCTTCGCCCGGCGCCTGATTTACGGGAAATGATGGTGGCGCAGGGGGATGGCCTCAAGAGGGCAGGAGTTCCCCGCGGCCGAAGTGAGGCAAGGTCTCACGGACATCGTTAGCCAACTCGATGGCAGTGCCGTACCGTCTTTCGGGATCCTTCTCCAGACAGCGCATGATGATGCGCTCCACTTCCGCATCGAGCTTCGGGTTGATGGTCGTAGGCAAGGGACATTCCAGCGATGTTTCCACATCCTGGGGGTAGTCGTCGTTGAGCTGGAAGTAAGGAACGGCATTGGTGGCAAAGATATAGAAGATGACACCGATGGCCCAGACATCGCTCGCCAGACAGCTCTTGCCGGCGAACTGCTCCGGCGGCATGAAGTTGACCGTGCCCGCCGTGCTGCTGTCGACGCCCTGCCAGGTGAGATCGCGGGCGATGCCGAAATCGAGAAGCTTGATGCGGCCGCCCTTGGTAATCATGATATTTTCCGGCTTGATGTCGCGGTGCAGGATCTTGTGCTTGTGCGCGTAGGCCACCACGGAAAGCAGCTGCAAGAGAATACTCTCTTTGTCGAGACTGGATATTCCGCTTTTCAGCAGTTCCTGCAGGGTCGGGCCCTGCACATACTCCTGGATGAGCACGAAGCGGCCGCTGTCCTTGACCACCTCGATCAGCTGGACGACATTGGGGTGATGGACCAGTCGTTTGAGGATCGCCGCGGAACGCAGCACCCCGATGTTCATTGCCGGGGAATGCGGTGTTTTTGCCACCGCCAGGCGACTGCCACCCATCTCCTGCACCAGCCAGACAGTGCCGAAACCGCCGCCACCGAGTCGGCGAAGCGGTTGCCAGCGATCGGAAATGTTCTCCGTGCGAGCCGCGCCGAGCAGGGATTTTGGGGTAAAAAAGTTCAATCCCTCCTGAAAATAATGAACGACACGCTGCCAGCCGACTTGTTCGACCTGGCGACCGTGCCTGGGCACGACCGGGTCCGCCGAACGCAGGCGGGGCGAGGCCTGGCCAATGGCCTGGCCCATCTCCAGCAGGATGAGAAAACCGATGGAAAACCTGTTCTCATTGAGGGGAAGCTCGATGAAGTCGTCGGCTCCGGCGTCGAGATATTTTTTGATCTCGGCGAGGTTTTCGGGCGGTACCAGGACGAGGAAGGGGGCGAGCGGGCCAACGAAATCGCGGATGAGCTTGATGACACGGGCCTGGCGTGGGTGTTTGGCATCGATGTTGTATATGACCAGCGAGATCTTCCTGTCCGGATGGCTTTTGACGAAATTGCGCACTGTGCCGATGGTCAGGGGCATGACATCGATGGCAAAAGAGGAGACCAGCGTATCGACCAAGGCCGCCAAGTCGTGCGAGAGCCCAAAGGTGATGATGATTTCGCTGGAATTGTCCACAACCTTTCCCCGGTATGGAAGGTCCGAACGTCTTTCACCGCAGGAGGCGCCGCGGCGATCATGGTGGCGAGCGATCCTTTCTGCCAGCCTAGCAAGATTTGCCCTGTGCCGGCAAGACCCATTTGCAGTGGTTTGGCGGCAGGTGCCCAGTAAGTTCGCCAAGGGGGACTGGAGGCACGCCCAGCCGACTCCAGTCCCATATCGGCCTCGAGAGGCAAACGATGGGGAGGGCGGCGTGGGGCGTGGCGAAGGCCGCAAAAAGCAGGTGCGGCTCCTCCGGGCAGGAGTTGAAGGCGGCTTGCCGCGCGATGCGAACTGGTGTATCGATAGCAGGCGGCGCCGCTCGCGCAGCGGCATCGGCTGCCGTGGCTGCGAGGAAAGAGGTTGCTGTGTTGAACTTTCGGGCCGGCTGGCCGCGGCGATGCGGCACGCGACAAAGGGCTGCCGGCCTGGCCAGGCGGCAAAAAATCGGCATTAGCGGGGAGACTATGAAGAAATTGACCATCGGCATCATCTTCGGCGGCAAGTCGGCGGAACACGAGGTGTCGCTGCAATCGGCAAAGAATGTCTATGCCGCCATCGATAAGACGAAATACGAGCCGGTCCTCATCGGCATCGACAAGCGCGGGCGGTGGCTGCTGGCCGAGGAGGCCGGGTTCCTCATCAACGATGGCGACCCTCGCCTCATCGGGCTGCAGCGTTCGGAGCGGCAGGTGACGCTTGCCCCGGAGTGCAACGGGGCCTTGTCCACCCTGGCCAGCGGCAGCGGCGGGCCGGCCATCGATGTCGCCTTCCCCATCCTGCACGGGCCGATGGGCGAGGACGGCACGGTGCAGGGGCTGCTCCGCCTCGCCAATATCCCCTTCGTCGGCTCGGGCATCCTCGGCTCGGCGGTGGGCATGGACAAGGATGTCATGAAGCGGCTGCTGCGCGACGCCGGCATTCCCATCGCCCGCTTCCGCACCCTGCGCGCCGGCCGGCCGCTGCCCGACTTCAGCGCCCTGGTGGCCGAGCTGGGGCTGCCGCTGTTCGTCAAGCCGGCCAACATGGGCTCTTCGGTGGGGGTGAGCAAGGTCGGCGACGAGGCCGGCTATCGCAAGGCGGTGGAGGAGGCCTTCACCTTCGATGTCAAGGTCGTTGTCGAGGAGATGGTTCGGGGACGGGAGATCGAGTGCGCGGTGCTCGGCAACAGCAGCCCCATCGCCTCGGGCATAGGCGAGATCAGGGCCAACCACGACTTCTATTCCTATGAGGCGAAGTATATCGACGAAAACGGCGCCGCCCTGGAGATCCCCGCCAGCCTGCCCGCCGAGGTGGCGGAGAGGGCGCGGCAGCTGGCCATCGACACTTTCACCACCTTGTGCTGTGACGGCCTGGGGCGTGTCGATATGTTCCTCCGCCCCGACGACACCCTGCTCGTCAACGAGATCAACACCATGCCCGGCTTCACCCGCATCAGCATGTACCCCAAGCTGTGGGAGGCGGCAGGCATCCCCTACACCGAGCTGATCGACCGGCTCATCGTCCTCGCCATCGAGCGTCACCAGGAGGAGAAGAGGCTGCGCACCACCTACCTGTAGCCGGCGGACCGGTCCGCCCTCTCAGCGGTCGACCACCACCCCTTCGGCGCGGCTCTGCCCGTCGACCAGCGAGATGTTGACGATGGCGAAGCGGATGGTCTCGCCGGGGGTAAAGGCGGTGGTGAAGGTTTTCACCAGGGCGGCGCGAGGGACGACTCCCACCAGGCCCTTGTCGAGGGTGACGACCAGCCCCAGCTCCGGGCGAACCTCTTTGACCGTTCCCTTGGTGATGACGGCATGGGGCGGGGCCTCCCGGGTGGAGCGGCCCAGCGCCGTCGCGGAAGTCTTGCCGGTGGACGCCGCAGGGGATTTCTCCGTGCCGGGCAGCAGGGCGGTGATGGCAGCGGGCAGGGTGTTGTCGGCCGTCTGCCTGACAGCGACCCAGACCTTGTCGGCGTTTCCGCCCAGGCTCCGCCTCCAGGCGGCTATTTGCGGGGCGTCGCCGGTGGCCAGCAGCCATAACCCGCCGTGCGCGGCGACGATGGCCCAGAATACTGCCTGGTAGGAGAGTTTTCTGATCTTGTGGCGATAGAAGAGTTGGGCCAGAAAGGCGCCCGGCCAGCCGCCGAGGGCTTCGAGGAGGTGCAGCCTGCTCTCGGGGATGCGCCATAGCTCCTTCTCCGCCCGGCCTTTGTCGATGCTGTGGGCGAGGATCGCCACAAGGCTCATCAGTACATACCAGGCGCCGATATGCGGCGGGGCCACCCTGGCGCCGACCAGCGCCAGGTAGAGGAGGAGGAGCAGCGCCGCGATGAGCGCGGTCAGGGTGAAAGGCGACAGAGCCAGGCCGGCGATCCTCGCCGAGCTGGCGAAGAGCTGGCCGGAATCGTCGCTTTCGACCGTGAAGCGCACCCGGTCGCCGACCCGCGGCCGGCGCTGGTAGTGGGGCAGGGCCCTGATGTGAAGGAAGATTTCCTTTTTGCCCCGGTCGGGCTGAAGGAAGCCGAAGCCGCGCTGGTCGTTCCAGCGGACGAGTGTGCCGTGTTCGTCGTTCATGGTGTTTTGTTGCGCAGGGCGCTGGCGACACCTGCCGCCAGCGCCTGCAGCGTGAAGGGCTTCTGCAGGAAATTGACGTGTTCTTCGATGATGCCGTGGCGGCCGATGATATCGGCGGTATAGCCGGAGATGAACAGGCAGCCGACCTCCGGGCGGAGAGCGTGGATCTTCTCCGCCAGTTCCCGTCCGTTCATCTGCGGCATGATGATGTCGCTGATGAGCAGGTCGATGGGGGTCTCGGTGGTGGCGACGAGGTCCAGCGCCTCGCCGGGGGTGGCGGCAGTGATGACGCGGTAATGGAGGGCTTCGAGCATGGCCCGGCCGAGGTGGAGGATCGTCGCCTCGTCCTCGACGAGGAGAATGGTCTCGCCCTTACCCTGAACCGGCTCGGCAGTGGACGGTCCCCCCGTCCGGTCGTCCCGTTCCTCGTGGCATGGGAAGAAGATGTCGAACGTGGTTCCCGTGCCGGGGCTGCTGGCGACGGTGACCACCCCCTCGTTCTGCTTGACGATGCCAAACACCGTGGCCAGACCGATACCAGTGCCGCGGCCCTCTTCCTTGGTGGTGAAAAACGGCTCGAAAATATGGTCGAGGACCTCCGGCTCCATGCCGCAGCCGGTGTCGTGCACCCTGAGGTTGGCGTAATGGCGGCCGGGGGTGCCGCCGTGGCGGGTAAAGAAGGCGCGGTCGAGCCGCGGCTCGCCGGTGGTGATGGTTACCGTGCCCACTCCGCCGATGGCATCGCGGGCGTTGACACAGAGGTTGACGAGGAGCTGATCGAGCTGCGAGGGGTCGAGCAGCACCGGGCAGAGGGGCCGCCCCGGCCGCCAGAGGAGTTCGATGTCCTCGCCGATCATGCGCCGGTACATGGGCAGCATGCTCTCGATGGTGGCGTTGAGGTCGAGGACCTTCGGCGACACCGCCTGCTTGCGGGCAAAGGCGAGGAGGTGCCGGGTGAGATTGGCGGAGCGCTCCGCCGCCTGGTTGATCTCGACGAGATCGGCGTGAAGGGGATCGGAGGGCGGCAGCTTCATCAAGGCCAGCTCCGCCCGGCCCATGATCACCACCAGCATGTTGTTGAAATCGTGGGCAACGCCTCCGGCGAGGCGCCCCACCGCCTCCATCTTCTGCGCCTGCAGCAGCTGCTGCTGCAGTTCCCTCGCCTCCCGTTCCGCCCGCTTGCGCTCGGTGATGTCGCGGAACAGGCCTTCCACCCCCTGAACCGCGCCCTGTTCGTCGCAATACACCCTGCTGCTGGTAGAGACCTGCACCGTGCTGCCGTCGCGGCGCCGCAGGAGGACTTCGTAGTCGCTGACCGCGCCCTTGTCGCGGAGGATGGCGAGCATCGCCTGGCGCTCCTCGGGGTTGGCCCAGAAGGACTCGTTGGGGCGGCCGACCATCTCCGCGACGCTGTCGTAGCCCAAAAGGTGCGCCCCGGAGGGGCTGACCAGGGAGAGGCGGCCTTCCCTGTCGGTGCGGTAGTAGACGTCGGGGATGTTGTCGACGATGTGGCGGTAGCGTTCCTCGCTCTCGCGCAGCCGCTCCTCGCCCTTTTTGCGCTCGCTGATGTCGGTATTGGTGCCGCTGAGCAGGAGGGGCCGGCCGTTGTCGTCGAAGGCCATCACCTTGCCACGGCCGAGGAGCCAGAGCCAGTGCCCGTCCACATGCCGCAGGCGGAACTCGACCTGGAAGCCGGTATGACCGGCGGAGTCCACCGCCGCGGCGACTGCGGCCAGAGTCGGCTCGATATCGTCCGGATGGCAGAGGTCCTTCCAGGTGTCGATGTGCATCGGCAGTTCCTGGTCGCGGTAGCCGAGCATCCCGTACCAGCGCGGGCTGAAGTAGGTGCTGCCCGAGGGCAGATGCCATTCCCATACCGCGTCGGAGGTGGCGGCGATGGCTTGGGCGAGGCGGTGTTCGCTGTCCCTCAGCGCCTTGTCGGCTTTGCGTTTCAGCGACATGGTGCGCAGATGGGAGAAGGCGAAGACGGCGACGAAAAGCAGCCAGAAGACGATGACCGTCAGGGAAACAAGGATATAGCGGTGCTTGATCTTCTCGAGGGCGGCGAGGGAGATGCCGACGTTGACTGCCCCGCTGATCGGGTAGCCGGGCCCGGGATAGGGCTCGATGATGTCGATGGTCTTTTCGCCATGATGGGGCGAGTCCGGCTTGTCGGCGTCGCGGATGTAGATCTGTTCGACGCGGCTCCCGGTGGACAGGCACTGCCGCAGCCCGGGGTCATCGAAGTTCATCCCCACCCGGGACGGGTCGCTGTGCACCAGGGCGACCCCCTGCAGGTCCATGAGCAACAGGTAGCTGAGGTCGTCGTTCTTCGCTGCCAGGCCCTGGAGATAGGTATGACGGACCTCCGGCGGCAGGTGGGGCAGCACCGTCTGCAGGTGGAAGATGGTTTCCCCGGCGCGTTTTTTGACCTCCTCGATATGGAAGGGGAAGACGACCTGCAGGAAAAAGTAGCTGAACATCATGATGCAGCTCAGGGTCATGAGCAGCAGGCCGCCCCAGAACAGCTTCTCTCCTCTCAGCATCGTCCCTCCCCGGGCTGGCGTCGGCGCTGCCAGGCGCTTGTCGGCATGGTCCCGGACGACATGGG
>JANJUM010000146.1 GCA_024710585.1 Desulforhopalus sp.
GAGGATCGCCGCCGTCTTCTTGACCAGCTTGAAGAGCACGTTGACGCACACCGACATGTTGGGCGCCTGCACGCAGGGAAAGTTCTTCGCCAGCTGGCGCAGCTCGGCGAGGTTGTCGGCGGTGAGGCCGGTGGTGCCGATGACCATCGCTCGTCCATGGGCCGCCGCCAGCCGGGCGAACTCCATGGTCGCCTTGTGAAAGGTGAAGTCGATGATCACCTCGCCCTGGTCGATGACCGCTTCCAGCCCGGCGGCGATGGTCACCCCGTTGGCCTCGCCCCGGGCGAGCAGGCCGGCATCCTTGCCGATGGCCGGGTTCCCGGCCGCCTCGAAGCCTGCGGCATAGCTCAGTTGCGGGTGGCGGTGAACCATCTCAGCCACCCGCTGCCCCATTCGACCGGCCGCGCCGGCGATTATCACCTTGATCATATCCGACTCTCCCCTGGCAGGCGTCTAGAGCAGCCCGAGGCGGCTCATCTCGGCCCGCAACTTGTCGACATTGGCGGCGCCCATCGGCGCCAGCGGCAGGCGCGGCAGCCCGCTGCGCACCTTGCCCATCATCTCGACGCCTTTTTTGGCCGGCACCGGGTTGGGCTCGACGAACATCAGTTTCATGAGCGGGAACATGCGGTAATGCCATTCATTGGCCCTGGCCAGATCGCCTCCCAGGGCGGCCTCCATCATCTGCGACATGCCCCGCGGGTCGACGTTGGAAATCACCGAAATGACGCCCTTGCCGCCGATGCACACGGTGGGCATGGCGGTAAAGTCGTCGCCGGAGAGGACGATGAAGTCCTTGGGGCAGCGGCGGATGACATCGGAAATCTGCTCCAGGCTGCCACTGGCCTCCTTGATGCCGATGATATTATCGATCTCCGCCAGGCGCGCCACCGTCTCCGGCAGCATGTTGACCACCGTGCGCCCCGGGACGTTGTAGAGGAACATGGGGATGTCGACCTTCTCGGCGATCTCGCGGAAATGGAGGTACATGCCCTCCTGGTTGGGCTTGTTGTAGTAGGGCACCACCGACAGCACCGCGTCGGCGCCGCTTTCCCTGGCGCTCTCGGTGAGCTCGATGGCCTCAAGAGTGCTGTTGGCGCCGGTCCCGGCAACCACCGGCACCCGTCCGGCGACGGTCTTGACGGTGAGATCGATGACCCGCTTGTGTTCGTCGAAATCGATGGTTGCCGACTCCCCGGTGGTGCCGCAGGGCACGATGCCGTGGGTCCCCCCGGCGATCTGCATCTCGATGAGGTCGACCAGCCCCTGCTCATCGAGACGGCCGTCCACGAACGGCGTTACCAGGGCCACCAGCGCTCCGTGAAATTTTTCCATAGTTCCTCCCGATGCTCTATTTTTTCTTGGAGTTACACCCCGGCCATCAGAGCAGCGCCTCACCGGTGAACTCCCCGGTGTAGACCAGCCTGGTCGGTCCCTGCAAAAAGACCTGGTCCGCCGGTTCCCCGGCACTACCCTCGAACGCTATGGTCAGCGACTCGCCCCCGGAGGTGACAACGCCCACCGGCGAGGGGAGCCCGAGAGTTCTCGCGGCAATCAGGGCCGAAGCCACGGCACCGGTGCCGCAAGCCATGGTTTCCGCCTCGACGCCGCGCTCGTAGGTGCGCACCTGGAGGCGGCCGTCGGCGAGAAGCCGCACGAAGTTGGCATTGGTGCCCCGCTCGCCAAAGAGCGGATGGCGGCGCACCACCGGCCCCCACAGGGCCACCGGGACATCGTCTTCCTCGACCAGCAGCACCGCGTGGGGCACGCCGGTGTCGACGAAATCGACCTGGCGCATCTTCCCGCCCAGTTCCAGGGAGAGATCGAAGCAAAAATCGCGGGGCGGGGTGAGACGAACCTTGACCTGCGACTCGTCAGCGCCGATCTCCGCCGCGATGATCCCCGCCAGGGTGGCGAAGGTCATTTTCTTCCCGGCTATGCCAAGGCGGTAGGCGAAGCGGGCGGCGCAGCGCGAGCCGTTGCCGCACATCTCCGCCACCGAACCGTCGGCATTGTAGAACTGCCACGAAAAATCGGCGACCTCCGAATCCTCGATAAGGATCAGCCCATCGGCGCCTACGGAGAACATGCGCCGGCAAATGCGGCGGGCCAGCCCGGCCTGCTCTTCATGGGGCACGACCGTGCGGCGGTTGTCGATGATGATGAAATCATTGCCGGTACCGCTCATCTTGGTGAAGGCAATGGGAAACGACGGCATACTGCACTCCTTCTCGATCTATTGTAGCGGAAGCGGCGGCGATTGCAACCGCCTCATCAGTGCCGCTTGCCCAAGACGGCAGCGCCCCCCGGACCGCCATGGGGGCGGCGGGAGGGCGCTGTCGACGACCTGTTGCTCCTGCCCCGCTCGTCAGTTGCGGATGGTCGCTTCCCTCGACTTGCCGCTCTCGTTGGCGGGCGTGGCCGCATCATAGGCGGTCACCGCATAGTAGTAGCGCACGCTGTCGCCCGCCCCGCTGTCGACGAACAGGGTGTAGTTGGGCTCGACCGTGCCGATCATCTCGTAGGCGTCCTTGTCGGCGGCGCGGCGGTAAACCCGGTAGCCGGCAAGATCGGCGGCGTCGCTGCGGTCCCAGAAGACTTTGATGCCGGCGTCGGTACGCACCGCCGAGACCCCGGATGGCGGCAGCGGCGCGGTCATATCCTGGGGCATCGCCTCGACCGCCTTGCTCACCCCGCCCAGCGCCAGCTCGTTTTTGTAGTCGGTGATGGTCTGCACGGTGTAGAAGTACTTGCGGCCGTTGACGAGGTTACGGTCGACGAAGGCGGTGGTAGCCACCGGGTCGCCCTGCCGGGCATAGTCCTTGCCGTCCATGCTCCGCAGCACCTGATATTTGACGGTCATGTCGGTGGCCGGCGGTTTGAGGGCCACCGGCTGCCAGGCCAGGGAGAGCTGCCGGTCGCCCGGGGTAACTTTCACCTGCGCGGTGGCCGGGGCCGGCTCGAACCAGACGAAGGAGACGATGTTGGAGTCGTCGCTGTCGGCAAACCAGCTGTTGCGCGAGCGCACCTTGACGAAATATTTATGGCCTGGCTTGAGCGAACCCATGTCGAACGACGCCTGGCGCCGCGTGGTGCCGTCCATGGTCGCCCCGCCGCCCACGCCGATCGGCGCGGCAAAAGGCACCGGACAGCCGCCGCAGTACTCGGCCAGGGGTATCTCGGCGAGGAACAGCTCGAAGTCGGAGACATCCTCGAGCACCGAGCCGCGAATGGTGCGCACCGGATAAGACCAGGTGAGCTGCACCCCCTTGTCGCTGACGATATGGCGCAAGTCCTCGATGGGCGCCGGGACGACGCTGGCCGGCGGCACCGGTTTGTTCTTGAACCCGCAGCCGCCGGAAAAAAGGAGCGCTGCCCCGAGTAATGCCATGCCCGCTCTGGCCAACATGCCTTTGCTTGCCATCATCTAAATCCCCAGTTGTTGTTTCGCTGCCTTGAGCGCTTCCGTGACGCGCCGCAGACTGGTACCCCCGGTGGAAATGCGGCTGTTCACCGATCCCTCGACCCGCAGGACTTCATAGACGTCGCCATCGATCTTCTCCGAGAAACCGCGCAGCTCGCCCAGCTCGAGATCGGGCAGCTCGCAGTCCCTGGCCAGGCAGAGGGCGACGGCCCGGCCGACGATGGCGTGGGCCTCGCGGAAAGGCACGCCCTTCAGCACCAGGTAGTCGGCGAGGTCGGTGGCGGTCATGCAGCCGCGGCCGGTCGCCTCCTCCATGCGCCCCGTGTTGAAAGTCAGATTGTCGAGCAGCTCGGTCATAATCGCCAGCGAGGCGCCGACGGTATCGACGGCATCGAAGACCGGCTCCTTGTCTTCCTGCATGTCGCGGTTGTAGGTGAGCGGCAGGCCCTTGACCAGGGTGATCAGGGTCATCAGGCTGCCCACCACCCGGCCGCTCTTGCCGCGGATCAGCTCGGGAATGTCGGGGTTCTTCTTCTGTGGCATGATCGACGAGCCGGTGCAGAAGCGGTCGGCGATATCGACGAAGCCGAACTCCTGGCTCGCCCACAGCACCAGTTCCTCGGCCAGCCGCGAGAGATGGAGCTGGATCAGGGTGCAGCAGCTGGTGAACTCGATGGCGAAGTCGCGGTCGCCGACGGTGTCCATGGAGTTGGCGGTCACCCCGGCAAAGCCGAGGGCTTTGGCCACCTGCTCGCGGTCGATGGGCAGGCCGCTGCCCGCCAGGGCGGCGGCGCCGAGGGGCGAGAGGTCGAGACGGGCACGGCAGTCGCGGATGCGGCCGCGGTCGCGGCCGAACATCTCGAAGTAGGCCAGCATATGGTGCGAGACGAGCACCGGCTGCGCCCGCTGCAGGTGCGTATAGCCGGGCATGATGCTGCCGAGGTATTTCTCGGCCAGACGGACGAAGGCCCCGCGGATATCGTCGAGCAGGGCGACCATGCGGTCGCACTGGTCGCGCAGGTAGAGCTTGAAGTCGAGGGCCACCTGGTCATTGCGGCTGCGGGCGCTGTGCAGCTTGGCGCCTGCCGGGCCGATGCGCTCGACCAGGGACTTCTCGATGTTCATGTGGATGTCTTCCAGTTCGCGGCGGAAGCGGAAGGTGCCCGCGGCGATCTCCTCCTCGATGGCCGACAGCCCGGCGGTGATCGCCGCCAGCTCCTCGGCGGAGAGGATGCCATTGGCGGCCAGCATGGCGGCGTGAGCCTTGCTGCCGGCGATGTCGTAGGCGTAGAGCCTGCTGTCGTAGTGGATCGAGGCGGTGAAGGCCTCCACCGAGGCGGCGGTGTTCTCGCCGAAGCGACCGCCCCACATCTTCTGCGAACCCGCTGTCTTTTCCGTGCTCATCGCCTTGTCCTATTTGCTGCAGCGCCCCTGCAGGGCGTTGATCTTGAGACGCAGGCCATTGAGGCGGATAAAGCCGGTGGCGTCGCCCTGGTTGTAGACCGTGTCCTCTTCGAAGGTGGCGAAGTTGACCTGGTAGAGGGACTGCTCGGACTTCCTCCCCACCGGGGTGCAGTTGCCTTTGTAGAGCTTGAGGCGCACCACCCCGTTGACCGTCTTCTGGGTCTCGTCCATGGTCTTCTGGAGCAGCTCCCGCTCCGGCGAGAACCAGAAGCCGTTATAGATCAGCTCGGCGTAGCGCGGGATGAGGGAGTCGCGGATGCGCATCACCTCGCGGTCGAGGGTGATGGTCTCGAGGTCGCGGTGGGCGGTGCGCAGGATGGTGCCGCCCGGGGTCTCGTAAACGCCGTGCGACTTCATGCCGACGAAGCGGTTCTCCACCAGGTCGAGGCGGCCGATGCCGTTGGCTCCGCCCAGCTTGTTGAGCCTGGTGAACAGCTCGAGCGGCTCCATGGCCACCCCGTCGAGGGCGACGGCATTGCCGCCGGCGAAGGTGATCTCGAGGTAGACCGGCTTGTCCGGGGCCTTCTCCGGGGAGACGGTCATCTTGAACATGGCCTCGTCAGGCTCGTTCCACGGCTCTTCGAGGATGCCGCCCTCGAAGCTGATGTGGAGCAGGTTCTCATCGGAGCTGTAGGGCTTCTCCTTGGTCACCGGCACCGGGATGTTGCGCGCCTTGGCGAACTCCACCAGCTTCTGCCGGGAGTTGAGGTCCCAGACGCGCCATGGGGCGATGATCTTGAGCGCGGGCGCCAGGGCGATATAGGCGAGCTCGAAGCGAACCTGGTCGTTGCCCTTGCCGGTGGCCCCGTGGCTGACGGCGTCGGCCCCCTCGGCCTGGGCGATGCGCACCTGCTCCTTGGCGATCAGCGGCCGGGCCAGCGAGGTGCCGAGGAGGTAGGAGCCCTCGTAGATGGCGTTGGCGCGGAAGGCCGGGTAGATATACTCCTCGACGAAGACCTTCTTGAGGTCGGAGACGATGACCTTCTCGGCGCCGGTGGCCAGCCCCTTGCGGCGCACCGCCTCCCAGTCCTCCTCCTGACCGATGTCGGCGGAGTAGGCGATGATCGGGCACTGGTATTCCTCGGCCAGCCACTTGAGAATGACCGAGGTATCGAGACCGCCGGAGTAGGCGAGAACAATTTTATCGACACTCATGAAGAAACCTCGTGTTCACGGGAGATTGGGATTATCAGGGCAGGGCCTGGGAAGAGCCGAGGAGGCTCTCCAGGATCGCCTTGTGGATATGCATCTTGTTTTCCGCCTGGTCGAAGGCGACGCAGCGCGCACTCTCGAGCACCTCTTCGGTGATCTCCTCGCCGCGGTGGGCGGGGAGGCAGTGCAGCACGATGGCCTCCGCCGGGGCGGCATGGAGCAGGGCGTCATCGAGCTGGAAGCGGCTGAACACCCGCAGCCGCTCCTCGGCTTCGGCCTCCATGCCCATGGAGGCCCAGACGTCGACGTTGATGACGTCGGCCTCGGCCACCGCCGCCCGGGGGTCGTGGCCGAGGACGATCGGCCGCGTCGCCACCGCTCTCGCGGCAGCGAGGATCTCCTCGTTCGGCCCGTAGCCCTCGGGGCAGGCGAGAACGAGGCGGAAGCCGAAGATGGCCGCCGCCTGAATCCAGGAGTTGGCCATATTGTTGCCGTCGCCGACCCAGGCGATGGTCCGCTCGGCGATCGGCCCTTTCTTCTCGATGACCGTCATGATGTCGCTCAGCACCTGGCAGGGGTGGTGCAGGTCGGTGAGGGCGTTGATCACCGGCACCGTGGCGTAGGCGGCCAGTTCCTCGACCACCTCCTGGCCGAAGGTGCGCACCACCATGCCGTCGACGTAGCGCGACATCACCCGCGACATATCCTTGAGCGGCTCGGAGCGGGCCAGCTGGGTGTCGCGCCCGGAGAGGAAGATGACCTGGCCGCCAAGGCCGTACATGGCCGCCTCGAAGGAGACCCTGGTCCGCGTCGATGGTTTCTCGAAGATCAGGCCGACGGTCTTGCCGCGCAGCTGCCGGTGAATGACGCCGGCCCGCCTTTCCTGCTTGAGCACCATGGCCCGGTCGATCAGCGCCTGCAGCTCCTGGCGGCTGAAATCCTGTAACGATCTGAAATGTTTCGGCACCTTGCGCACCTCGCCAAGGATGTGGGGGTACCCCCCGACCCTCTCCCCTTCGGCCCATCCGCGAAAATCGGGGAGAAAGAAGTAATTTTTACCTAAAAGGCTGGCGATTTGCAAAACATTTTCCCGGCCGCCCACCGGGGCGGCCGCTTTTCTACAGCTCCGCCAGCACCTCGGCCAGGACGGCGATCATCGTGTCGATATCAGCTCTTTCGACCACCAGCGGCGGGGCGAAACGCAGGGCGACGTTGCCGGCGAAGTTGAGCAGATAGCCACGCTCGAACATCCTGTTGACGATCACCGTCCCCTGCGCCGACGTCGACTCGCTGAGCACCGCCCCGAGCAGCAGACCCATGCCACGCACGGCGACTATATGCTGCGGGAAGCGCTGCGCCAGTTCGCTCAGGCGCCCGCGCAGGTAGAGGCCGGTCTCCTCGACCCGGGGGAGAAAGCCATTGGCGAGGAGCGTCTCCAGGGTGGCCACGGCCGCCGCGGAGGCCACCGGGTTGCCGCCGAAGGTCGACGCGTGGGTGCCGGGGGTGAAGGCGGCGGCGGTCTCGGCGCGGGCCATCATGGCGCCGATCGGCAGACCGTTGCCGAGGCCCTTGGCGAGGGTGATGATGTCCGGGGTCACCCCCAGCTGCTGGTAGGCGAAGAGGGTGCCGGTGCGCCCCATGCCGGTCTGGATCTCGTCGAAGATGAGCAGCAGCCGGTGCCGGTCGCACAGCTCCCTGATGCCGCGCAGGTAGGCGCCATCGAGGGGCCGCACGCCGCCCTCGCCCTGCATCGGTTCGCAGAGCACGGCGCAGGTCTTCTCCGAGATCAGCCCGGCGAGCCCTTCGAGGTCCCCGAAGGGCGCATGGACGAAGCCCTCCGGCAGGGGCTCGAAACCCTTGTGGAACTTGCTCTGCCCGGTGGCGGCGACGGTGGCCAGGGTCCGGCCATGGAAGGAGCCGGAGAGGCTGATGACCTGATAGCGCCCGGCGCCACCGGCGATGCGCGCCAGCTTGATCGCCGCCTCGTTGGCCTCGGCGCCACTGTTGCAGAAGAACACCTTGTCGGCGAAGCTGTTGGCGACGAGCATCTCGGCCAGCCGCACCTGGGGCTCTGTATAGTAGAGGTTGGAGACATGGACGAGGCGGCTTGCCTGGGCGGCGATGGCCGCGGTCACCGCCGGGTGGCAGTGGCCGAGGATGCACACGGCGATACCCGACAGAAAATCGAGATATTCCCTGCCATCGGCGTCGACCAGGCGACAGCCGCTGCCGCTGATCATGGCCGCCGGGTATCTGCTGTAGGTGCCGACAAAGACCTTGTCGCCCCGCTCCTTCCACTCCGCATTGCTGCACGTTTCCATCAGTAGATCTCCGTTCCCACCCCTTCCCGGGTAAACATTTCCAGCAGGATCGAATGCTCGACCCGCCCATCGACGATATAGGTCTTGGCCACGCCCTGGCGCAGCGCCTCCTCGCAGCAGCGCACCTTGGGGATCATCCCGCCGACGATGGTGCCGTCGTCGATGAGATCCGCCAGCCGCCCCTGGGGCAGCGTGGAGATGAGCTCGCCGTTCTTGTCCTTGACGCCGGCGACATCGGTGAGCAGGATGAGCTTCTCCGCCGCCAGGGCGCCGGCTATGGCCCCGGCGACGAGGTCGGCGTTGATGTTGAAGGCCTGGCCGTCCTCACCGACCCCCACCGGAGCGATCACCGGGATGAAGTCGTTGCGGCTGAGGCTCTCCAGCACGCCGGTGTTGATGCCGGTGACCTGGCCGACGCGGCCGAGGTCGATGAGTTCCGGCACCGTCTCGGCCGCCGTGTCGGTCTTTTTCGCCGGCACGGTCATCTTCTTCGCGCAGACCAGGTCGCCGTCGCGGCCGGACAGCCCCACCGCCTTGCCTCCGCAGTGGTTGATCAGCCCGACGATCTGCTTGTTGACCTGGCCCACCAGCACCATCTCCACCACGTCCATGGTCGCGCCGTCGGTGACGCGCATGCCCTGCACGTAGCTTGGCTTTATGCCGAGGCGGTCGAGCAGCTGATTGATCTGCGGCCCGCCGCCATGGACGATGACCGGGTTGATGCCGATCTGCTTGAGGAGGATGACGTCGAGAGCGAACTGGCGCTTGAGGTGGTCGTCGACCATGGCATGGCCGCCATACTTGATGACCACGGTTTTATTCCTGAATTCCTGCATATAGGGCAAGGCCTCGATGAGCACCTTGGCCTTCCTGATACATTCCTCGACGGTTTTCACCACGCCCCCCTTCCGATATCAGCGACAGTTATTAGTATAGTACGTAATTTCAGCGAAATAGCCGCCGACTCAGCGAGGCTGCGGCGCGACATATTGTACCGGCTCGCCCCCGCCAAGTAAAGCACTCTTTGCCCGCCAGGCCCATACCATGGCTTTACATTTCCGTACCTTTACGCTACCATGGGG
Source organism: Desulforhopalus sp. (assembly GCA_024710585.1). Taxonomy (GTDB): domain Bacteria; phylum Desulfobacterota; class Desulfobulbia; order Desulfobulbales; family Desulfocapsaceae; genus Desulforhopalus_A. Next base: position 9,444 of record JANJUM010000146.1, read on the forward strand.
CTCCGTAAACCGCAGCGCCGTCTCTTTCTGCCCCGGAGGATCGACCCGATGACATACAGGGTTCGCAATATTCTTTCCTTTTCGTCCGCCGCCATGCTCGTCCTCGCCCTCGCCCTGCCCTGGGCGGCGCGGGCCGCCGAGGCGCCGATCCATATCGAGTCCAACCGCATGACCTCCACCGAGAAGTCCAACTCGGTGGTGTTCTCCGGCGACGTCGACGCCAAACAGGGCGACGTGCGCATCCGCGCCGACGAGATGACCGTCTTCTATCACGAGCTCGACAGCGGCCCCAAGGGCGGCAAGGACAAGGACAAGAAAAAGCCCGCCGCGCAGGGCGAGAAGAAGACCACGCAGCAGGTGGAAAAGCTCATCTGCGTCGGCAACGTCGAGGTTTCCCGCGGCGAGTGGCTAGGCACCGGCAAAAAAATGGTCTATCTCTCCAAGGAGAGACAGGTTATACTGACTGATAACGCCAAGGCCTGGCAGGGACAGAACATGGTCAGCGGCGACAAGATCATCTACTATCTCGACGAAGGCCGCTCCGAGGTCGTCGGCGGCAGCAAGGCGACCACAGCCGGCAGCGGCGACAGCGACAAGAAGAAGCCCTCCCGGGTCAACATGACCATTCTGCAGAACTGATTCGCCCCCCGTAACGCCGAACACCGGAGAAGGCCGCCACCGACGCCCGAGAGCTTCATGTCAATACTGGAAACACGAAACATCGTCAAACGCTACGGCGCCAGGACGGTTGTCGACGGAGTCAGCCTGCAGGTCCAGCCAGGGGTGGTCGTCGGCCTCCTCGGCCCCAATGGCGCCGGCAAGACCACCACGTTCTACAGCATCGCCGGCTTCATCCGCCCCGACGGCGGCAACATCCTCTACGGCAACGAAAACATCACCGCCCTGCCCATCCACAAGCGCGCCCAGAAGGGCATCACCTACCTCGCCCAGGAGCCGTCGGTGTTCAAGAAGCTGACCGTGGAGGAGAACGTGCGCATCATCCTCGAGCCCCTCGGCCTGGGGAAGCGGGAGATCGACGAACGCATCGAAGAACTTATGGAAGACCTCGGCATCACCCGCCTCCGCCACAACAAAGGCCACGCCCTGTCCGGCGGCGAGCGGCGACGGGTGGAGATCATGCGCGCCCTGTCCACCCGGCCGAAGTTCATCCTCCTCGATGAGCCCTTCGCCGGCATCGACCCGCTGGCGGTTATCGATCTGCAGAAGATCATCCGCAAGCTCAAGGAGAAGGGCCTGGGCATCCTCATCTCCGACCACAACGTCCGCGAAACCCTGCAGGTCTGCGATTTCGCCTATATCATGAACGCCGGCCAGGTGCTGACCAGCGGCGTCGCCGACGATATCATCGAGAGCGAAGTGGCCCGCAAGATGTACCTCGGAGAAAACTTCCGCATGTAGCCCCCGATCCCCTATGGCCCTGGAACTCAAACAACAGCTCAAACTGGCGCAGAAACTGGTGATGACCCAGCAGCTGCGTCAGGCCATCAAGCTGCTGCAGTTGAACCGGCTCGAGCTCTCCGACGCCCTCCAGGCCGAAATCGAACAGAACCCCGCCCTCGAGGAAGACCTCTCTACCCCGGAGAATCTGGAGCCTTCCTTTTCCCTCTCCTCCACCGCCGAAGAGACCCTCCCCGCCCCGGAGCCGGAAGTCACCGAGAGCGTCAAGGTCAGCGAAGGGTTGACCGAGATCAACTGGGACGACTACACCAACCTCTACGAAGGCGGCGGCGACAGCCCCTACGAGTCGAACTTCTCCTTCACCCGCGAGGCCCCGCCCGAAGACGCCCCCTCGCAGTTCGACTTCATCTCAGAGAAACCCGGCCTCAGCGCCTACCTCAACTGGCAGCTGGCGCACAGCAACCTCGACACGGCGGAGTGGGAGATCGCCCAGTACATCGTCGGCAATCTCAACCGCTACGGCTTTCTCGAAGTCGACCTGGAAAAGATCATGGCGGAGACCGGTTGCAGCCGCGACGACGCCGAGTACGTCCTCGAGGTCATCCAGGAACTCGACCCGCCCGGCATCGCCGCGCGCGACGTCAGCGAGTCCCTCTTTCTGCAACTGGAGCGGCTCGGCAAGGGCGACAGCCTGGCGGCGGAGATCGTCCTGCACCACCTGCCGCTGCTCGAGACCCGCAACTACAAGGCCCTCGCCAGGGAGACCGGGCGCAAGAAGCCGGAGCTCGAGCGCGCGGTCAACTTCATCGTCGCCGAGCTCACCCCCTACCCCGGCCTGCCCTACTCCAACGAGGCCACCAACTACATCGTCCCCGACGTCTACGTGCGCAAGGTCGACGGCGAGTACGTCATCCAGCTCAACGACGACGACCTGCCGCGCCTCAAGCTGTCGTCGCTCTACCAGGAAATGCTTAAGAAGGACAAGACACTGGCCAAGGAGTCGCGCCAGTACATCCAGGACAAGCTCAAGAACGCCGACTGGTTCATCAAGTCCCTCTACCAGCGGCAGCGCACCATCTACCGGGTGATGGAGAGCATCCTCCGCTTCCAGCACGACTTCTTCGAGCGCGGCCCGGCCCACCTCCGCCCGCTCATCCTCAAGGACGTCGCCGACGACATCGAGATGCACGAGTCGACGGTCAGCCGGGTGACCTCCAACAAATACGTGCACACCCCCCAGGGCATCTACGAGCTCAAGTACTTCTTCTCCACCGCCATCAGCCGCGACGGCGAAGACGACATGGCCGCCGAGTCGATCAAGACCATGATCCGCAAGATGATCCAGGAAGAGGACAAGAACGACCCGCTGAGCGACAACGCCATCTCCGAGAAGCTCGCCACGGAGAATATCCGCATCGCCCGGCGCACCGTCGCCAAATACCGCGAGCAGATGAAGATCCTGCCGGTCAAGCATCGCCGCCACGCGAGGTAGCCAGGCATGAGCCTGCTCGAGCGGATCTTTTTCTTCGACCGCGAGATTCGCCGCAACGCCTTCCCCAACGCCAGCTCCATCGCCAGCGCCTTCGAAATCTCGCCGGCCACCGCCAAGCGCGACATCGCCTACCTGCGCGACCGCCTGCTCGCCCCCCTGGTCTACGACAGCAAACGATACGGCTATCGCTACGAGGGCGACGACTTCCACCTCCCCTTCGCCGAGAGCCCGCGCCTCGTCCTGCTTCTTGCCATGCTCAACCGGCTGGCGCATCAGGCGGGCCTGGGCGGCCTGCCCGAGGTGCGGCGGCTGGAGAAGCGCCTGTCGTCGCTGATCGCGCCGCCCTACCGGGAAATCTCCGACTCCCTGCACTGCCACTGGATCGAGGCGGAGGAGATCGAACCCAAGGTCTTCGAGACGGTGGTCGAGGCCCTGGCGCGCCGAAGGATGCTGTCCCTCGTCTACCGCTCCATCGGCGGAGCCGTCACCAGCCGCATGGCGGCGCCGCTGCAGCTAGTCAACCACCAGGGGCGCTGGTACCTCTACGCCTTCTGCCAGCTGCGCCACGACCGCCGCCTCTTTCACCTCGCCCGGGTGAGGCAGGCCGAGGTCACCGTCAGCGCCGTGCCGGCGTCGCTGAAGTTCGACCCCGACGAGCTGCTGCAGTCCTTCGGCATCTTCCAGGGGCCGCCGCGCTACCGGGCAACCATCCTCTTCACCTCCACCGCCGCCGACCTGGTGGCGCGGCAGCACTGGCACCGCGACCAGGTGATGCGCGAGGTCGAGGAGGGGCTGCTCGTCGAGCTGCCGGTGGGCGATGACCGCGAGCTGGTGATGCGCATCCTGCAATATGGCGCCATGGCCCGGGTATTGTCGCCGCCACAGCTGGCTCGTCGCGTACGCGACGCCCTGGCCGCCGCGCTAGGCCGCTACGAAGAGAGCGCGGGAGATGGCGAAACTCCTGAATTTCCATCATTTGACATCCCGGTGCGCGAAAAATACTGAAAATGCCGGGCGATGTGTGATAGTATTGCCACAGCGAGTACAGCCGACAGGGCGACCCGCCAGGGAGGCGGGCCCGTCACCGACCGCAACCGAACCGAAGCACGCCTCGGCCATACCTTCCAGGAGGAGCGGAGGGCACATGACCGAGGCGACTCGATTACTTTTTGCACAAGGAGAGTGCCACGATGAAATACGCCTTCATAGTTCTTGTCGCCTGTTACCTGCTGGTCTACGGCTGCGGCCCCGACAGCACCGAAAAGGCCGAGGAGAAGAAGAGCCAGGCTACAACCAGCGCCATACAGCAGCCAGCCGCCCCGGCAGAACAGAAACAGGCCGCACAACCGGCCGAGAAGAAGCAGGCCGTGGCGCCGGTTGCCGCCGACAAGGCCCCGGCGGAAGCAGGAACCAAGCAGGATGCAGCCGCCGCCCCCGCTGAACAGCCCAGTGCAGCAGAGAAGGCTGTCGAGGCACCCTCGACAGCGGCCGTCACCGAACAACAAGCCGCGCCTGGCGCCGAGACCGCCCCGCCTCCCGCCGAAACAGCGGCGCAGCCCCCCGAGGAAGGACAGCCGGCAGAGGCCGCCAGCGACCTCGTCACCCTGCCCTGTGGCATGGTGGTGCCGAGAAGCCACGTCCCCGCCGACGCGCCCTGCTTCCAGCCACAGATGCATCCCGGCCCGCCGATGGGCGCTCACCATCCCCCGCTGCCGGAGGATGTGGTGGTGATGCCCTGCGGCCGAGCTTTCGTCCGTCATCCGGGCATGGCCGAGGCTCCCGCCGACCTCGACCCGGGTCAGCCCGAGCCCCTGGCCGAGTTCGACGCGGCCCCCGCCAACGATCTCGCCGGATCCATGGAGAAGATGGTCGAAGCCACCAACGACATGGTCATGGTCACCAAGCAGCTCGTCGTAGCCACCCAGAAAATGGTCAAAGCCACCGAAGAAGCCACCCGCCGGCTGGAGCACGAGTCGACCGCCGCCGTCCTGCCCGCGGAGCCGCCCGCGACCGCCAGGGAAGAGAACGCCAACACTGCCATGCATGAGGCGATCCTCGCTACCCAGAAGGCCCTCGAAGCCCTCAACCAGGTCCTCCCCAAGGCCCCCGAGCAGCGCCAGTAAGCCTCCCTCAATCCCTCGCCGGCCGGCCTCTCCCAGGCGGCCGGCGAGAGCTCCCCTGCCGCCCCGTGGCCGGTTGCGGCCCGGGCGGCATTGGAAAGTTCCCATTGCCAAAGCGCCGCCAGCTAAGTACAATCCTTGCCGATTTGTGCCTGCTGGCGATCACCGCCACCGCCGCCCCCCGCACCCGCCCGAGGGAGTCCCTATGCTCACCCGTCCGGCCGCCAGGTCCCTGGCCTCTCTGCTCGTCATCATCCTCTGCTGCGGCCTGCCCTCCTGCGCCCGCATCCTCACCGGCACGGTGATCAAGCCGGCGGTGGGCAACCTGCAGCAGCAGGAAGACATCGCCCTGGTCTGCGAGGGGGCCCCGGCCTACCTCCTCATGCTCGACAGCATGCTGGTCTCGTCTCCGGACGACGAGAGCCTGCTGCTCATCGCCGCCCAATCCTACAGCGCCTACGCCACCGCCCTCGAGGAGTGCGGCGGCAGCGACGAGCGCATCGCGGCGATGAACGACAAGGCCAAGACCTACGGCAGAAACCTGCTGCGGCCACTGCTGCCCATCGACAGCCCGGCTGGCGCCGATTTCGCGCGACGACTGGCGAGGCTCGACACCGGCGACGTACCTGCCGCCTTCTGGGGGGCCTACGCCTGGCTCGGCTGGGTGATGGGCCAGAAAGGGGCCCCGGAGGCCATCGCCGACCTTGTGGTCATCGAAAAAATCATGGCCCGCGTGCTCGAACTCGACGAAGCCTATCAGGGCGGAGCGGCCCACCTCTTCTTTGGCGCCCTGCACGCCGCCCGCCCCGAGCAGCTCGGCGGCCGGCCCGACCTCAGCAGGCAGCATTTCGACAAAGCCCTAGAGCTGTCCGAAAGGCGTTTTCTCCTCGTCCACACCACCTGCGCGGCAACGCTGGCCCGCTCGACCATGGACCGCGAGCTGCACGACCGCCTCCTTCAGGAGGTCCTCGCCTTCCCCCTGGCCAGCGCCCGGGAATTCGGCTTGAGCAACCGCATCGCCGTCAACCGGGCAAAACGCCTGCTCGCCGAAAATTATTTCGATTAAGCCACCGCCAAACCACTTCCGACGGAGCTCCCCATGCAGCGCATCGCCACCCTCCTCCTCGTCACCCTGCTGCTCGCCTGCGGCCAGCCACTCCAGGCCGCCGCCCCGAAACACCTCTTCAAGATCGCCAGCCTCGCCCCTGCCGGGTCGGTGTGGGTTGAGCAATTCGAAAACTTCGCCAAGGAAGTTACCGAGAAAACCGGCGGAGCGGTGGGCTTTCGCATCTATGCCGGCGGGGTCATGGGCGACGACCAGGCGATGTTCCGCAAGATGCGTGTCGGCCAGCTGCATGGCGGCGGCTTCACCATGACCGGCATGGCCACGGTGGTCCCCGATTTCCGCATCCTCGCCCTGCCCTCCCTGTTCTCCTCCTACGAGGAAGTCGACCATGTCGTCGCCGGCCTGATACCGACCTTCCGCGAGCGCTTTCACGAAAAAGAGCTGGAGCTGATCGCCGTCACCGAGGTCGGTTTCATCTACTCGATGTCGACCAGGCCCATCACCACCCTCGACGAGCTGCGGCAATCAAAGAACTGGAGCCCCTCTGGGGACCCCATCTCGGAAAACTACTTGCAGAACCTCGGCATCACCCCGATTCAGCTGTCCATCCCCGACGTGCTCCCCTCGCTGCAGAGCGGCCTGGTGGAGACGGTCTACAACTCCCTCTACGGGTCCATCGTCCTGCAGTGGTTCACCAAGGCCACCCACATCATCGACGCCCCTTATGGGTACGCCTATGGCGTCTTCGCCCTCGACAGCAAGAAATTCGCCGCCCTCAGCCCGGACCAGCAGCAGATCGTGCACCAGGCGGCGGCAACCCACTTCCCCATTCTCCTCGCCAAGACGCGCAGCAGCAATGAAGACTCGCGCCGGGTGATGGTCGAGCAGGGCATCAAGTTCGAGAAGATCGACGACGCCATGCTGCACGAGCTGCGCGAGAAAAGGCAGCAGCTCGTGCAACAGCTCATCCCCGAGGCCATGTCGCAGGACATCTACGACCGCACCATGGCCTTGCTGGAAGAGTTCCGCGCCAAGGGCCCGGCAGGGAGCGGCAAGTGACCTCGCCCGCTCCCCTGCAGGGCGGCAGCCCCATGCCACCCTTCATCGAGAGAATCGAGGAGGTGCTGCTGTGCCTGTTGCTGGCAGCGATGATCCTCCTTGCCTGTTTACAGATTTTTTTGCGCACCGCGGTCTCCGGCGGCCTGCTGTGGATCGACCCGCTGCTCCGCTACCTGGTGCTGTGGTCCGGGCTGCTCGGGGCGGTGGCCGCCACCGGCCAGGGCAAGCACATCGCCATCGACCTCTTCGGCGGGCGTCTGCCGGCGGCGCTGACGCCCTATCTCGACGCGGTGGTGCAGCTCTTCAGCTGCCTCGCCGCCGCCGGGCTGACCTGGGCCGGCTGGCTCTTCCTTGCCGGGGAGATCGAGTCTGGCGGGCAGGGTCCGCTCGACCTGCCGCTATGGGCCTGGAACGCCATCTTCCCCCTGGCCTTCGCCCTTGTCGCCGCCAAGTCCTGCCTGCTGCTGGTGCTGCGGCTGCGGGACCTGCTCGCCAGCCATAGCCGCGGCACCACACCATGAGCTTCCTCAAGATCCTCATCTTCGGCCTGGCCCTGCTGCGCACGCCGCTCTTTCTCGTCATCGGCGCCCTGGCCCTGCTGTCCTTCTCCTCGGCGGGCATCGACGTCTCGGTGGTGATCATCGAAATGGCCCGCCTCGCCGACACCCCGCTGCTGGTGGCGCTGCCGCTGTTCATCTTCGTCGGCATCCTCCTCTCGGAGAGCCGCGCCCCGGGACGGATGCTGGAGTTCTCGCGCGTCTTCCTCGGCTGGCTGCCGGGGGGCCTGGCGGTGGTCTCGCTGCTCGTCTGCGCCGTCTTCACCGCCTTTACCGGGGCTTCCGGGGTGACCATCTTCGCCCTTGGCGGGCTCCTCCTCCCGGCCCTCCTCGCAGAAGGCTACGACGAGAGGTTTTCCATGGGGCTGATCACCTCGTCCGGCAGCCTCGGTTTGCTCTTTCCCCCGAGCCTGCCGCTCATCCTCTTCGGGGTCATCGCCGAGACGCGCATCGACCACCTCTTCCTCGCCGGCATCCTCCCCGGCCTGCTCATGCTCGCCCTGCTCATCGGCTATGCCGTGGCCAAGAGCCCGCGCCGGGAGAGGCGACCGCGCCGCAGCGGGGCCGAAGTGTGGCAGGGCCTGAAGAGCATCGCCTGGGAACTGCCGCTGCCGGTGCTGCTCCTCGGCGGCATCTACGGCGGCGTCTTCGTCCCCGGCGAGGCGGCGGCGGTAACCGCCCTCTACGTGCTGGTCGTCGAGATGTTCGTCCACCGCGACATTCCGCTACGCCAGCTGCCGGCGGTTCTGGCCAAGTCAATGATGCTCTTCGGCGGCATCTTCGTCGTCCTCGCCACCTCCATGGCCTCCACCAACTACCTCATCGACCAGGAGGTGCCAACGCGCCTCTTCGCCTTCATCCAGCAGTATATCGACGACAAGTACACCTTCCTCCTGCTGCTCAACCTCTTCCTCCTCGTCGTCGGGGCGATGCTCGACATCTTCTCGGCCCTGGTGCTCATCGTGCCGCTCATCCTGCCCATCGCCCTGGGCTATGGCATCGACCCGATCCACCTCGGCATCGTCTTCCTCACCAACCTGCAGATCGGCTATTGCACCCCGCCGGTGGGCATGAACCTCTTCCTCGCCTCCTACCGCTTCGAGAAGGGGATCACCGAGTTGTGCTTCGCCACCCTGCCCTTCCTCCTCCTGCTCTTCATCACCCTGCTGCTCATCACCTATCTGCCGTTGCTGAGCACGGCGCTCATCACCCTGTTCGGCTGAATTCGAGGGGCGATTAAAACGGGGGAGTAAGGCAGCGCAGAGGTGGCCCGCGCCACGCATCAGGCCGGGCCGAAAGAAACTGATCGATCGGCACATCCAGAAAAACCGCGCCGCAGCCGGAAACGCCTGCAGCCAGGGCAGGCAGCCCTCCCCAACGAAGCCCCCCTCCACGCCGAAGGCTGCGGGTGGCAATGGCTGGCTGCCGCCGGCTCACCCTGAAAAGAACGGTCTGCCGCGATCCGCAGGCCCTTCAGTCGGGCTGCAACACGCCGACATAGGGAAGGTGGCGGTAGCCCTGGGCGTAGTCGAGGCCGTAACCGACAGCGAACTCGTTTGGGATGTGCACGCCGCAGAAATCGAGAGGGATGTCCACCACCCGCGCCTCGGGCTTGTTGAGGAAGGTGCACACCCTGAGCGAACGCGGGTTGCGGTTGCGCATCATGCGGATGACCTTGGCGAAGGTGCGCCCGGTATCGACGATATCCTCGACGAGGAGGACGTCGCGGTCCTCGATGGAGGAGTCGAGATCCATGACCACCTTGACGTCGCCGCTGCTCACCGTGCCGTCGCCGTAGCTGGACACGGTCATGAAATCGACCACCAGCGGCACCTTGATGCGCCGCACCAGGTCGGCCATGAAGATGAAGGAGCCGCGCAGCAGCCCGATGACCATCAGCTCTCTCTCCAGCCCCTGGTAAGTGGCGGTGATTTCGGCACCGAGACGGGCCACCGTCTCGCGGATCTCCTCCTCGGAGACCAGCACCTTGGTAATGTTCTTTTCGTCCACGGGATCTCCCTGAATTGCGAGGTTTGCGCCGGGAAGGAAGTGGTTCCCAGGCGGTGTCGTTCCGCCCTTTCCTACCATGTCGCCACGCTTTTTTGAAGAAAAAGAGGCCGCCGTGGCGGGGGAAAGAAGCATGACTGCTGGCTAAAAATGGGGCGGCGGCTCGTCCCCGGCCCCCTCGCGGTAGAAGAGCGGCACCCCCGGGCTCTGCTCCTGGCGCCGTTTGTACTCGGGGCGATCCCCGGCGACGAAGCCGAGCCGCTGCAGGAGCTCCTGCAGCCGCGGGTTGCGGGTCAGGGAGATGAAGCGGCGGAAGCCCGCGGCGCGCATGGCGTGCATGAAGGCGTTGACCGTATAGACGCCGACGCGCTGGTTGCGAAAGCGGGTGGAGATGGCCAAGGCGCCGAGTTCGACGGTCTCCTCGTCGAAGGGCTTTTCCTCGACGCAGCCGACGACGATGCCGTCGATGACGGTGACGAAGAAGTTGTGGCGATGGCGGTCGAGATACTCCTTTCCACGGGGCTTGAGGAAGCCGCTGCGCTTGTAACTGGCGAGGATGCGGGCGACGATGGCCACCTCGTCGTCGGTGGCGACGCGGCGGAACTCCTCGGTGAAGTTGTTGGCGATCATCGTGCCGCTGCCCTCGACGGTGAACAGCTCGTGCTTGATGGTGTCGCGGCCGGCGGGGAGGATATGGACGCGGTCGCAGGAGCCGGCCTCGATCATCTCGCAGATGCGGTTCATGGCATCGCGGAAGTTGACGTTGGCGATGGCGTCGCCGAACTCGGCCAGCGACTGGCGCAGCCTGGTGGTGGTCAGGGCGTTGATCTTGTTGCCGGCCTTGTCGATGAGCGGGCGACGCTCGAGGAAGATCAGCTTGTCGAAGGGTTCGGGATGGTGCAGCACGGCGCGGTAGAAATCCACCTCCGGAACCACCCGCACCACCTCCGCCGCGGGCAGCTTGCGCTCCAGCTCCTTCTGCAGCTTCTGGTTGGCGAAACGGTTGGGGAGGTTGTGAAAGAAGGTGACGGCGATACCCATGCGGCCGAGGAACTTGAGGTCGGCGACGATCTCCGCCAGGTGGTCGCGCAGGATCCCCTCGCGGCAGGCGATGCCCGCCCGCCTGCCGGCGAGATGTTTGGCGTATTCCTGGAGATAGAGCTGCGGCATGGGCGGGAGCGGCGGAGAAGGGTGGGCCCGGGGGCGATGAAGCGGCCGAAAGGCCGCGGTCTGCGGCAACAATGACCTATTCCCCCTTTTTGTCAAAGTAAAATACACGCCGCCTCGCTGTGAAGCAAAGATTACAGCTTTGTAATGTCTGCGCAAGGCTACGGTAATGTTGAGCGCCTATAGTCGCCGCATGACCCGGCAAGAGGGCTTCCGCTCGCCGCGAGGAGAGAAAGCGACCGCGGACCCACGCCCTCGAAAGCGCTCAGCGGTACGGCCCCCCGCCGATGGCAGGAAATGGCGGCAAAGGCAGCCCTCAACGATAACTTCCAACCTCTTCGGACCTCACATGTTGGCACAGCCTCCCGATATCATCCATCTGCCCCCCCAGGCGGGGGACGTCTCCACCTCCATCCAGCGCGTCGGCGAGGAAGTCGCCCGCAACTCCCTCTGGCTCGGGCCGCTGCGCGAGGTGCTGGCCAGGACCGTCATCGGCCAGGAGCACCTCCGCGAACGGCTCCTGGCGAGCCTGCTGTGCGGCGGCCATATCCTTCTCGAAGGGCTGCCCGGTCTGGCCAAGACCCTGGCGGTGAAGACCCTGGCGGCAGCCATCGGCACCGACTTCCGCCGTATCCAGTTCACCCCGGACATGCTCCCCGCCGACATCCTCGGCACCGAGGTCTACAACCCGCGCCAGTTCACCTTCGAGGTCAAGCAGGGGCCGATCTTCTCCTCGCTGATCCTCGCCGACGAGATCAACCGCGCCCCGGCCAAGGTGCAGTCGGCCCTGCTCGAGGCGATGCAGGAGCGGCAGGTGACCCTCGGTGAGCGCACCTTTCCCCTGCCCGAGCTCTTTGTCGTCCTCGCCACCCAGAACCCCATCGAGCAGGAAGGCACCTACCCGCTGCCCGAGGCCCAGGTGGACCGTTTCATGCTCAAGGTGGTGGTCAGCTACCCCAGCCGCGAGGAGGAACGGCGCATCCTCGACGCCTACGACGACCCTGACGCCCGCCCCCCGGTGACCCCGGTGGCCACCCCCGGCGACATCCTCGCCGCCCGCCGCGTCGTCAACGCCATCTATATGGACGGCAAGATCAAGGATTATATCGTCGCCCTGGTCCATGCCACCCGCGACCCCGGCCATTACCGGCTCGATCTTGCCCACCTCATCGACAGCGGCGCTTCGCCGCGCGCCACCCTGAGCCTCAAGGTGGTGGCGCGCGGCCTCGCCTTCCTCGCCGGGAGGGGCTACGTCACCCCCGACGATGTCAAAGCGGCGGCCATGGACGTCATGCGCCACCGCCTGCGCCTCAGCTACGAGGCCGAGGCCGAGGGCATCACCAGCGAGGACATCATCCGCAAGATCCTCGACACGGTGCCGGTGCCATGAACCTCGGCGCCTCTGGGGATAAGGGGAGCCTGCCCCGGGAGATCTTCGCCACGGTGCGGCAGATCGAGGTGCGCACCCGGCGCCTCGTTAACGACAGCCTGGCTGGCAACTACCACTCGGTCTTCCGGGGCCGGGGCATGAACTTCGACGAGGTGCGCGAGTACGTCCCCGGCGACGAAGTGCGCGATATCGACTGGAACGTCACCGCCCGCACCGGCATCCCCCATGTCAAGAAGTTCGCCGAGGAGCGCGAGCTGACCATCATGCTGCTCATCGATATCAGCGCCTCCGGCGACTTCGGCTCGGGGAGCCGCAGCAAGCGGGAGCTGATGGCCGAGGTCGGCTCGGTGCTCGCCTTCTCGGCGGTGCGCAACAACGACAAGGTCGGCCTGGTGCTGTTCACCGGCGACGTCGAGCTCTACATCCCCCCCAAGAAGGGTCGCGGCCATATCCTTCGCCTCATTCGCGAGATCCTCTACTTCCGGCCGCAGGGCCGGCAAACCGATATCGGCGTCGGCCTCGACTTCGTCAGCCGTGTCGTCAGGCGCCGCTGCGTCGCCTTTCTCATCTCCGACTTCTGCCTGCCCGGCAGCTTCGACAGAGAACTCACCCGGCTGCGCCCAAAGCTGCAGATCGGCGCGCGGCGCCACGACCTCATCACCGTCACCGTCGCCGACCCCCGCGAGATGGAGCTTGCCGACGTCGGCCTGCTGACCCTGGAAGACGCCGAAAGCGGGCTGCAGGTGGAACTCGACACCTCCGACCGGGGACTTCGCGAACGCTACCGCCTGCTCGCCGAAGAGCGTCACCGGGTGCTCGCCAAAACCCTCGCCGCCGCCGGCATCGACCGCCTCGACCTGCGCACCGACAGCCCTTACCTGCCGCAGCTCCTCTCCTTTTTCCACGCCAGGCAGGGGCGGGCGAGATGAACGGCAACATGCGCATCATCCCGGCAGCCGCCCCGCTCCTCGCCTCGGCAAACCTGGCGAGAGAGGTCGCCGCCACGGATTCCAGCCAGACAGGGACACCCACGACCCTCGCCGCCGACGACGGCCTGCGCGATATCCACGGCCCCCTGACGCTCGCCGGCGACTACCCCATGCTCCCCGTGGCCCTGGCGGTTTCGCTGACGCTGCTCGCTCTCCTCGCCGTCTTCCTTTTATGGCGCCGGCGGTCGCGAAAGGAATCGCCCATGACCATCGTCCCCCCCTGGGAAGAGGCCTTGCAGGCGCTGGGCGCCGCAGCCCCGCTCCGTGAAAAGGGCGACGGCCTCGGCTACCTGCAGAGCACCGACCACATCCTGCGCCACTATCTCGAGCGGCGCTTCTCCCTCCCCTCGACCCGCCAGACCCGCGGCGAGCTCGAGAGCGCCCTGCATACCCTGGGAGAGGAGTGGCTGCAGGAGTGGCGCGGGGAGCTGCTGCGGCTGCTGCGCCTCGCCGACCTGGCCAAGTTCGCCCGCCAGGCTGGCGACCCCGGCCAATTGCAGGGGGTGGAGGACTCCCTGCGCCGCTTCATCGCCCAGACCACCCCAGCCGGCGACAGTGGAGGGCAGCGATGAGGTTTCTCTACCCCCAGTTCCTCTGGCTGCTGCTCCTGCTGCCCCTGCTGGCCGTTCTCCACGGACGCCGCGGCGCCGCGCCGTCCCTCTCCTTTTCTTCCCTTTCCCTTGCTGCGGCCTTGGCCGAGGCACGAAAGACGAGGCCAGGTTTCTTCCTCCTCCTCCCACGCCTGGCCGTCGTCGCCCTCCTCATCCTCGCCCTCGCCGGGCCGCAGCAGGGGAATTCCACCACCGAGATCACCGCCAGCGGCATCGACATCATCCTCGCCGTCGATGTCTCCGGCTCCATGGAAGCCATGGACTTCACCCTCGATGGCAAGCCTGCCAACCGCCTCGAGGCAGTCAAGAAGGTGGTCGACCGCTTCATCGACGGCCGCCCGGGAGACCGCATCGGCCTGGTGGCCTTCGCCGGCAAGCCTTACCTGGTGAGCCCGCCGACCCTCGACCACCAGTGGCTGCGCCAGCGCCTCGAGGCCTTGAACCTCGACATGGCCGAGGACGGCACCGCCATCGGCTCGGCCATCGGCAGCGGCATCAACCACCTGCGCGACCAGGACTCGAAATCGCGGCTGCTCATCCTCCTCACCGATGGCATCAACAACAGCGGCAGCATCTCGCCGCTGAACGCCGCCGAGGCCGCCGAGGCCATGGGCATCAAGATCTACACCATCGGCGCCGGCACCCGCGGCGAGGCGCCGCTGCCGGTGGTCGACCCCTTCGGCCGCCGCAAGCTGGTGCGCGCCCGCGTCGACATCGACGAGGAAACCCTGACCGCGGTGGCCGAGAAGACCGGGGCGGTCTACTTCCGCGCCACCGACACCGCCTCGCTGGAAAAAATCTACGAGGACATCGACAAGATGGAGACCACCCGCAGGACCATAGAGGCCTTCCAGCTGCACCGCGACCTCTTCCCCTACCTGGTGGCAGCCGCCCTGCTGGCGCTGGCCTTCGAGCTCTATCTCAACAGGAGGCGGCTGCCTTAGCCGGAGGAACGCCATGGACTTCGCCCAGCCACTATGGCTTGCCGCCGGCATCTTCTCCTGCCTCGCCCTCGCCGCCACGCTCGTCGCCTGGGAGCGGCAGCGCCGGCAGAGGCTGGCTCGCTTTGCCGCGGAACATCTGCTGCCCCGTCTCACCACCAGCCTCTCCCCGGGAAGGAGGCGGCTGAAGATGACGCTCATTGTACTGGCCGTCTTTTTTGCCTTCGTCGCCCTGGCCAGGCCCCAGTACGGCCACCACTGGGTCGAGGTGCAGCGACGCGGCATCGACCTGCTCTTCGCCATCGACACCTCGAAAAGCATGCTCGCCGAGGACATCAAGCCGAACCGCCTGCAGCGCGCCTCGCTGGCGGTGCTCGACTTCGTCCGCCAGCTGAGGGGCGACCGCGTCGGCCTGCTGCCTTTTGCCGGCAGCGCCTACCTCCTCTGCCCGCTGACCATCGACTATCAGGCCTTCGCCCGCTCGCTGGCGGCGATGAACGTACACCTCCTGCCCCAGGGCGGCACCGACCTGGGGAAGACCATCCGCAAGGCGGTCGAGACCCTGTCCTCCGGCAGCAACCACAAGATCCTCATCATCCTCAGCGACGGCGAGGACCTCGGCGGCGAGGCGGCAGCTGCCGCCGAAGATGCCGCAGCCAAGGGGCTGACCATCCATACCGTCGGCGTGGGCAGCAGCCGGGGCGAGCTCATCCCCCGGCCCGACGGCAAGGGCTTTGTCAAGGACGAGGACGGCAGCTACGTCACCTCGCGCCTCGACAGCGACACCCTGCAACGCATCGCCGCCACGACCGGAGGCCTCTACGTGCCCCTGGGGCCGGCCGGAGAAGGGCTGGAAACCCTCTACCGCGAGAAACTGGCCCTGGTTCCCAAGGACGAGCTGCTCGAAAAACGGCAGCACGTGCCAGTCGAGCGCTACCAGTGGCCCCTGGCCCTGGCGCTGGCCCTTCTCGTGCTCGAACACCTCCTCGGCGAGCGCCGCATCCCCCTTCGCCTGCCACGAGCATCTCTTGCCCGGTTGTGGCGGCGCGGCGGCGCGGCAGGACTCCTCCTTCTCGCCGTGACGCTCGCGCCGCCACACCGGGCCCTCGCTTCTCCAGGGGAAGAGGCATACATGCGTGGCGACTTTTCCGCGGCGGAGGAGTATTACCGCAAGCGGCTGGAAAAAGAGCCCGACAATCCGCAACTGCTCTATAACCTCGGCACCACCGCCTATCGCCGCTCACACTACGACGAGGCGGTCGCCCACTTCGGCGGGGCGCTGCAGACCGACGACCCGCAGCTGCAGCAGAAGGCCTACTTCAACCGCGGCAACAGTCACTACCAGAAAGGCCGCGAGCTGCAGTCCAGCGACGGCCAGGCGGCGGCGCGCCAGTGGCGCCAGGCCCTTGAATCCTACGACGCCGCCCTTGGCCTCGATCCCGCCGACGCCGACGCCAGGGAGAACCAACGCCTGGTGGCGGCAAGGCTCGAGGAGTTGCAGAAGAAGCTGCAGGAAGAAAAGGCACAGAGTCAGGCAACGCAGCAGAACGACAACGGCCAGGAGGGGGCGACGTCATCCCGGGGAAACAGCGGGCAGGCGGCCTCACCGGGCCAGGAAGATGAGAGGCGGCAGGATCAGAGGCCGGAGATGCAGCCGGGTACGGAACCCCAGGAAAGCGGGCGGGGCGCCGCCGACCGCCACGATCCGCAGCAGCACAAGGGCGGCCAGGGACAGGGGGATGACCCCGCCGCCCAGGCCGACAAGGACAGGGCCAGCGGCGATAAACCGGCCGCCGCGCCGGAAGATATGGCAAAACGGCCAGCGCCGGGCGAAAGCGCTGAAGCCACGGCAGAAGGAGCCGACGTGCAGCAACCTCAGGCCCCCGCAGCTTCTTCCCCGCAGGCCGCGGGGGAGCCCTCCCGGGACGAGCGGCAACGACGGCTTCTCGGCAAGATGACCAGGGAAGAGGCGGAGCGGCTCCTTGAGGCCCTGCGCGGCGAAGAAGCGACCCTGCACTTCGCCCCCTCTTCCGGCACGGATCGACGGGTCGACAAGGATTGGTAATGAAGCATCAAGGAACGTTCTTCGCGCTGCTCTTCGCGCTGCTCCTCGCCGGCCATCCGGCGCGGGCCGACATCACCCTCGAGGCGGCCCTCGGCCATCTCTCCTTCCCGGTGGATCAGGGAACCCTGCTGACCATCACCATCAACGGCGCCAGCCGCCTCTCGGCCATCGAACTGCCGCAGGTGGAGGGCATCGCCTTCCACAGCCGCGGCCAGTCGAGCCGGGTCAATATCGTCAACGGGTCGATGAGCTCGTCGCTGGTGCAAACCTATGTGGTGCAGGCGGAGCGGCCGGGCACCTACACCATCCCGCCCATCAAAGTCAGCGCCGGCGGGGAGAGCGCCACCACCAGACCGCTCAGCTTCGAGGTCACCGCCGCCGGCGGCTCGTCGGCAAACGGCACCGCCCAGGGCGACAGCGAGGTGGCGTTCATCCGTCTCGCCCCCCCCGGCCAGCACTACCCGGGAGAGGTCGTCCCGGTGCGCATCAAGGCCTATTTCCACAAGAACTACCGCACCGACATCAACTCCCTGCCAACCCTCAAAGGGGAAGGCGTCGCCATGCCGCCGCTCAGGGAAAAGCCGCAGCAGGGCGAGGAGCGTATCAACGGCATCGACTACCACGTGCTCTCCTGGGACACCACCCTGACCGGCCTCAAGGTCGGCGACCAGCACATCTTTTTTTCCATGGAGGCCTCCCTGATGCTGCCGCAGCGGCGCCGCCCCCTCTCCCCCTTCGGCGGCAGCCTCTTCAACGACCCGGCCTTCGACGACCCCTTCTTCGACAATTTCTTCGGTGGCGCGCAGCGCAAGCCCATCGAGGCACGCAGCCCGCAGATGGTCTTCTCCGTCATCCCCCTGCCCGAAGAAGGCCGCCCAGCCCAGTTCTCCGGGGCCATCGGCGACTTCACCCTGGCGGTGAGCACCGACCGCATGCAGCTGGAGGTCGGCGAACCGCTCAAACTGACCATGGAGATCAGCGGCAAGGGCAACTTCCAGCGCATCGAAGCCCCGGTCTTCCCAGACAGCCCACGATGGAAGACCTATCCCCCGACCTCGTCCTTCAGCTCCCAGGGCAACGACTATACTGGCAGCAAGACCTTCGAGATGGCGGTGGTGGCCAGAGAGGCGGGGGTGGCGGAACTGCCCGGTCTCTCCTTTAGCTTCTTCGACCCGAACAAAAAGGAGTACGTCACCGTGCACAGCCCGCCCCTGGCGGTGCAGGTCAAGGGGAGCACGGCGGCGCCCCCTCCCGGCGAAGTTCCGTCAACCCCATCGCCCTCTGCCGCGACGACCGGAAGCGAGGCGAGCACCTCGCCGACAGGAACGGCGGCTACCCCATCTTCCCCGGCGAACCCCGCAACGGGGCCAGCCGCCGCCGTCGCCCAGGCCCCGCCGATCCGCCTGGAACTCGGCCCCCTGTCGCCATCGCTGAAGCCGATCTTCCGGCACGGCTGGTTCCTGGCCACGGCCGGCGCCGCCGCGGCGGCATTACTCTTTGCCGCGCTGGTTGAGCTGCGCCGCCGCCACCTGCTGCGCCACCCTCACCAGGCGGCGCGGCGGCAGCGCGACCAGCATCTCGCCATTGACCTCGACGTCTGCCGCGACAAGTGCCGCCAGGGGGACGGCACCGCCTTCCTCGCCGCCGCCAGGACGACGGTGCAGAACCACCTCGGCCGGGCCTGGGACCTGCCTCCGCAAGCGATCACCGGCGCCACCCTGGAAGAGCGGCTCGGCCGGGGCACGGCCCTGCCGCAGCTCTTCGCCGCCGCCGACGCCGCCCTCTACGGCGCTGCGCCTCCCACCCAGGGGGAGATGGAGCGGCTCTTCGCCAGCCTGAAAACCGCCCTGGAGGAACTGCCATGACCTGCCGCGCCATCCTCCTCGCCCTGACCCTCTGCCTCTTCTCCGCCATGACCTGCGGCAAGGCCGCCGCCGCGGACGGCGACCAGCTCTTCAGCGCCGCCAACGAGGCCTACAGCCGTGGCGACTATCAGCGGGCGATCGCCCTCTACGAGGAGGTGCAGGCCACCGTCGGCTACTCGCCGCACCTCCTCTACAACCTCGGCAACAGCTACGCCCGGGCGGGACAGACGGGCCGGGCGGTCCTCGCCTACGAGCGCGGCCTGCGTCTTGCCCCGGACGACCCCGACCTGCAGGGCAGCCTGCAGCTGCTGCGCCGGGACAAGGGCCTCTTTTCCGACCCGCCGCAAGGCTGGCGGCCGATGGAACTGCTCAGCCTGGACCGCTGGGCGCTCCTCGCCCTGGCCGCCCTGGTGACCATGGCCGCCTGGCAGCTCCTCGCCCTGTGGAAGGCGCGGCTGCGGCGCGGTCGCCTGACAGCGAGCCTCTGCTGCCTGCTGGTCATGTCCCTCGCCGCGACTGCGGCGGCGGTGCGCCATCAGAGCTTCAACCCCTCGGTGGTCATCGCCGCCGATGCCCGCCTGCTGCTCTCGCCCTTCCCCTCCTCGGCCTCGCTGGGCATGCTCCAGGAGGGGCGGCTGGTGAGGGTGGAAAAAACCCATGGCGAGTATCTCTTCGTCGCCCTTGAGAGCGGCCGCCGCGGCTGGATGGACAAGCGGCAGATCGAGGCGGTAGTGGAGTGAGAGAGCTCAGGGAAGGAGCGAGCGGCGGAAAAGGGTAAGCTGCGCCGCCGCCTGGTGGAGGTCCTCGGCGGAGAGCTCCAGGGCATAGCGGTAGCCGCTCATGCTCTTGCCGTAGCGGCGGTCGTAGTAATGGACGAGAAGCAGGCGCACCAGCTCGTGAAGCTCGCCCCGGTGCAGCAGACGGCACATCTCCTCCACCAGCTCCGGGCCGAGGCCGCGCCGCATGGAGCGGAGGATGGCGTCGATCTGCCCCACCACGGTCTCGTCGCGCACCGGGTAGTCTTCGAGGATGCGGGCGATGCGCGTTTCGAGAGTGCAGTGGATCTGCACCATCACCGCGCTTTTCATGGCCATCGCCAGGGGCTTGGGGATGAAGACGCGGCCGATCTTGCGGCTCTCGCCCTCGATGAAGTAAGGCTCCTCGCCGAGGCCGGCGATCGAGCCGGCAAGCCGGTCCTCGAAGACCCGCTGCGAGCTGGGCTCTCGCTCCAGGGCGCCGAACAGCGAGGAGCGGTGGTTGGCGCAGTCCTCGAGGTCGATGGCCCCGTCGAGCAGGCCGAGCAGCCTGGTCTTGCCGGTGCCGGTGAGGCCATGGATGACGATCAGCCGCGGCGCAAAATGTTCCAGCCGCTCGAGGATGCCGCGGCGATACTCCTTGTAGCCGCCGCGCAGCTGACAGGCGGAAAAGCCGGCGCCGTTGAGGAGATTGACCACCGACAGGGAGCGCATGCCGCCCCTGGCGCAGCACACCGCCAGCTGGTGGTGGCGATAGGGGGCGAACTGGGCGAGCAGGGACTCCAGCTTGCCCTCGGCCACCGCAAAGCCCTGCTGCACCGCCTCCTCGCGGCCGCCATGGCGGTAGAGGGTGCCGATCAGCCCACGCTCCTCGGCGTCGAAGAGCGGGATGTTGACCGCCCCGGCGATGCCGCCCTCGGCGAATTCCAGGGGGGAGCGCACGTCGATGATCGTCTTGCCGGCGGCGACCGCCTCGGCGAAGGTCAGCGACGGCACCTCGCGCTTGAGGATGCGCTCGCGCTTGACAGGTATCGGGCCAGCCATCACAGGTTCTCCAAGAGGTACTGGACGATGGCCACCGCCCCCAGGGTGGCGGTCTCCGCGCGCAGGATGCGCTCGCCAAGACTCACCGTCACCCAGCCTCCCTGCCGCAGCAGTTCCACCTCCTCCCCGGCGAGGCCGCCTTCGGGGCCGAAGAAGAGCGCCGCCGAGGCGGTCTCGCCCCAGTCGGCAAGCCCGCGCAGGTGCAACGCGCGCTCCTCCTCCCAGAAGAGCAGCCGCCGCTGGGCCTGGCAGTGGCTGGCCAGGTCGGCGACTGCCAGCGGCATGGCGATGTCCATCAGCACCGGGCGCAGGCACTGCTTGCAGGCGGCAACGCCTATGCGCCGCCAGCGCTCCAGGCGCCTGGCGTCGCGCTCGTCGTCCCTGCCGCCCTGGCAGCGTCTGCTGCGCACCGGCACCAGCCGGCTGACGCCAAGCTCGGTGCACTTCTGCACCACGGTGTCCATCTTCTCGCCCTTGAGGATGGCCTGGTAGACGGTGAGCTGGCGGCCCGCGCCGCCAGCCGTGGCGACCGGGGCGACGATGCGCGCCGCCACCCGCCGGCCGAGGGAGAGGAGCTCCGCGCGATAGACCCCGCCACGGCCGTCGAGCAGCTCGATCTCGCTGCCCACCGGCAGGCGCAGCACCTTGACGATATGGTGCGACTCCTCTTCCGACAGGGTCACCTCCTCCCCGCTCACGCCTGCCGCCTCGACAAAAAATCTCCTCATCCCTTCCCGCTCAGCGCCCGCCGGGCGCGATCCCTGTTTGACGTTGACTTTCCCGGCTATTTCCGTAACACTGGCCCTTGACCGACCACCGCATTCCCCGCCGCCACCAGGACAGGCCGATGCCCAGCGAGAAACGACGTCAAGAACGCTTTTCCCTCAACCTCGAGGCGCAGCTCACCTACCGCCATCGCCCCGGGGAGCAGCCGCTGATCGACACCGTCGCCGCCAACATCAGCGCCGGCGGCGCCTTCCTCAAGACCACCCACCCCTTTCCCCTGGCGGCCAAGGTGCGGGTGGAGTTCCTCCTCGACCTCGACGACCTGCGGCGACTGAAGTTCATCGTCTCCCAGGACGCCCTCAAGACCCTGGACAACAACCGGGTCCGCGTCGCCGCCAGCGCCATCGTCATCCGCCGTGACGCAGACGGCATCGGCATCATCTTCGACACCGACTACCAGCTCACCGCCCTGCGCCATCCCTCCCAACCGGAGGAGTGAGCCCCGCGCCAGCCCGGCACAGGGCCAAGGCCGCCCACTCGCCCCGCTGACGTTCCTCGGCCACCGCGAAGCCCCGCGCCGCGAAGTGGCGGGCGATGCTTTTCACCTGTTCGCCGGCAAGCAGCCCGGAGAGGATGAGGGAGCCCTCCTCGCCGGTGGCGCGATCGAGCGCAGGGGCAAGCTCGAGGAGCACGTCGTGGACGATATTGGCGACGACGATGCGATAGCGCCCTGCGAGCTCCGCCAGGGGGGTGAGGGATACCTCCATGGCTCCGGCGAGGCCGTTGGCAAGGGCGTTGGCCCGGGCCGCCGCCACCGCCTCGGGGTCGTTGTCGATGGCCGTGGCCCGTGACGCCCCGAAGAGCAGCGCCGCCATGGCGAGGATGCCGGTGCCGGTGCCGACATCGAGCACCCTGGCCCCGGGACTGGCGCTAAGGGCGCCCTGCAAGAGCTCGAGGCAGAGGGTGGTGGTGGCGTGGTGGCCGGTGCCAAAGGCCATGCCCGGGTCCATGGTTATCACCTTTTCCCCCGGCTGCGGCCGGTATTCCTCCCAGGTCGGGGCGATGACCAGGCCGGGGACGATGGCAAAGGGGGAGAAGTGCTTCTTCCAGGTGGCGCCCCAGTCCTCCTCGGCGTAGAGCTCGGCGTTGACCTGCGGCGCGGCGACGCCGAAGACGGCGGCCAGCCGCTCGCCGGCGGCGGTGATGGCGGCGACACTCTCCGCCACCTCTTCCGGGCTCGGGTTGGGCCGTTGCAGGTAGCAGATCACCGTGCCGCTGCCGGGTTCGTCGGCGGCGGCGGTCTCCACCCCCGCCTCGAGCACCCCGACGAGGTAGTCGCTGATCGGCTCGACCAGGCGGGGGTCGCTCGCGATGGTTATCTTCAGCCAGGTGTTGTCGCCCATGGTCCTCTCTTTCTGTGCCTCCCGGCCAGAGTCATGCCCTGACCGTGAAGAGTTTTCATATGACAAAGCCTTGCGGCGACGGTAGTATGGCAAAAAACTTCACAATGCCCGCCAGCCGGCGCCACAGGATGGATCTCGCCCCGTCGTCGAAGCACCTCGATCGCTATACCGCCTGCCCGGATTGCGACCTGCTCCTCTACAACAAGAGGCCGCCGCCAGGCTACACCCTGCTCTGCCCGCGCTGCGGGCGGGCCATCAGCCGCGGCACCGCCGCCGCCTTCGCCAAGGTCCTGGCGCTGGCCCTCTCCGGCCTGCTCCTCTACCCCCCGGCAATGCTGCTGCCGCTGATGTCGCTCAACTCCTTCGGCTTCAGCGGCTCCGCCAATATACTCCAATCGATCCTAAACTTTTACCGAAATGAGTATTACCTCGTCGCGCTGATGGTGCTGCTCTCGGCGGTAGTCTTCCCCCTGCTGCTCCTCACCTGCAGCTTTTTCTTCAGTTTCCGTCTTCTGCGCCCGCCTGCCGCAGCTGCCTCCAGCAAAAAATGGAAGGCCCTGCTGCGCCTCTACCTGCACCTCGAAGAGTGGGCCATGGTCGAGGTGTACCTCATCGGCATCCTGGTGACCATCATCAAGATGTCGGGCACCGCCGCCATCGAGTACCGCCCGGGCCTGTGGTGCTTCGCCCTTCTCGTGGTCATCTCCCTGGCCATCTCGGTGATCGTCGACCGCAACCTCTTCTGGCAGGCCCTCGACAGGCGGGCCGACGAGGAAGAAGAGCCGCCGCCGGAAGGGCTCTCCCCCTTTCCCCAGGGGGCAAGCGCCGCCGCAGAGGGCCTGGTTCTCTGCCACACCTGCCACGCCCTCTCCCCCAGCAGCGAGAACGGCGGCCCCTGCCGCCGCTGCGGCGCCACCCTGCACCTGCGCAAGCCACACAGCCGCAGCCGCACCTGGGCGCTGGTGCTCACCTCGGCCATCCTCTTCGCCCCGGCCAACCTGCTGCCGATCATGGAGGTGGATTTCCTCGGCGCCCCGGACCGCTCGACCATCCTCGACGGCATCATCTACTTCTTCCGCGACGGCTCGTACTTCATCGGCGTCATCATCCTCACCGCCTCGATCCTCGTGCCGTTGTTCAAGATCATCGGCCTGATCATCCTCCTTCTCGCCGCCCGGGAAGGCTGCGACCCGCTGGCGGCGACCAAGACCAGACTCTACCGTTTCATCTCCTTCATCGGACGCTGGTCGATGCTCGATATCTTCGTCATCGCCCTGCTCAGCGCGCTGGTGGATTTCGGCTTCTTCACCTCCATCCACACCGCCCCCGCAGCCACCTACTTCGCCCTGGTGGTGGCGACGACGATGCTCGCCGCCATCACCTTTGACCCGCGCAGCCTCTGGGAGAGGACCCTGCCGGGAAACGACCTCTGCGCTCACCCCTCACCCCTTTCGCGCCAACAGCCATGACCACCGCCAAAGTCCGCAAGAACCGCACCGTCTCCATCATCTGGATCCTGCCACTGATCGCCCTCGCCATCTCCGCCTGGCTCCTTTACTCGAGTCTCCGCGACGCCGGCATCGAGATCACCATCCACTTCGGCGACGCCACCGGCATCGTCCCCGGCAAGACCCAGGTCATGGCCCGCGGCATCCCCGTCGGCCTGGTCACCAGGATGCAGCCCGACCTCAAGAACAAACAGATCGCCGCCACGGTGAGGATGGACAAAGCGGTCGCCGACCAGCTGGTCGATGACACCCTCTTCTGGGTGGTACGCCCGGAGCTTTCGGCCAGTTCCATCCATGGCCTCGACACCATCCTCTCCGGCAGCTATATCGGCATCCAGGTCGGCTCCTCGACGACCCCGCGCCGGGAGTTCGCCGGCCTCAACTCGATGCCGCCGGTGTCACCCGACACGCCCGGGCTGCACCTCAAGCTCCAGGCCGAGGAACTCGGCTCGATCCAGGTCGGTACCGGCATCTACTACCGCAACATCCAGATCGGTGAGGTGCAGAAATATCAGCTGCAGGGCGACAAAAACGTCTCCATCGAGCTCTTCATCCAGCCGCAGTTCGCCCACCTGGTGCGCGAGGGCAGCCGCTTCTGCAACGCCAGCGGCATCCATATCAGCGGCAAGCTGCCGGCGCTGAAGGTCCATGTGGAATCGCTGGCCTCGTTGCTGCGCGGCGGCATCCTCCTCCACACCCCGGAACAGCTGCAGACCACCCCGGTAGCGCGTAACGGACACGTCTTCAACCTCTATCCCGACCTCGAGGCCGCCGAGTACGGCATCCCCATGACCCTCACCCTGGCCTCCAGCGAGGATATCGTCAAGGGCTCGACGAAAGTCGTCTACCGCGGTGCTGAGGTCGGCTTTGTCAAGGATATCGCCTTCAACAACGACCTGGAACGCACCGTCACCGCCCATGTCCTCCTCGACCCCCGTGCCGAGGTGATTCTCCGCTCCGGCACGCGGTTCTGGCTGGTCAAACCGGAGATTTCCCCCAGCGGCATCGACAACCTGCAGCTGCTGCTGAGCGGCACGCAGATCACCTTCCAGGCCGGCGACGGGGACTTTCAGGACCACTTCGAGATCGTCAGCCAGCCGCCGCCACAGGTGCCATTGCGACCGGGGCAACTGATCTCGCTCAAGGCCGACTTCCCGCCGGAGCTGTCGGCGAACTCCCCGGTGTACTTCAAGAACCTCCAGGTCGGCGAGGTGGTCGATGTCCGGCTGGAGGGAGCCGGGGCCGAGATCCGCGTCGACCTCTACATCTACCGCGAATTTCTCGACTACCTCGGCAAGAAGAGCCTCTTCTGGGTGCAGTCGGGGGTGGAGATGCGCGGCAGCCTGGCCGAAGGGGTCAGCGTCGCCACCGGGCCGCTGGCGCGGATGCTGCACGGCGGTGTCTCCTTTCTCACCCCCGATCTCGGCGGCAAGACCCGGCCGGCCCCGCCCCTCCGCGACCAGGTCTACACCCTCCACCGCAACTCCCGCGAGGCCGCGGCGGCCGCACCGGAGCTGCGCCCCCCGGGCAGACGGCTGACCCTGCGCGCCACCGAGGCGGAGTCGCTCTCCGTCGGGGCGCCCCTGCTCTACAAGAAGGTGCCCATCGGCGAGGTCGAGGGCTTCCGCCTCGCAGCCGACGGCCGCGAGGTGCTCGTCGATGTCCTCGTCCACCCGCAGCACCAGCGGCTGATAGGCGAGCGGACACGCTTCTACAACATCAGCGGGGTGCAGCTCTCCGGCGGCCTCGACGGCATCAGCCTGCGCAGCGGCTCGCTGCAGTCGATCCTCGCCGGCGGCATCGGCTGCACCAACCCCGATGGCGAACCCTGGGCGGCGGCGGTCGAGCCTTTCCCCCTCTATGCCGATCTGCACCGCGCCCTCCACGCCGACGAGGCCGAGCTGACCGTGCTGCTCGGCGAGGGCAGGGGCCTCAAGGTCGGCTCGCCGCTACGCCACCACGGCATCGACATCGGCAAAGTATCCTCCCTGCGCCTCGACGCGGGCGGCAAGGTCGCCGCCACGGTGCATGTCCCCGCCCGCCATAAGGGGCTGCTGCGCCGCCACAGCAAGATCTGGGTGGAAGAGGCCGAGCTGTCGCTGGCCGGAATCAAAAACGCCGAGACGGTCATTTTCGGCTCCTACCTCAACCTGCTCCCCGGCGGCGGCGAGGAAACCCTCCGCTTCACCGCCCTCGACGAACCGCCACGCGCCGAACTCGCCAGAGGGGGCGGCCTGCCGCTGGTCCTCTTCGCCGACCGGCTCGGCTCCCTCGACATCGGCTCCCCGCTGTACTACCGCCAGGTACCGATCGGCGAAGTGGTCGCCTACGACCTCGCCCCGTCCATGCAGAAAGTGCGGGTGCACGTGCTCGTCAAGAGTCGCTACAGATGGGCGGTGCGCGAGAACAGCCGCTTCTGGCAGGTCAGCGGCACGCGCATCGAGGGCGGCATCTTCTCCGGGGTTACCGTCGCCGCCGAGTCGCTGACGGCGATCATCCGCGGCGGCATCGCCCTGGCCACCCCCGAGGAGGGGAGCGGCGCCGTTGTCCCCCCCGAGGCCAGCTTCATTCTCCACGACCGTGCCGAGGAGGAGTGGCTGGGCTGGCGCCCCGACCTGCGCCCGGAGGAGGAGCAGGCGCTGCGGGAAGGAGTGGAGATTACCCGATAAAAGCGACGGGGACGGCGAAGGAAGGTTGCCCGCCGAGCGGCGACTGTGGTAAAGAACCAGGGTGGTCATGCAATGATGCGGTTCCACCAACCCCCTCGATATAGGGCGGAAGTTGTGGCGCAAGAGGGCTATTGCCCCCGGGCGGCACCTTCCCCCGGCAGCTTTTGCTGAAAGGAGAACTCATGATGAAGAAAATCATCCTCCGCGATGACGAGATGCCCACCCAATGGTACAACGTCGTGCCCGACCTGCCGGGCGGCCTCAAGCCTCCCCTCGACCCGGAGACCAAGCAGCCGATGGGACCGGAGAAGCTGGCCAAGGTCTTCCCCATGGGCCTGCTCGAACAGGAGATGTCCAGCCAGCGCTTCATCGACATCCCCGAAGAGGTGCTCGAGATCCTCAAGATCTGGCGGCCGTCGCCCCTGGTACGCGCCTCTAACCTGGAGAAGGCCCTCGGCACCAAGGCCAAGATCTTCTTCAAGAACGAGGGGGTGTCGCCGGTGGGCTCGCACAAGCCCAACAGCGCCGTGCCCCAGGCCTACTACAACAAGCGCGAGGGCGTCAAGCGGCTAACCACCGAGACCGGCGCCGGGCAGTGGGGCAGCGCCCTGTCCCTGGCCACCAGCAAGTTCGGCCTCGAATGCAAGGTCTATATGGTGCGGGTCTCCTTCGATCAGAAGCCCTACCGAAAATCGATCATGCAGACCTTCGGCGCCACCGTGGTCGCCAGCCCCAGCCAGGAGACCAACACCGGCCGCCGCATCCTCCAGGAGATGCCCGACACCCCGGGCTCGCTGGGCATCGCCATCTCCGAGGCCCTCGAAGACGCCGCCACCCGCGAGGATACCAAGTACGCCCTCGGCTCGGTGCTCAACCACGTCATCCTCCACCAGTCAATCATCGGCCTCGAGGCCAAGAAGCAGATGGAAATCGCCGGGGAATACCCCGACGTCATCGTCGGCTGCTGCGGCGGCGGCTCCAACTTCGCCGGGCTGGCCGTGCCGTTTATCCCCGACTATCTTGAGGGGAAGAAGATCCGCTTCGTCGGCACCGAGCCCGCCTCCTGCCCAACGCTGACCGCCGGCGCCCTGGCCTACGATTTCGGCGACGTCGCCCAGACCACCCCGCTCCTCTACATGTACACCCTCGGCCACGACTTCATTCCCCCGGGAATCCACGCCGGCGGCCTGCGCTATCACGGCATGGCGCCCATCGTCTCGGCGATGGTGCGCGAGAAGATCGTCGAGCCGGTCAAGCTCCATCAGCTCGAGTGTTTCCAGGCGGGGGTGCTCTTCGCCAAGACCGAGGGCATCATCCCGGCCCCCGAGACCTGCCACGCCATCCGTGGCGCCATCGTCGAGGCGATGCGCGACCCCAATGAACCGAAGACCATCCTCTTCAACTTCTCCGGCCATGGCCTGATCGACATGGGCTCCTACGACAAGTTCTACTCCGGGCAGCTGCACGACTATGACTACCCGGCCGAAGCCATCGCCAAGTCGATGGCCAATCTGCCCAAGATCTGAGTCGACGCCTCAGCCGACGCCTGGGGTAGACACCAGACGACATCGGGCCCGGCGACCGCAATGGTCGCCGGGCCCGATCGTTTTATGTCTGGCGAAAAGCGCCGCTTAGAAGGTGAAACGCAGGCCCGCCGAGACCAGCGACGAGGTCTGGTCCATGCCGGCGCCATCGGGGGCGAAGACAATGACCCCCTGGTCACGGTAGTGCCACTCCGAGTCGCCCTGCATCATGTCGTATTTCTGGTAGCTGTAGGCCGCCTCGAGGGCGAAGTTGGGGGAGAGGACGAAGGTGGCGGTGACATCGAAGGCGAGCATGTCGCCCTCTTCGGCATTGTCGTAGCTGACCAGGTTGCGCAGGTAATGATTGTCGGTGGCCTCCCCTTCGGCGATGGGCGAATAGATGAGCCGGCCGGCGAGTTCGAAAACCGGGGTCTGCACGCCGATGCCGACGCCGCCGTAGACTGCGGTGAAGGTCTGCTCGTAGCCGATGATGGCGGCACCGTCAGGGAAGGAGCCGGTGTAGTTGCGGAAACCGCCGCCCTCGGAATAGGTGTACTCGCCGCCGTAAGCCTCCCAGGCGAAGTTGTCACGCTTGTAACCGCCGATGGCCTTGAGCTGGAAGCCCTCGGCGCGGATGATGTTGAACTCGACGCTCAGGTCGACGATGCTTCCCTCGGTGACGTCGGTATTCTCATGGGTCGACCAGTCGGTCCAGTCGCCGCCCACGTTGAGCCAGTCGTAGTCGTCCATGCTCCCTTCGCCGTCGGTGGCCTTGAACCAGCCGGTGAAGTTGACCGCCATGAAGTCGCGGATCTTGAGATTGGCGCCAACCCCGGCCATATAGAGGCTGTCGATATTCCAGGTCAGCTCGCTCGCCTTGTGGTTGCCGTATTCCGGCCAGAAGACCAGCTCTTTCGACTCTCCGCTGAGATATCCGGCGCCACCCTTGATACTGAACGACACCGGGGGGCCGCTCGGCGTCTCCATCAGGGTCGCCGAGGTTCCCGGCGCCACCGCCAGCGGTCCGGCCGCGAAAGCCCCCTGGGGCGAAGCGACACAGAGGAAGGAGGTGGCGAGCAGGCCACCGCCGCGCAGCAACATCGATCGTCTATTCATGAGAACCTCCTCTATAGTTCATAGTAACGAGAACTTACCGCACATCAATAGCCGTATTGTACCCTAACCGAGACCATTTGCCAAAGGTTGCGATGAAATTTTCCTTATCCTCCACGCGGAGCGGGCCCCGGCAGGTCCTGTCCCCACGCCGGGGCCAAAGGCGGCAGACCTTGCCAAGCGGCCGGGGAGTGTTACCGTTATGGCAGATCGTCACCGCGACCCCAGCCCTGGAGCCCCCATGAAGGTCCCCAAACCGCACCATCTCATCTACGGCACCCTCGCCGACTACCTCACCGGCGAGGAACTGACCGACACCGACGACGAGCGCATCCGCCAGCGGCTCTCCCGCCTGATGGTCGAGGAGAAGGGCTACCCCCCTGGCAGCCTGATGCCGCGCCTGCGCATCGAGACCCTCTTCTCGCGCTGTTTCGTCGTCTCGACCATAGAGCTCACCGCCATCGTCGAGGGCCGCATGGTGATGATCCTCCGTTACGGCCCCGGCTCCCTGGTCAGCCGCGAGCGGGCGGCCATCGCCGCCGCGCGGGTGCTCAACCCCCATTACCGCATCCCCCTGGCGGTGGTGACAAACGGGCAGGATGCCGAACTTCTCGAGACAAAGACTGGCAAGATCCTCGCGTATGGGGTAGACTCGATTCCCGATTACCCCACCGCCGTGACCCTGCAGAGAGAGCTGGAGTTTCTTCCCCCCCTCGACGGCCCCCGCCGCGAGCGGGAGCTGCGCATCCTCAACGCCTTCGATGTCGAACGGTGCTGCTTCTAGCGGGCGGTGACGCATAACCCTGCCCCAGGCCGACAGCCGGAAAGCCCGGCCCGCCCGGAGGCGTGGCTCACCCCCACCCCAGAGAACTAGACCATGCCCAACAGAGAAAGCAACTGGAGTAAAAACAGCTGGAAGAACTTCCCCGCCCTGCAGCAGCCGACCTGGCCCGACGAGCAGGCGGTAGAGCGCGTCCTCGAAGACCTCGCCCTCCTTCCGCCGCTGGTTTTCGCCGGCGAGATCCGCTCGCTCAAGCAGCAGCTCGCCCAGGCCTCGCGCGGCGAGGCCTTCCTCCTCCAGGGCGGCGACTGCTCGGAAAACTTCTCGCAGATCACCGCCCCCAACATCCGCGAGACCCTCAAGGTGCTGCTGCAGATGGCGGTGGTGCTCACCTACGCCGGCGGCAAGCCGGTGATCAAGATGGGCCGCATCGCCGGTCAGTTCGCCAAGCCGCGTTCCTCCGACACCGAGACCATCGATGGGTTGACCCTGCCCTCCTACCGCGGCGACATGGTCAACCGGGCCGAGTTCACCCCCGAGGCACGCACCCCCAACCCCAAGTACATGCTCAAGGGGTACAACATGGCCGCCTCGACCCTCAACCTGCTGCGCGCCTTCACCCGTGGCGGCTTCGGCTCCCTGCAGCGGGTCCAGGCGTGGAACCAGGAGTTCGTCGCCAACTCCCCCATGGGCCGCTCCTATGACCGCATGGCCAAGCAGATCAGCCAGGCGATCAAGTTCATGGAGACCATCGGCATCTCCGCCGAGGCGCCGCAGATCAACCAGACCGAGCTCTTCACTTCCCACGAGGCCCTTCTCCTGCAGTACGAGGAGGCCATGACGCGGGTCGACTCGATCACCGGCGACTGGTACGACTGCTCGGCGCACATGCTGTGGATCGGCGAGCGCACCCGCCAGGTCAAGGGCGCCCACGTCGAGTTCCTGCGCGGCGTCCACAACCCGGTAGGGGTGAAGATCGGCCCGAGCTACGACCTCGACGATATCAAGCGGCTGGTGCAGGTGCTCAACCCCGCCAACGAACCGGGCCGCCTCACCCTGATCACCCGCTTCGGCCTCAAGAAAGTGGAGAAGGCCCTGTCGCTGCTGCTGCGCGAGATGAAGCGCGAGGGCTTCAACATCGTCTGGAGCTGCGACCCGATGCACGCCAACACCTATACCGCCAGCTCCGGCCACAAGACACGCAACTTCAACGATATCCTCTCCGAGATCACCTGCTTCTTCGAAGCCCACTGGTCGGAAGGGACGGTCCCCGGCGGCGTCCATTTCGAGATGACCGGCAACGACGTCACCGAATGCACCGGTGGCGCCCATAACATCCTCGACGAGCAGCTCTCCGCCAACTACCTCACCACCTGCGACCCACGCCTCAACGCCGAGCAGAGCCTCGAGGTGGCCTTCCAGATCGCCGATATGATCCGCAGCTGACCTGCCGCGCCATGCAGCTGCCGCCAGCGACGGGCGGAGCGGGGCCCAGGCCCCGTTCCGCCCGTTTTTGTTCAAGGATTACATTTTGGCAATCTTTCTTGACCGGCTGCGCTTTTCCCTTACTGTTGCTGCAGAACCACAGAGGTTTGCCCCTATGGGGGCGCGCCACGGGGCGCCCCTCCATATCCCCAGTCACGCCAAGGAGAAGACGAACATGATACCGAAATCATCCCCCGCAACCCTGCCCGGCCTGCTCGCTGCCGCCCTGCTCTGCCTGACGCTGGCGATCGGCGCGACCGCGGCCAAAGCCGAAACCAATGGCGACACCGCCATCCTCGACCGCTCTTCCAAGGCCTTCGTCAACGTCGTCAAGAAGGCCAAGCCGGCGGTCGTCCACATCAAGGTGGAAAAATCCTCCAAATCCGGCCCCTATGGCGACCAGAGCGCCGAAGAGATGTTCAATCACCCCTTCTTCGAACAGTTTTTCGGGCCGCAGTTCCGCCAAAGGCAGCCCCGCCAGCAGGAGTTCCGCCAGCGCGGTCAGGGCTCGGGCTTCATCATCAGCGAAAAAGGCCATATCCTCACCAACAACCACGTCGTCGAAGGTGCCGATGTGGTCAAGGTGGTGATGTCCGACAACCGCGAGTTCGTCGCCAGCGTCGTCGGCACCGACCCGCAGACCGATGTCGCCCTGCTCAAGATCGACGACAGCGCCAAACTGCCCGTGCTGCCCCTGGGCGACTCCAACGCCCTCGAGGTCGGCGAGTGGGTCATCGCCATCGGCAACCCCTTCGGCCTCAGCCAGACGGTGACCGTGGGCGTGGTCAGCGCCACCGGACGTTCCAGCGTCGGCATCAACGAATACGAGAACTTCATCCAGACCGACGCCGCCATCAACCCCGGCAACAGCGGCGGCCCGCTGCTCAACGGGCGCGGCGAGGTGGTGGGCATCAACACCGCGCTCTTCTCGCGCACCGGCGGCTATATGGGCATCGGCTTCGCCATCCCCATCAACATGGCCAAGAGCATCGAGAACCAGCTGCAGGCCTCGGGCAAAGTGGTGCGCGGCTGGCTGGGCGTGGTCATTCAGAACGTCGACAAGAACCTCGCCGAGAGCTTCGGGCTGAAAAAGGCCGAGGGCATCCTGGTCAGCGAGGTGCAGAAGGACTCCCCCGCCGCCGGCGCCGGTCTGCAGCGTGACGACATCATCCTCCGCCTCAACGATTCGCCGGTGAGCGACGTCTCCGACCTGCGCAACCGCGTGGCGCTGCTCGCCCCGAACAGCAAGGCCACCCTGGACATCATCCGCGACGGGCGCGAAAAGAAAATCCAGGTGACCATCGGCGAGCAGCCGGACGGCTTCAGCCCCAGCGCAAAAGTGGCCAAAGACAAGGAAACCCTTGACAAATACGGCCTCACCCTGCAGCCGCTCACCGAAGAGCTGGCGCAGAAGTTCAGTTACAGCGAACAGAGCGGCCTGATCATCGGCGGCATCCAGCCGGGCAGCCCCGCCGACTTCGCCGGCCTCAAGCCGGGCTATCTGGTGGAAGAGATCAACAGGGTCAAGGTGAAGAGCCTCGACGACCTCAAGCGGGCGCTGGCCCAGAGCGACAAGTCGGGCAAGCTGCTGCTGCGGGTGCGCTTCGGCGACTACTCGACCTATGTGGTGCTGACAGCGAAATGACAGACGGCACCGGCCGCATCCTCACTCGCCGGGTATCGGTGGGGATGCAGCCCGGTCTTCGGGGCGACCGGTCGCTGCGACCATGTCACGGCGGCGGCCGGTGGCGATGTGGCGCAGGATGTCCATGACCACCGGCAGGTTGATGAAGTCCTCGGTGCCGATCTTGCGCAGCACCACATCGCTTGCGGCGACCACCGTCGCCGTACGCCGCTTCTCGTCGGCGAAGTAGGCCATCTCGCCGAAGATCGACCCCTCCTCGATCACCGAAAGCAGTTCCCCCCTGCCATTGACGGTATGCGCCGTGCCGCTGTCGAGGTAGTAGATGCCGTCGGGGACGCTGCCGATGGTGATGATGTCCTCCCCCTTCTTGCGCCACTCCAGCTTGAAATACCGCTCCCAGGAAGTATCGACCACCAGGGCGTGGTAGAAATCCGGGTTCATCGCCCGCAGCAGCTGCCGCGACAGGTGGAAGAGGCGCTCGCCCATGGAGTCGCGCCTCTTTTCCATCAGCTTCATGCCAGTGACGACGAAGTCGGTATCGGGCTGGGGGGTCTCGCGGATATACTCGAGAATGCGTTCGGTGGCCAGGTCGTCGCGGCCGGTGAGCTGGCGAAAGACCTGCTGGGCGCACTGCAGCTCTTCGCGCACCCGCGGGAAATCGGGGGTGATGCCGGTCAGCTGGTTGCCGCCGAAATACTCCATGGCCTGGTTTTTCATGGCGATGAAGGTGCGCAGCCCGGCCTGGTCGACCTCCCGCGGGCAGCGGTGCAGGCCCGGCCGGTAGATGGTGTAGAGGTTCATCGGGTGCTGCACGCTCTTCAGGCTGACCTTGGCGATGTTGACCAGGTCGGGAGCGAAGGAGGGGCAGTTCCTCGCCACTTCACGATCCATGAGGAAGCTGGTGCCGAAGTATCCGCACAGTTCCTCGAAGCGGTTGGCGACGGAGAAGCTTCCCCCGAACTTGAGGGCGCGGTTGCCGAGCCTGGCCTCGACGATGCGGCCGAGGAGCAGGCCCATGCGCGTCGGGATGAGGGCCCCGGAGCTGATCGCCTCCCCCGCCTGCACCACCGCTCGCAGAGCCCTGGTGCAGACCTCGACATTGTCGCCGCTCGGCCGCTTGTCGAAGACGGCCACGCAGCCATCCCCGGCGGAGGGCTCGAGCTCCATCGGAAAGCTCTCCCGCCGGCAGATGAGGCTCTCGATCTCGTGGTGGTAACCGACGAGGAAGTCGCGAATTTCCGCCGGCGTCATCCCCAGGGACTTGTGGGAGTAGTTGACCATGTCGGTCATGAGGATGACCACCTCCCGTTCTTCCCCCTGATCCATCGCCATCCCCCTGCCCCTCAGCCGATGAGGGCGATGAAGGTCACCATGGCCAGGACGGCGATGAAAAAGACCGCCACCTTGATATTGACGGAATGGTCCTCGTGGTGCTCGTGATGGCTGTCATGGCTCATGGAAGCTCCTTTGATGAAGTGTGGGGCGGCAGGGCCGCCCGGGATCAGGGAAAGAGGCGGCGCAGCAGCTCGGGGATGCCGGCCACGGGCAATAGCTCGATATCCGGCGTCCAGGTGAGGCGGTCGCGGTTGCCGGCCGGGAGGACAAAGCGGGTGAAGCCCAGGCGCTGCGCCTCGCGGATGCGCACGTCCACCTGCCCGACGGCGCGCACCTCACCGGCCAGGCCGACCTCGCCACAGACCACGGTGGTGGGGGGGATGGGCCTTTCGAGCAGGCTCGAGGCCAGGGCGCAGATCATGCCAAGGTCGAGGGCCGGCTCCTCGATGCGGATGCCGCCGGCGATATTGAGAAAGATATCGTGGCCGTAGAGGTCGAGCCCGCCTTTTTTCTCGAGTACGGCGCAGAGCAGCGACAACCGCTGCTGGTCGGCGCCGATGGCGGTGCGCCGCGCCGTGCCCAGGTTGGTGGGGCTGACCAGGGCCTGCACCTCGACGAGGATCGGCCTGGTGCCCTCAACGCTGGGCAGCACCACCGACCCCGGCTCGTTGAGGGGGCGCTCGGCGAGGAAGATCTCCGAGGGGTTGCGCACCTGCACCAGGCCCTCGCCCTTCATCTCGAACACGCCGATCTCGTTGGTCGAGCCGAAGCGATTCTTGACAGTGCGCAGGATGCGGAAGGCGTGGCTGCGATCGCCCTCGAAGTAGAGCACGGTGTCGACCATGTGCTCCAGCACCTTGGGCCCGGCGATGGCGCCGTCCTTGGTGACATGGCCGACGAGAACCACCGGGATGCCCTCCTTCTTGGCCATGCCGAGGAGGCGATAGGCCGACTCGCGCACCTGGCTGACCGAGCCGGGAGTCGAGGGGAGGTCGCCGCAGACCAGGGTCTGGATGGAGTCCACCGCCACCAGGCTCGGCCGCATGGCGCAGGCCATGGCGATGATATGGGCGACCTCGTTCTCGGTGGCGAGAAACTGCTGCTCGCGGATGGCGCCGAGGCGCCGGGCGCGCATCTTGATCTGCCCCGCCGATTCCTCTCCGGAGATATAGAGGACCTTCCGCTCCTCGCCGGCCACCGCGGCGAGGAGGTGCAGGAGCAGCGTCGACTTGCCGATGCCGGGCTCGCCGCCGATGAGCACCACCGAGCCGGGGACGATGCCCCCGCCGAGGACGCGGTCGAGCTCTTCCAGGCCGGTGGCCAGACGAACCTCGTCGCCATCGGGAGCCAGGGCCAGCGGCACCGGAGCCCCGCCGCCGCCGAGGGCGACGGATGAGGCCGGGACCACCCGCTCTTCACGCAGGCTGTCCCATTCGCCGCAGCCGGGGCAGCGCCCCAGCCATTTGCCACTCTCGTAGCCGCAGTTGTGGCAGACAAACACCGACCGCCGCTGCTTTTTGCCCAGTTCCGCCATAGATGTGCCGCAGGTTCCGGCTGCCGGAATCCGCTTCCCTTTACAGAGAGGAAAAAACGCCTATACTCAAGAGGTGTCTGCCGCG
The DNA here is from genome assembly GCA_024710585.1 of Desulforhopalus sp. Lineage (GTDB taxonomy): Bacteria > Desulfobacterota > Desulfobulbia > Desulfobulbales > Desulfocapsaceae > Desulforhopalus_A. Next base: position 45,798 of record JANJUM010000146.1, read on the forward strand.
ACGGGCCCATGCCGCCGCACGCCTTGGCCTCGCCGGCCGACCCGCCGCGGGATAAGGCCGTCGCCACCCCGACCGGCCACGGCGCGCATGGTGCGGTCGGCCGACCCACCCCGTTATACCAGGAGAACAAATGAAAAGGCAACCGATTGTCAGCGCCACCCACCGCTACCGCCCCCTGTCGCGGGCGGTGGCGCTCATCGTGCACAGCAGGGCCCTGCTGTTGCAGAGCTTCCTCCTCTTCGTGGCGACCGTCGCCCTCACCTGGCTGGGCTACTCGCTGGCGGTGAACGCCATCGACAACGCCACCGCCGGCTTCACCGCCGTCGCCCCGGCCACCACGGGCATCTGGGGCACCATCAAACATTCCGCCTGGGTGGCCGGCAGCTGGCTCCTGCAACTCATCTCACGGCTGGTGGCCTTCTACCTCTCCTTTCTCCTCGCCTACACCCTGACCTCGCCAGGCTACTCCCTGCTCAGCGCCACCGCCGAGCGTCTCGAGGCCGGCGAGCGCTTCGAGGCCGACGCCGCGCTGACCCTGAGCGGCATCCTCCGCGATATCGGCGAAGGCCTGAAAATCGCCCTCTTCGGTATCGCCGTCACCATTGTCGCCATCATGGTCAACTTCCTGCCAGTCATCGGCCAGGTGCTTGCGGTTCTTCTCTATACCTTTTATTCGACGCTGATGTTCATCGACTACCCCACTTCACGCCGCCGCTGGTCCCTGGGGGAAAAACTCGACTGGCTGCGCTGCCACCGCCTTCTCGCCCTGCGCCTCGGCCTGATACCGACTCTGCTGGGCATGATCCCGCTGCTCAACATCTTCGCGGTCGCCCTGCTCTTCCCGGTGCTGACCGTCTATGCCACCGTCAATTTCACCGCGACGCAGCTCGCCGAAAACGCCGACGCCACCAGGGGAGGGGGCCAGCATGGGTAAGGAAATCGAGAGAAAATTCCTCGTCGGCGACAGCTCCTGGCGCGCGGCAGGCCAGGCCGTGCTCTATCGCCAGGGCTACCTCAACAGCGACAAGGGCCGCACGGTGCGGGTGCGCATCGCCGGCGAGCGGGCTTTTCTGACCATCAAGGGACCCAGCGTCGATGGCGTACGGCGCGAATACGAATACCCCATTCCCCTAAGCGATGCCGCCGAGATGCTCGAACACCTCTGCACCCGCCCCCTCATCGAGAAGACGCGCACCGTGGTGCCCCACGACGGGCATATGTGGGAAGTGGATGAGTTTTTTGGCGAAAACGCCGGTCTAATCATCGCCGAGATCGAGCTCGAGGCCGTCGACGAGGCCTTTTCCCTGCCCCCCTGGCTCGGTGCCGAGGTCACCGGCGACAGCCGCTACTATAATGCCAGCCTGGTGCGCCACCCGTACTGCCAGTGGAAGGACGGGGAAAGATCGGGCAACCGGCCGGCAGCCCGCTGAAGGGGCACGCCACAAGCCAAGAAACTGCCAGGAAGAGCGGAGGGTGGCAGCCGCGCCCCTTGCCACGAGGTTAGCCGCAGAGGAACAGGCCGGGGCAAGGCTACGCCCTGGCGCAGGCGGCGGCGCTGGAACGGGCTCCACTTGTGTAGAGAAACAAAACATATTTTTGTTTAGCCAAAACTCTTTCCTGGGCTGGAGTTAAAACCATTTTACTAATCGCCCGCAACGTTCTAGTATGGGAGGCGTTGTCAGCACTCCGTAGTTTTCAACGTTCGCACGTGTTTCACGCGACGGCGAACGACCATGGCGTAGGTCTGCAAAAAGACCTGCAAGGATTACCTTTTTTACAGGAGATACATGACGATGAAAAAAAGCAGAAAGCTGATCGCAGCCCTGTGTGGGGCATCGCTGCTGCTCGCCTCGGCGAGCGCCTGGGCGGCGCCCAAGACCCTGGTGTTCTGCTCGGAAGGAAGCCCCGAGGGCTTCAACCCGGCCTTTTACACCGCCGGCACCACCTTCGACGCCTCCTCGCGCGCCCTGTTCGACAAACTGACCGCCTTCAAACGCGGCACCACCGAGATCGAACCCGGCCTCGCCGAGAAATGGGACATCTCCGCCGATGGCCTCGAGTACACCTTCCATCTCCGCAAGGGCGTCAAATTCCATACCACCGCCAACTTCAAGCCGACCCGCGACTTCAACGCCGACGACGTCATCTTCACCTTCATGCGCCAATTCGACAAGAACCACCCCTACCATAAGGTCGGCGGCGCCAAGTACGAGTACTTCAACAGCATGTCGATGCCCGATCTCATCAAGGAGATCGTCAAGGTCGACGACTACACCGTGAAGTTCGTCCTCAAGCGCCAGGAAGCGCCGATGATCGCCAACCTCGCCATGGACTTCGCCTCCGTCCACTCCGCCGAATACGCCGACAAGATGATGAAAGCCGGCACCCCGGACAAGGTCGACTTCGAGCCGGTCGGCACCGGCCCCTTCCAGTTCGTCGCCTACCAGAAGGACGCTGTCATCCGCTACCAGGCCAACCCCAATTACTGGCGCGGCAAGACCCCGGTCGACAACCTGGTGTTCGCCATCACCCCCGACCCCTCGGTCCGCTACCAGAAGCTCAAGGCCAACGAGTGCCAGGTGATGTTCAACCCCAACCCCGCCGACCTCGAGGCGATGAAGAAAGACCCGGTGGTCAACCTGCTGCAGAAGGAAGGCCTCAACGTCGCCTATCTCGCCTATAACACCTCCATCGCCCCCTTCGACAACCCCAAGGTACGCAAGGCGCTGAACATGGCCATCAACAAGCAGGCCATCCTCGAAGCCGTCTACCAGGGCTCGGGCAAGATCGCCAAGAACCCCATCCCGCCGACCATCTGGTCCTATAACGACGCGGTCGTCGACGATGCCTACGATCCCGCCACCGCCAAGAAGATGCTCGCCGACGCCGGCGTCAAGGATCTCAAAATGAAGGTCTGGGCGATGCCGGTGCAGCGCCCCTACATGCCCAACGCCCGCCGCACCGCCGAGATGATCCAGGCCGACTTCGCCGCCGTCGGCGTCACCGTGGAAATCGTCTCCTACGAGTGGGCCGAGTATCTCAAGCGCTCCAAGGAAAAAGATCGTGACGGCGCCGTCATCCTCGGCTGGACCGGTGACAACGGCGACCCAGACAACTTCCTCGCCGTCCTCCTCGGCTGCGATGCCGTCGGCAACGCCAACCGCGCCCAGTGGTGCCACAAGCCCTTCGACGAGCTGATCCAGAAGGCCAAGGTCACCGCCGACCCGGCCGAGCGCACCAAACTCTATCAGCAGGCCCAGGTCATCTTCAAGGACCAGGCCCCCTGGGCGACCATCGGTCATTCCGTCGTCTTCCAGCCCGTCCGCAAGGAAGTGGTCGACTTCCGCATCGACCCCTTCGGCGGCAACATCTTCTATGGTGTTGACCTGAAATAAGGTCGCACAGCAAGGCCGGGTGGACATTCCCACCCGGCCTTTTTCGTCAGCCGACACCTTCCCCGAGAGTACCCCTTATGTTCGGTTATCTTCTCAAGAAACTGGTGGTCATCCTGCCGACGTTCTTTGGCGTCACCCTGGTGGCCTTCGTCTTCATCCGCACCCTGCCCGGCGACCCGGTGATGCTCATGGCCGGCGAGCGCGGCCTGAGCCCGGAGCGGCACGCCGAGCTGATGAAGGAGATGGGCTTCGACAAGCCCATCCTGATCCAGTACGGCCTCTACCTCAAGCAGCTGGCGGGGGGCGACTTCGGCACCTCGATCATCACCAAGCAGCCGGTGCTGAAGGAGTTCGCCACCCTCTTCCCGGCCACCGTCGAACTCTCCCTGTGCGCCATCTTCATCGCCGTCTTCATCGGCCTGCCGGCGGGGATGATCGCCGCCACGCGGCGCGGCTCGGTCTTCGACCACACGGTTATGACCGGCGCCCTGACCGGCTATTCGATGCCCATCTTCTGGTGGGGCCTGCTGCTGATCATCTTCTTTTCCGGCATCCTCGGCTGGACCCCGGTCTCCGGGCGCATCTCGCTGATGTACTTCTTCGAGCCGGTCACCGGCTTCATGCTCGTCGACAGCCTGCTCTCCGGGCAGCCGGGGGCCTTCTCCTCGGCAGTATCGCACCTCATCCTGCCCGCCTCGGTGCTCGGCACCCACCCGATGGCGGTCATCGCCCGCCAGACCAGGTCGGCGATGCTCGAGGTGCTCAGCGAAGACTACGTGCGCACCGCCAGGGCCAAGGGTCTCGGGCCGCAGCGGGTCATCGGCCTGCATGCCCTGCGCAACGCCATGATCCCGGTGATCACCGTCATCGGCCTGCAGATCGGCGTGCTCTGCGCCGGGGCGATCCTCACCGAGACGATCTTCTCCTGGCCGGGGGTCGGCAAGTGGATGGTCGACTCCATCTTCCGCCGCGACTACCCGGCGGTGCAGGGCGGCCTGCTGCTCATCGCCGCCATCGTCATGGTCATCAACCTCCTGGTCGATCTCCTTTACGGCCTGATCAACCCGCAAATCCGCCATACCGAGTAAGCCCTATGACTGAAACCGTCACCCTCGAAGCCGTCGACAGCCGCCCCACCGGGACCCGGGCCATGCTCCTCGAGTTCTGGTCCTATTTCAGCGAAAACCGCGGCGCCGTCATCGGCCTGGCCTTTTTCATCGCCGTGGTGCTGGTGGCCATCTTCGCCGACTTCATCGCCCCACACGCCCCCAACGAGCAGTACCGCGACGCCCTGCTGCAGCCCCCCTTCTGGCAGGAAGGCGGCAGCCTCAAGTTTCCCCTGGGCACCGACGCCATCGGCCGCGACATGCTGTCGCGCCTCATCCATGGCGCGCAGTACTCGCTGTTCATCGGCTGCATCGTCGTCTCGCTGGCCCTGGCCGCCGGGGTCATCCTCGGCCTCGCCGCCGGCTTCTTCCGCGGCCGCGTCGACACCTTCATCATGCGCATCATGGACATTGTCCTCGCCTTCCCCAGCCTGCTCCTCGCCCTGGTGCTGGTTGCGGTGCTCGGCCCGAGCCTGATCAACGCCATGATCGCCATCGCCATCGTCCAGCAACCCCACTACGTGCGCCTCACCCGCGCGGCGGTCATGGGGGCGATGACCAAGGACTACGTCACCGCCGCCCGGGTCATCGGCGTGCGCTCGCTGCGCCTGATGTTCGTCACCATCCTCCCCAACTGCATGGCCCCGCTCATCGTGCAGGCCGCCCTGAGCTTTTCCACCGCCATCCTCGACGCCGCCGCCCTCGGCTTCCTCGGCATGGGCGCCCAGCCGCCGACACCGGAGTGGGGCACCATGCTCGCCGAGGCCCGCGAGTTCATCCTCCGCGCCTGGTGGGTGGTGACCTTCCCGGGCATCGCCATCCTCACCACCGTGCTGGCCATCAACCTCATGGGCGACGGCCTGCGTGACGCCCTCGACCCGAAACTCAAACGCTCGTAAGCCTTATGCCGCTTCTCGAAATCGACAACCTCAGCGTCACCTTCCAGACCGCTGGCGGCCAGTTCACCGCCGTCGACCGGGTCTCCCTGCATCTCGAGCCGGGGGAGATCGTCTCCATCGTCGGCGAGTCGGGTTCCGGCAAGTCGGTGGCCATGCTCGCCCTGATGGGCCTCCTGCCTTGGACCGCCACCGTCACCGCCGACGTGCTGCGCTTCGACGGCCACGACCTCACCACCATCAGCAAGGCCGAACTGCGCAAGATCATCGGCTGCCAGATGGCGATGATCTTCCAGGAGCCGATGACCAGCCTCAACCCGTGCTTCACCGTGGGCTTCCAGCTCACCGAGACGCTCAAGATCCACCTCGGCATGGACAGCCGCCAGCGCCGGCGACGCGCCATCGAGCTGCTCGAGCAGGTCGGCATCCCCGAACCGGAAAAGCGCCTCGCCGCCTACCCCCACCAGCTCTCCGGGGGCATGAACCAGCGGGTGATGATCGCCATGGCCATCTCCTGCAACCCACGGCTGCTCATCGCCGACGAACCGACCACCGCCCTCGACGTCACCATCCAGGCGCAGATCCTCGATCTGCTGCTCACCCTGCAGAAGGACAAGGGCATGTCGCTGGTGCTCATCACCCATGACATGGGGGTGGTGGCGGAAACCGCCGAGCGGGTGGTGGTGCAGTACGCCGGCCAGCAGGTGGAACAGCAGCGCGTCAAGGGGCTCTTCTCCGACCCGCACCACCCCTATACCCAGGCGCTGCTCAACTCGCTGCCGGAGCGCTCGCACTCGCGCCTGCTGCCGTCCATCGCCGGCATCGTCCCCGGCCAGTTCGACAAGCCCGAGGGCTGCCTCTTCTCGCCGCGCTGCGGCTACGCCGTCGACCTCTGCCGCACCCGGCCGCCGGTCCCCGCCTCGGCAGAACTGGGCGGCGCCCTGTGCCACTTCCCCCTCGTCGCCGGGGTCCCCAGCAACCACCCCCAGGAGGTGCGCCCATGAAAGGCGATGTCGTGTTGACGGCTCAAAACCTCACCCGCCACTACAGTATCGACCGCGGCACCTTCCGCAGCCCGGCGATCCTCAAGGCCCTCGACGGGGCCTCCTTCACCCTGATCAAGGGCAAGACCCTCGCCGTGGTCGGCGAGTCGGGCTGCGGCAAATCGACCCTGGCGCGGCTGGTGACGATGATCGAAAGGCCGACCTCGGGCTCCCTGGTCATCGGCGGCGTCGATGTCGTCACCGCCGACAAACAGACCCTGCAGGGGCTGCACAAGACGGTGCAGATCGTCTTCCAGGACCCCTACGGCTCGCTCAACCCACGGCAGAAGATCGGCCACGCCCTGGAAGAGCCGCTCCTCGTCAACACCTCGATGAGCAAGGCGGAGCGGCGCAGCGCGGCGGAGAAGATCATCAACCTCGTCGGCCTGCGCCCGGAGCACTATGACCGCTACCCGCACATGTTCTCCGGCGGCCAGCGGCAGCGCATCGCCGTCGCCCGGGCGCTGATGCTCAACCCGAGCATCGTCGTCCTCGACGAGCCGGTGTCGGCCCTCGACGTCTCCATCCAGGCGCAGATCCTCAACCTCATCGCCACCCTGCAGGAGCAGTTCGACCTCGCCTACCTGTTCATCAGCCACGACCTCTCGGTGGTCAGGCACATCGCCGACGAGGTCATGGTCATGTACCTCGGCAAGCCGGTGGAGGTGGGCAGCCGCGACACCATCTTCGAACGGCCGCACCACCCCTACACCAGGGCCCTGCTCTCGGCCACCCCGGTGGCCGACCCCTTCCGCGTCAAGGAGCGCATCGTCCTGCGCGGCGAGCTGCCCTCGCCCATCGCCCCGCCCTCCGGCTGCGCCTTCCACCCGCGCTGCCCGTCGATGACCGACATCTGCCGTGAGAAGTTCCCTGAGACGCGGGACATCGACGGCTGCCGCGTCGCCTGTTTCCACCCCAAGACCTACGAGTGAGCCCCATCACGCCAAGGAGGAAGAGTTCATGAAACAGCTGCCGCTGACCGCACAGGCCTCCATGCCCGCCCTCGGGCTGGGCACATGGAAGTCCCCCAAGGGCGAGGTCGCCCGGGCGGTGACCGAGGCCCTGCGCCTCGGCTATCGCCATATCGACTGCGCCCCGATCTACATGAACGAGGAGGAGATCGGCACCGCCTTCGCGGCTGCCTTCAAGGAGGGACTGGTGAAGCGCGAGGAGCTGTGGGTGACCTCGAAGCTGTGGAACAACGCCCACGCCGCCAGGCTCGTGCAACCGGCCCTGGAGAAGACCCTGCGCGACCTGCGTCTCGACTATCTCGATCTCTATCTCATCCACTGGCCGGTGCACTTCCAGGCAGGGGTCATCTACCCGCGCCAGCCGGAGGACTATCTGCCATGGGAAGCCATCCCCATGGGCGAGACCTGGCAGGCCATGGAGAGCCTGGTGGAGAAGGGCCTGTGCCGCGCCATCGGCGTCTGCAACTTCCGCGTCGGGCTGCTGCGCGAGCTGCAGGGGCTGGCCGCCATCCCGCCCGCGGTCAACCAGATCGAGCTCCATCCCTACCTGCCGCAGCCGGGCATGATGACCTTCGCCAGGGAGAGCGGCCTGACCCTCACCGCCTACTCGCCGCTGGGCTCCACCGACCGCCCGGCGGGGATGAAGAAGGCCGACGAGCCGCCGCTGCTCACCCACCCGCAGATCGAGGCCATCGCCGCCGAGCGAGGGGCGAGCCCGGCCCAGGTGCTGATCGCCTGGGCCCTCGCCAGAGGCACCGCGGTCATTCCCAAGTCGGTGCACCCGGGCCGGCTCAAGGACAACCTCGCCGCCGCCGCATTGAGGCTCGGCGATGCCGAGCTGGCGGCCATCGACGGCCTTCGCTCGGGCTACCGCTTCGTCGACGGCCGCTTCTTCACCAGCAACGGCTCGCCCTACAGCCTATCCCACCTCTGGGACGACGAAGGCTGAGCAACCCTTGCCCAGGCGGCGGGAGATTCCCGCCGCCTGGCGCCTTCTCCCCCCTCAGCGGGCGAAGACCCGCTGCACCACCTCCAGTGCCTCGTCGCGCATCTTGCCGGCGTAGCGGACGCGTATGCCCGCTTCGAGCATGGGGCGGGTCAACAGCACCCCTTCCCCGGCGAGCACCGCCAAGGCCGCCGTGGCCAGGCTCGCGTTCCGTACCCCGAGCGCGGCGAAGTCCACCTCGACCACCCGCGCCCTGGTCTCGGGAATGGCGACGCGGCTGTCCCTGATGACCACGCTCTCTTCGGGCAGACCGGCGATGCTGCTCCCGCGCCGTGCCACACCCTCCCTGGCGAGGCAGACTACCGCCGCCGGCAGGCCCATACCGGTATACTCGACAGGCTCGCCGGAGAAGACCACCTCGGCGATGGAGTGGCCGCGCAGCACAGTGATCGGGTAGTCATTCTTCTGCGTCACCTGCAGGCCGCCGCTCATCCCCGCCAGGCAGAGCACCTCCCCGGCGGTGTTGACATACTGCCCGGCGGAGCCGAGGAGGAGGATGTCGCGGCGCTCCCTGGTGGGGGCGGCGCAGCACGGGTCCACCGCCAGCGGCTCCCCCGGCGCCGGAAGGGTGGCGGCGACGCGGCGGTAGTGGCGGCCGTACTCCTCGCGCTCGGCCGAGGCCACCGCCCCGCTGGGGGCGGCGAGGGCGGCAATGCCCTCGTCGAGCTGGGCCAGGGTGAGGCCGTTGCGCCTGGTGTAACGGCCGGGGCACAGGCCCCAGATATCCACCAAAGAGAACCCGGGGTAGCGGATGGCCGTGGCGAGGCGCTCGGCCAGGTCGCGGGAAGTGGCGCTCATCCGCTCGACATAGGGGGCGCCGGCGGCCACAGCCACCCGGCAGATATCGAGCGGGGCCTCGAGCTCGGCAAGAAATCCCGATGCGGTGCGGCCGTCGGCCGGGGTAGTGGCCGAGCACTGGCCGCCGGTCATGCCGTAGTTGAAGTTGTTGAGCACCAGCAGGGTGAGCTCGAGATTGCGCCGGCAGGCGCTGAGGACATGGGCGCCGCCGATGCCCAGGCCGCCGTCGCCCATGATGACGATCACCCGCATCTCCGGCCTGGCCATCTTGATGCCGGTGGCATAGGTCAGGGCGCGGCCATGCAGG
>JANJUM010000161.1 GCA_024710585.1 Desulforhopalus sp.
AAAAAGGTTTTTTCCCCTGAAAATTTGCACTCTCCACCCTGATGACGTATCTTTACCCCCAAGAGCGGAGGCAAGCAACCGGCCGGCCGCAAGCCCTCGCCAACCTCCGCCGCCACCTCTGGCAGGCACACCATGGACGACAACGGGTCGAACTCGATCATCGCACAGCTGGAAGCCTTGCCGCCCCTGCCACAGACGGTAGCCGAGGTGCTCAGGGTCATAAGCGACGGGGAGAGCTCCGCCAACGATCTGGTCAAGGCGATCCTTCCCGACCAGGCGATGTGCATCGCCGTGCTCAAAATCGCCAACTCGGCCTTTTACGGCCGGCCAAAGGCAGTCAGTTCCCTGGAAACGGCGGTGATGGTGCTGGGCTTCACCGAGGTGCAGAACATTGTCCTCGCCAAGGCGGCGGTGCAGGTCTTCCAGCCGATCCTGCAGGCCTATCGCCACGACCTCGAACCCTTCTGGGACCATTCCTTCACCACCGGACTGGCGGCGCGCATCATTGGCGAACATATCAATCTGCCTTCGGGACGGTTCTTCGTCGCCGGTCTCCTCCACGATATCGGCAAACTGGCGATGCTGCTCGCCCATGGCGAGGCCTACACTCCGAAAACCTGGCTGAACGGTCTCACCACCGTAGTCAGGCACGAGGAAGAGCGCCGGCTGTTCAAGGTCGACCATGGCCTGGTCGGCAGCCGCCTGCTGCAACGCTGGCAGTTCCCCGACATCCTCGTCGCCGCCCTGCAGCACCACCATCATCCTGTGCCGGGCAACAGGCTGCAGGGCTATCCCCTGGTCGTCCAGCTGGCCGACTTCCTCGCCCATATGCTCGTCCTGCCGCAGCGCCCTGACGAACAGACCCTCAAGGCCGCCCTGAGCGACCATCTCCCCGAGTTCGAGCGCCAGTGGCAGGCCACCGGGCTGCCCTGGGAGGAGGTCACCCTCGAATCGTGGTTCGCCTGGCTCAAGGTCGATCGCGACAACGGCAGCGCCATCCTCGATATCCTTGCCCTGTAGGCGAAGGCTCAGCTGACGGCGATCTCCGGCGTTTTCACCTTCTTGATCAGCGTCACCAGGGGAATGGAGAGGAGCGGCGCCATGGCCAGCACCCAGAAGGTGGCGTCGAGGCCGATGTGATCGGCGAGATACCCCGACAAGGCGGCGCCCAGGCCGCCGGTGCCGAAGCCGAGGCCGAGGATGAGCCCCGAGGCCAGGCCGAGGTTGTCGGGGAGCAGTTCCTGGGCAAGGACGATGGTCACCGAGAAGGAGGCGAGCAGGGCGGCGCCGGCTGCCGCGGCGAACAGCCACAGCCAGGGGCCATGGGAAAGGAGCAGGGCCGCGGCGAGGAGGGGAAAGAGCAGCGAACTGCCGACGATGACGATCTTCCGCCCGAACCTGTCGGAGAGGTCGCCGCCGAAGAGGCCGGCGATAGCGCCGGCGGCGAGGAACATGGTGAGGATGAGGCTGCCCGAGGCGAGCTCGATGCCTCGGTCCTTGAAGAGCAGCGGCAGATAGGTGATGGTGCTCATGTAGACCCAGGATCGCAGGGTGACGATGAGACAGACGGCGGTCAGCGCCACCCAGGGCACGGGCAGGCGGGCACCGTCGACCTGGCGCGAGGCGCCGCGGCCGGCACCACCACGCCGCAGGTAGTCGCCGGGGAGGAAGACGATGGCGGCAAAGAGCAGGACGCCGGCCGGGATGAGGCTGACCGTGGCGTGGAGGCCGTAGCCGAGCACGAGGAGGCTGCCCACCACCGGCCCGAGGGCGAAGCCGAGATTGCCACCGGTGGAGAAGATGGCCGCACCCAGGCCGCGCCGCTCGCCGCTGACCAGGTAGACGGCCATCATCGCCCGCGGGTGGAAGGCGGCGGTGCCGAGGCCGGCCAGCCCGACCAGGGCCACCACCAGGGGATAACTCGGGGCGAGCCCGACCAGGCCCATGGCCACCGCCGTCCACAGCACCCCCACCGGCACGAACCAGCCGGTGCGATAGCGGTCGGAGATGATGCCAAAGATGGGCTGGATCACCGAGGAGGTGACATTGAGCAGCATAACCGCCAGTCCCACCTGAAAGTAATTGAGTTCGAAGACTTCCTTGAGCCTGGCCAGGACCACCGGCAGGGTACCCTGGCAGGTATCGACCGCCACATGGCCGAGAAAGAGCAGGAGGAGGGGGAGTTTTTCCATGACGCAAGCGTGTTGGGGAAAAGAGGCTGGCCGTGGCGGACGAGGCCGGAGAACGGGGCCGGTGGCGGTGGCGGCGACGATCAGCCGTCCCGCTCGATATCGCGATGGAAGGCGGTAATCTCCACTGCGGGCATGGCGAGGAGTCGGGCGAGGCGCTCCACCAGGGCCACCGAGCGGTGGCGACCGCCGGTGCAGCCGATGGCGAGGCGCACGTTGCGTTTCCCGGCGGCAAGGCTCTCTTCGAGGGCGCAGCGCAGCGCGGGCAGCAGCAGTTCCAGGAAGCGGGCCCCAGCCTCACTCTCGAGGACATAGGCGCCGACCTCCGGCAACAGGCCGGTTTTGGGGCGCAGTTCCTCGACCCAGTAGGGGTTGGGGAGAAAGCGCACATCCAGGAGCAGATTGATGTCCACCGGGGCGCCGTATTTGAAGCCGAAGGAAAACAGCACCAGCCGCAGGCGGGGTGTGGTTTGCATGGCATCTCCTCGCCTCCCGCCGGCCGGCGAAGGGGGAGAAGCCATTTCTCCGCCCCGGGGCCGCACGGGAACCGCTCTCTTTATACCCCATCTGCCGTGGCATGCAAGGGTTGCGCAAGGGACGGGAGCTTCTCCCCACAGCCACCGCCCCTGCCCCTCAACGCAGGCCGCCCCGCGAGGAGGGGTCTCTCAGCCGGGCCGCTCTTCTCCGGCGAGCCGCAGGACCCGTGGCTGTACCGGCCGCCGTGCCGCCGGGCGGGCGAAGCGGATGGCCGGGTAGCCGAGGGCGATGACGGCATGGACGTCCTCCTCGCTGGGAAGCTGCAGGCTGGCTCGTATCTTCGGGCTATGGCGGATGGCCTCGGTGGCGAAGCCGATGAGGCACGAGCCCAGCCCCATGGCCTCGGCGGAGAGGAGGATGTTGGCGGTGGCCAGCATGGCGTCCTCCCCCGGGCAGCTGCTGTCGCGGCGGGCGGCGACGAGGATGGCGGCCGCCGCGCCATGGAAAAGCAGGTCTCGGCCGTCGCGGTCCCAGTGGTCCAGTGCCTCGATCACCGACTGGCGGTGGTTGCGGTGGTAGCGGCCAAGGGCGTCGCCGCCAAAGAGCCGCGACCAGAGGCGCAGCGGCGGCGACGCCGCCAAGGTGTTGAGGCGGCGGAAGAACTCGGCGCAGAGGCCGCCAAAGCGGAGGAGGTCGGCGCGTTCGGGGAGAATGGTGAAGCTCCACCCCTGGCAGTTAGTGCCGGAAGGGGCGGTGGTGCCGATGCGCGCCAGGTCCTCGAGGATAACGAGTGGCACCGGCTCGGGGCGATAGTTGCGGCAGGAGCGGCGCTGCCGCATCAGCGCTACGGTCTCCGCGACCAGAGACGGTCCCGGCAGGGGCCCCTGCGCCTTTTCAGCGACGGTGTGCAGACCGAGACACGACCCGTGGCCCTCGATGCTGATCGCCCCGGCGGGGCAGACGGCGCGGCAGTGGTCGCAGAGAAAGCAGTCCCGGCCGTCATGGCGGGAAAGGCCATCCTCGCCAGGAGCAAGAACACCGTATGGGCAGACGGCGGCGCACAGGCCGCATCCATTGCAGAGCGTGCTGTCGATGGCAATGGTGGTGCAAAGAGCCATATCATTCCTTTTTTCTTGAGAAGAGCCCATATCCCCGGTAGGTTTGGCGCCACCGTCATCACGGCGGCATCGTTTCCCTCTCTTTCGCGTTGTGCTCGTCATGTTACCATCATTTCTCCGCCGCAGTTCCCCCGGTCTCGACCGCGCGGTGCTGCGCGTCTGTCTCCCCCTGGTGATCAGCCTCTCGGCCACCACGGCCATGGAATTCACCGACCGCGTCTTCCTTGCCAACTACAGCATCGAGGCGATCTCGGCGGCGCTGCCCGCCGGCATCACCTCCTACCTGTTCATCGCCTTCTTCGGCGGGGTGGGCGGCTATGTCGGGGTGTTCATCGCCCAGTACACCGGCCGCGGCGAGGAGAAGCGCATCGGCCTGGTGCTCTGGCAGGGCATCTTCTTCACCCTCTTTTCCGGGGTGCTGCTGGCCCTGCTCGGGGCCTGGGCGAGCGAGCCGCTCTTCAGGCTGGCCGGCCATGCCGAGGAGGTGCGGCGCCAGGAGGAAATCTACTTTGCCATCCTCTGCTACGGCTCGGTGCTGCATGTGGCCATGGCCACGCTGGCGACCTTCTTCACCGGGCGCGGCATCACCCGCCCGGTGATGCTCATCACCGCCTTCGCCGTCGCCCTCAACATCCCCCTCGACTACCTGCTCATCTACGGGCGCTGCGGGCTGCCCGAGCTGGGCATCGCCGGGGCGGCGCTGGCCACCGTCTCCGCCTGGGGAGTCAACGTGCTGCTCCTCGCCCTGCTCATCTTCACCGCCAACAACGAAAGGCGCTTCGCGGTGTGGCGCGGCTGCCGCCTCGACCGGGCGCTCTTTCTGCGCCTGCTGCGCTTCGGCGTGCCCGGCTCGCTGCAGTTCACCATGGACATCCTCGCCTTCACCCTCTTCATCCTTCTCGTCGGCCGTATCTCCACCCCGGCCCTGGCGGCCACCAATATCGTCCTCTCCATCAATGCCCTGGCCTTCATGCCTTCCATGGGGGTCTCGCAGGGGGTCAGCGTGCTCGTCGGCCAGGCCCTCGGCGGCGGCAAGCCGCGACTCGCCGGGCAATACGTCGTCGCCGCCTGCCGTCTGCTGCTTCTCTATATCCTCGCCGTCGACCTGCTCTTCGTGCTCGCCCCTGATGTGGTGCTCGCCCCCTTTCTCGGCAGCGGCGACGAGGCCGCCAGGAGCGAGGTGCTCGCCCTCTGCCGGCCGCTGCTCTCCATCGTCGCCGCCTACCTCTTCTTCGACGCCCTCTACATGGTCTATAGCGGCGCCCTGCGCGGCGCCGGCGACACGCGCTTCATGATGCTCGCCATCGCCCTGGTGTCGCCGTTCTGCCTGGTGTTGCCGGTCTATTTCGGTATCGAGCGTTTCCACCTCTCGGTGCAGGGGGCCTGGCTGTTCGTCCTTCTCTTCGTCTTCACCCTCTTCGCCCTCTCCCTGCTGCGCTTTCGCTCCGGGGCCTGGAAAAAGATGCTGGTCATCGAAGAAGACAGGGGCGATTAGTCGCCGCTGGAGGCGTCCAGACGACGCACGAGGAGGAAGGCCACGGCGATCATCAGCAGCAGCTGGCCAAGAAAGCCAGCCCAGCCATAACGGTGATAGACCGCCCCCGGCAGAAACGAGCCGAGGGTGCCGCCGGTATAGTAAAAGCACATGTAGAGCCCGTTGGCGATGCCCTTGTGGTCGCGCGCCATGGTGTTGACGAGGCCGGAGAGCAGGGCATGGGCGGTGAACATTCCGGCGCAGAAGACGAACATCGAGGCGAACATCAA
>JANJUM010000267.1 GCA_024710585.1 Desulforhopalus sp.
GTACAGGCCATGCGTTCCTCGATCACGCGCTCTTGCTCGGCACGCAAGGCCGCCTGCTCTCCGGCGGTTAAGCTTCGCCCCTGGTACTTCGCTTGGAGTTCATCTGCATGGCGGTTGGCCTCGGCAATGCACTCATCCAGCTTGGCGGTATTCGCCGGGCGAGAGGCCGCCCTGGCGGACCGGAGGCAATCCTCATGCCGCTGGGACGCCGTGGCAAGCGCGGCATGCAGGTTCTTGGACCAGGCGATATACGCTTGCTGATCGTTCTTTGATGGGGCTTGGCTGGAAAACTCTCGCGTGATGCGATTTTGTTCCGCCTCGGCCTGGGCGTCGCATTTGTCCTTGGCATTGGCGGTAAGTGGCAAGAGGACTGCGAGAAACACTACAACTAATCGATTTTTCATGAAGACCTTTGTTAAATGGTTGTCTTATGGTGGGACGCCTTTAAGCCAACATTAAAGCGGGATTCTGGCAATTATACGTTTTAGATCAGATCAGTTACGAATCAGTTCCCCTCCCTCGACAAGGTTGATCGCCTGCGAAACTACTGAGGCAAGAAGAGCCGTGCTGCGGCCCGTGAATGGGCGGCAGCACGGCTTCTGTCGTTGCCGGTGATTTCCCGTTGCCTGCGCTCAGTACCGGTAACGGATGGAGATACGGATATCCGACGCCGACTCGACATACGGCATCATGTCCATCATGCCGTCGGGGTTGCCGGTCTGCCCGAAGAAGGTGTCGCTGCCGGCGTAGTTGTAATCCATATAGACATAGCGGATCTCGCCGGAGAGGATCTTCTTGACGATCGGGAAGGTGTAATAGGCCTCGTAGGCGTGGCCTCTGGTGGCAAGCTTCGATCCGGCCAGGGTGTCTTCGCCGTAGGTGAAGCTGCGCCAGTACTTGCTGCCGTAGTTGTATTCCAGGCCGAAGCGGTCCTCGGCGAAGAAGCCCGGCACATTGACCCCGGTATAGATCGAGTAGCCGGTCTCGTTGTCGGTGCTGCCGAGCATGCCTTCGCCGCCGAAGCCAAAGCCGCTGGCCATGGCCGTCGAGCCGTTGAGGGTATTGACCGTGGTGTTGCTGGGGTCGGTGCGATTGCCGGCGAAGGAGACGAAGAAGATGGTGTCGTCGAGGAAGTCGCTGACGCTGTTGCCGATGCCGTTGACCTGCAGCGACAGCGCCACCCCGCTCATATCGCCGACGTCATGGAAGCCGTTGGGCGACATGGTGTAGGTGCCCGACATGGCCGAAGGGTCGCTCATGTTGATGTCGAGGCCCATGCCCATCATGTTCCAGCCCTGGAAGATATTGCCCATGATCTTGTACTGCCCGTTGTCGTAGAACTGCATCAACAGGCCGACCAGATCCATGTCGGGGTTCTGGCCGTCATCGCCATAGGGGGCGTTGAAATTGTACTGATTGCTCATCGAGTACATGCCGAGGGTGTTGGAAAAACCCCTGCCCAGGCAGAGCTTGGCATAGAGGCCGGAGATGGAGGTCACCTTCTCCAGGTCCGCCTTGAAGCTGCCGCCGTCGAACTCCATGTTGATGTTATGGCCGATGGGCGATGAGGGGTAGGGGTTGTCCTCGCGCAGGTTGGTGGTGAAGCCATCCACCGAAGGACGGCGGCCAAGGCTGGCGGTGTAGGGGACGGGGCCCATGTTGCCCATATAGAGGAAGTAGGCCTCGCGGAGTCGCAGCACCGCGTCATGCTGCGGTTTCTGGGTGGCATACCAGTCGAAGTCCTGGAACATGCTGGTCATGTTCATATTGTCCTGGCCAAAGACGGTATATACGCCCAAAGCGCCATGAAACACCAGGTTATCGGTGGGTTGCGCCGACATGCCGAGGATCAGCTTGTTGGTCCACAGGGCATTGTCGCTGTCGCTCTTGCCGGCGGGGGCGAACATGCCGTAGCCATAGGCTGCGGGGATCGCCATGTTATAGGTGCCGGTAGGCAGCATCCCCGAGCCCATGCTGTGGTCGACCCGCTCGTAGGCGGTGCGGAAGTCGATGTTCCACTTGATGTTGTCGTTGGCATCGTGGGTCTTGACCTCGGTGATCTGCCGCTGGAGGTCCTCGATGGGCTTTTTCTTCTGCTCGCTCTCGAGATCGGCCACCTGTTTCTTCAGCTCGTCGAGCTTTTTCTGCACTGCTTCGAGCTCGCTGATGCGCTGCTTGAGCTGATCGATCTGGGCCTGGACATTGTCTGCCGCCCATGCGCCCCCACCCCCGCCCATGGCGACCAACCCGACTCCGACGCACAACGGCACAAGGAATTTTCTCATACGCCCTCCCTTTCGTGTTTTGACGTTGTACCATCCTGCGGCCCGACAGCCATACGGGGTACACCGCAGAAACGGCGCCTCCCTGACACCAGGAATGATATCACACCACCAGTGGAATGTATGGCCCTCTTTTCAAAAACGCCAAAAAGGCCTGAAACTGCAAACACGAGGACAGGAGAGAGCACCAGGTGGCCGCAACGGTGCTGCCGGGCGCCTGCGGCGGGGCATCCCGAAGGCGAGGTGCTTCCTCGTCAACCTGGCGGTCAATCCAGAGAAAGGATGTTTTCAGGTGAAGCGAGGCCTGCCGCCTGGAAAAAGCGTAGCAGGCAGGGGCGCAGCAGGTCGAGTAGGGCGTTGCGGTCGACGCCACTCTGGCGCAGCGCGGTCAGCGGGGCGGAGCCCTGCGACTTGGCAAGCTTGCCGCCCCTTTGGTCGTAGAGGAGCTCGTGGTGGAAGATCTTCGCGCCGAGGAAGGTGGCGTACTCGAGTTCTTCGGCGAGGTATTTCTGGGCGGCGGTGGAGGTAAAGAGGTCTTCGCCGCGGAAGATATGCGTGATGCCGCTGCCTTCGTCCTCGACCAGGCTGACCAGCTGGTAGGCAGGGGTGTCGTCGCGGGTCCAGAGGACGAAATCGCCCATGGCCTGGAAAAGATCGAAAGCCTGGCCGTTCATCAGGACCGGCCGGTCGACGGGCATCCGCCTTGCCGTGCCGCCCTTGACAAAGGGCAGCCCTTTGCCGCGGCAGGTGCCGCCGTAGATGGTCGAGCCGAAGGTGGCGCGGATGTGGCTGCGGCTGCAGTCGCAGTTATAGGCCCGGGTCAGCCTGGCCATGGCCGCCCGGTAGATTTCCGTCCTGGCGCACTGCGAATGGCGGGCGTAGAAATCGTCCGGCCCGGATGGCCCCTCATCCCAGTCTATGCCCAGCCACTGTAGGGTGCGGAAGATATCCTCGACATACTGCGGCCGCGCCCGGGTGCTGTCGGCGTCGTCGATACGGAGGATCAGCCTTCCCCGGCGGCTGCGCACGAAGCTCCAGGTGATGAGGAAGTTGAGGGCGTTGCCGAGGTGAAGGTAGCCGCTGGGCGTCGGCGCCAGGCGCGAGATCACCGCGCCGGGCATGGGGGACTGGTCCGGCATCGCTTCACATAGGCCACGACATGACGCCGTGGCGGCGCAACCTTCCCCCCGTCGGCACAAAGGCTTCCCGCCCCGGGGCAAGGGAGAGGGCAGGGGCGCCTGGTCTCGTCCCGGCGAGGTTCATTGCCGTTCCTGACGGGAGGCGCAGGCGATGCACAGGGGCGCGGCCGGGTCGGTCTCCAGACGACGCAGGGCGATTTCTTCTTCGCAGCCGACGCACAGGCCGTATTCGCCATTCTGCATGCGGGTGAGGGCGCCACGGATGCGCTGCAGCTGGATGTCGCGCCGGCGCTGCTGCTCGAGGGTCATGGCCTGCATCTGCATGGCGTCGATACGTGACAGGCGGCCGATGACCGCCTGGTCGAGGTCTTCCGGCCTCGTCGAAAGGCGGGCTGTCTCCTTGCTCGCCTGGAGTTCCTTCTGCTGCTCTTCCAGCATCCTGCGAAAACGTTCAAGCTGTTCCGGGGTCACATCGTCTCTCCGCGTAAAGGGTCGTGCCAATCGCGCTGGTGCGGCTGGCGCTGCCATAGTCCAAAAAGAAATGACCATGGCAGCCTGCACCCCCCTGTGGGGAAGGAACCGGCCATGGTCAGGGCTGAGTGTATCGCATCGTTGCCGGAAGGAAAAGGGATATCGGGTCGGAGGGCCATTTTACGGGGTGAAGGCGGGGAAAATGGTTGCCAACAGTGAAGAAAGAGGCTTGTGTTGGCAGGCTTTCCAGCCGATAGCGAGCAAAAACGCCTTTTCTCCCGCGGTGAAAATTTGCTATAAATGAACGATTGCATTCTCTGCAAAGCCTGTCTCGACAATCGATCAAATCGGCAGATCCGTTTTCGCCGGGCCGCCGAACCGGGAGAGATCATGAGCGAAGACGTACTACGGGGCCGTCATCATTCCGATAACGAGGCCGGCCTGCGGCAGCTGCTCCTCGCCGGTTCCGAGGCTATCTATACCATGAGCGCCGACTGGAGCGAGCTGCAGCAGCTCCAAGGCTGGGCGTCGGGCCTGGCCACGACCCTGCCGCGGCGGAACTGGCTGGAAGACTTCATTTTCGAGGAAGACAGGGCGATGTTGTGTGCTGCCGTCAGCGAGGCCATCAACAACAAAGCCGCCTTCAAACTGCACCACCGGGCCAGGAGGCCCGATGGCAGCGTGGCCTGGATTTCCTCTCGGGCCGTTCCGGTTCTCGATGGCCAGGGCAATATCCTGCGCTGGCTGGGCGCCGTCGGCGATATCACCGCGCACCGTCAGGCGACCGAGCGGGCTGCCGGCAGCCGCCGCACGCTGGAGCTGTTCATCCGCTATGCCCCTTCGGCCATAGCCATGTTCGACCGCGACATGCGCTATCTCAGCGTCAGCAGAAGGTTTCTCGAAGACTACGGCATAGCCGACCAGGAGGTCGTTGGCAGGTTGCACTACGAGGTCTTTCCCGAGATGCCGGAGCGATGGCGGGAAATCCACCGGCGCTGCCTGGCCGGGGCGGTGGAGCGTTGCGACCAGGACCCCTTCGTGAGAAGCGACGGCAAAGTGGACTATGTGCGCTGGGAGATCCAGCCCTGGTACGACCAGCCGGGGGAGATCGGCGGCATCATCCTCTTCTCCGACGTCGTCACCTCCCTGGTCGAGGCCACCCTGCAGCTGCGGCAGAGCGAAGAGAAGTTCCGTGACATCTTCGTCAAGCACACCGCGGTCAAGCTGATCGTCGACCCGGATGAAGGCCGCATCCTCGACGCCAATGAAGCGGCGGCGCGATTCTACGGCTGGCCGGTGGAACGGCTGCGCGAGATGCGCATCGCCGACATCAACACCCTGCCCCCGGAACTGATTCGCGAGGAGATGGACAAGGCGGTCAGCCAGAAACGTATCTATTTCGAGTTCAACCACCGCACTGCCGATGGCACGGTCAAGGACGTCGCGGTCTACAGCAGCAGCATCGATATCCGCGGCAAACTCTGCCTGCATTCCATCATCCACGATATCTCAGGCCAGAAGCGCATCGAGGAGGAAAAGAAGGTCCTCGCCAGTCAGCTGCAGCAGGCGCAGAAGATGGAGGCCATCGGCACCCTGGCCGGGGGCATCGCCCACGATTTCAACAATATCCTCAGCGCCATCATCGGTTATGCCGAGCTCGCCCGGGAGGACAGCGCCGACAGCCCGATGGTGGCCGAAGACCTCGACCGCGTGCTGGAAGGGGCGCACCGCGCCGCCGATCTGGTCAAACAGATACTCGCCTTCAGCCGGCAGTCGATCACCGACCCGGTGCCCCTCAATCCGGCGCTGGTGGTCAAGGAGACCATCAAGCTGCTGCGCCCGAGCCTGCCCTCGACGATCACCATCAACCAGCATTTCGAGGAGAGCTGCCGTAATGTGGTGGCCGACCCGTCACAGATCCACCAGCTGGTGATGAACCTCTGCACCAACGCCTACCACGCCATGGAGCACCAGGGCGGCACCTTGACCATCGCCCTTGGCAACCGGGAGCTGATCGCCGCCGACCTGGTCCAGCACCCCGCCGTCAAACCCGGCAGCTTCGTGGTGCTCACCGTCGCCGATACCGGCCCGGGAATCGCCCCGGAAATCTTCGAGCGGATCTTCGACCCCTACTTTACCACCAAGGAAATGGGCCGGGGCACCGGCCTGGGGCTGGCCATCGTCCACGGCACCGCCACTGCCCTGGGCGGCTTCGTCAGCTGCGCGAGCACTGTCGGCAAAGGGGCCACCTTCCATGTCCACCTGCCTGCCATCGAGGCGGCGCAGCCGACGCAGCCAGCCGAGGTGGGCGACATCCCCACCGGCAAGGAGCATGTCCTCTTCGTCGACGACGAGCCGATGCTCGCCCAGCTCGGCAAGACGATGCTCGAACGCCTCGGCTACCATGTGACCACCTGCACCGACAGCCTCAAGGCGCTGACCCTCTTCCAGCAGCGGCCGAGCGCCTTCGACGTCCTCATCTCCGACCAGACCATGCCGGTGATGACCGGCCTCGACCTGGCCCGCAACGTCCTGCGCCTGCGGCCCGAGCTGCCGATCATTCTCTGCACCGGTTACAGTTCCCTCGTCGACGAGGCCTCGGCGAAACGTTACGGCATCCGCGGGTTCCTCGCCAAGCCCCTGTTGAGAAAGGAGCTGGCCAAACTGTTGCGAGACCTCAAACGGAAAACGTGATACAGTGCAGGAGGCCGGGGGGAGACAGTTTCCGTAAGCAAGGAGCAGGAAATGGCAGCAGGAGGATACCTCAGGCCCATCGGCGCGGCGGCCACCATGGCGCATCCCTTCGCATTGGCCGATGTTTTCGATCCCGAGTCACTGCGCGGGATGATGGAGAGCGTGTTTCGCCTCACCGGCATCGGCAGCGCCATTGCCGAGGTCGACGGCACGATCCTCGTCGGCGCCGGCTGGCAGCGGGACTCCACAACCGAGGCCACAGAGGGGAACGGCGAAGCTCGGCGCCGTCTGCCGCGTGGCTGCGAGCTGACGGCGCCGATTCGCGTCGACGGTCGGCATATCGGCAATGTTTTCGTCTGCCAGCCTGGCGCTGCCCCGAATAAGGAGCACTGCGGCGCAGGTGACGGAAACAGCGACGCCGCCCCGGCAACGGCGGGCCAGCGCTGCTCCCTGGCGTCGGGCCAGGATGAGTCCTCCCTTGCCGAGGCCAGGCGCTTCTGTCACAGTCTCGCCGGGATCATTGCCGGCTTCGCCCGCCGCTCCTCGCAGCTGCACAGCACCCTCGACGCCTGCAGACGCACCGAAGAGGAACTGCGCAGCGGCAACGACCTCTTCAACCAGATCGCCGAGCAGTGCAACATCATGCTGTGGGAGGTCGATGCCCAGGGCCTCTACACCTATGTCAGCAAGGGGGTGGAGACGGTTCTCGGCTATCGCCCCGAGGAGGTCGTCGGCAAGCTGCATTTCTACGACCTCCATCCCGAGGAAGGGCGCACGCAGTTCAAGGAGGCCGCCTTTGCCGTCTTCGATCGCCGCGAACCCTTCATCAACCTGGAGAACGCCGCCCTCAGCAAGGCTGGCAACAGGGTCCTGCTGCTCACCCAGGGCATCCCGCGGCTGCGCCCCGACGGCAGCCTTATCGGGTACCGGGGCAGCGACAGCGACATCAGTGAGAAGAAGCGGGCCGAAGCCTACCGCGACCTTTCCGTCGAGACCCTGTCGATTCTCGTCGATTGCGCGGACTTCAAGAGCGCCATCAG
>JANJUM010000006.1 GCA_024710585.1 Desulforhopalus sp.
CCTTTCAACTCAACCTCCCCGTGAAGACATGCGCATCGTTCTCGTCAATCCCCCCAACTGCGGCCGCTCCATCCCCGAAGAGGAGTACGGCATCACCTCCCTGAAGATGATCTTCCGCGGCGAGCCGCTGGCCCTGGAGACCCTGGCCGGCAACCTTGGCGGCCACGAGGTGTCGATTGTCGACCTCAAGGCCGACCCGGAGGCGGAGGCGGCGTTGATCGCCGGGGGGCCGACCGCCGATATCGTCGGCTTCACCGCGGTCACCTGCGAGGCCAACACGGTGATCTCCCTGGCGGAGCGCCTCAGGGAGGCCCATGGCGGCCGCGGCCCGGTGATCGTCGTCGGTGGCCACCACGCCTCCCTCGACCCCGGCTATTTCCATCGCCCGGCCATCGATTACGTGGTGGTCGGCCTCGCCAAGCTGAGCTTCAGCCTGCTGGTCGAGGACCTCGCCGCCGGGCGCCAGCCCGACATCCCCGGGGTGCTGGCGGTGCGCCCGGATGGCCCCAGGGAGCCGCAGCCACGCAGCTACAGCGTCGAGGACCTGGTCGATAGTCAGGCACCGCGCTACGATCTGGTGGCGCAGCACCGCCACCGCTACGTGATGAGCGGCGTCGGCGGCAAGGTCGGCTTCGTCGCCACCGCCTTCGGCTGCACCCATCGCTGTTCCTTCTGCGCCATCCCCTCGCTCACCGGCGGCCGCTACCTGTGCCATGGGGTCGAGGCCATCGTCCGCGATATCGGCCTGCTCGGCGACATCCCCCTCATCCGCTTCGTCGACGCCAATACCTTCGGCGACCGCGAGGCGGCCCGGCGCCTCGCCGAGCGGCTCATCGCCCTCGATCTCGGCAAGAAATTCGTCGCCGACGTGCGCGCCGACACCATCGTCAACGACCCGGAACTGATCGCGCTGTGGCGCCAGGCCGGCCTGGCCGCCGCCGTCATCGGCTTCGAGGAGATCGACGACCTTCGCCTGGCGGCGCTGGACAAGCGCAGCGCCCTCGACCAGAACCTCGCCGCCCGCCATATCCTCAAGGGGCTCGGCATCCGCGTCATCGGCGACTTCATCATCGCCCCCGACTACCGCCACGAAGACTTCGACCGCCTCGAGCAGTTTCTCGACTTCTTCCCCATCGACCTGCCGATCCCCTCGATCCTCACCCCGCTGCCGGGCACACCCCTCTACCGCCAGCGCCACGGCGAACTGACCATCACCGACCTCGACTACTACACCTTCTCCAACGCGGTGCTGCCGACGGCCCTGCCGCAGAGTGAGTTCTACAGCCGCTACGCCGCCCTGATGAAGCACCTTCACCAGCACATCAACCCCAACACCTGACAATGGCCCCCATGGAGATCTACATCAACGCCCTCGCCTCCTTTTTGCCCAACGCCCCGGTGGACAACGACCATATCGAGGAGGTCCTCGGCCGCGTCGGCGACCTGCCCTCACGCACGCGGCGACGCATTCTCGCCAACAACAAGATCCTCACCCGGCACTATGCCCTCGACCCGGATACCGGCGCCCAGACTCACAACAACGCGCAGCTCACCGCGGAAGCGGTGCGCCGTCTGCGACCCCTCAACGGCTTCAACCCCTCGCACATCGAGTGCCTGTGCTGCGGCACCGCCAGCCCCGACCTGCTCATGCCCGGCCACGGGGTGATGGTCGCCGGGGAGCTGGGCCTGCCGCCCTGCGACGTGGTGACCACCGCCGGCATCTGCGTCGCCGGGGTCACCGCTCTCAACTACGCGGCGATGAACGTCCTCTCCGGCACGGTGGCCAATGCCGTGGCCACCGGCTCGGAGCTGGCCTCGTCCTATATGAGGGCCGGGTTTTTCAGCTGCCCGCCGCAGCCCGAGGCCGACCTGCACAAGAGCCCGATCCTCGGCTTCGACGCCGATTTCCTGCGCTGGATGCTCTCCGACGGGGCCGGGGCCGCCTATCTCTCCTCCCAGGCCAACCCCGAGCGGCCCTGCTACCGGCTGGAGTGGATCGAGAACCGCTGCTATGCCGGGGAACTGGCGACCTGCATGTACGCCGGCGGCCGCAAGCTCGAGGATGGCACCATGCGCGGCTGGCGCGACCGCGCCAAGGTAGCCGAGGCGGCGGCGGACAACCTCTTCGCCGTGCGCCAGGACGTCAAGCTGCTCGACCGCTATATCGTCAGCACCGCCATGGCCGACACCCTGCCGGCGGTGGCCGAGAAGCGCGGCCTGCGGCCGGAGGACGTCCAGTGGTATCTGCCGCACTACTCCTCGGACTATTTCCGCGACCGCTTCTACCAGGGGATGAAGGAAGCCGGCTTCGCGATCCCCTACGAGAAGTGGTTCACCAACCTCCCCACCGTCGGCAATATCGGCAGCGCCTCGATCTACCTGATGATGGAGGCGCTCCTCGCCTCGGGACGCCTGCGCCACGGCGACAAGGTCCTCTGCTTCATCCCCGAATCCGGCCGCTTCACCCACTGCTTCATGCTGCTCACCGCCATGGTCCCCGGCGGCGTGCATCGCTGAAACACGCGAGTCTCCCCCGCCGTGGCGACAGGCCATGGCGGGGCATGCAGGCGTGAGACAGCCGCCAGGGCCTGGGAAGCCTGGTGCCGCCCCAGGCCCTCCAGGGCCCTGACACTTCCCTGCCCTCCACCACCCCCTGGCCAGCCTGCCCGATAAGGGCCATCCATCACAGACCCGCCTGCCCCCATCCCCGCGACGACCGCCCCCCGGAACGAATGCCCTGGACAGCCAGGGAATAGGGAAAATAAAGCGCCTTCAACGTGTCAGATATCTTTCGTAAACACAAATTTTTGTAGTTTACAGAGACGTCATTGGCAGACTTATTTCAAAGATACCTCTATCGACTGAAAATTACTTATACCCGTATAATAAAATAGATAGTTGAATTATAATTGGATTTATCGGTACATGAAAGCTATAGGCGCGACAAACACATGATGTTTTCGAACATCACGATCTCGACGACAAAAAAATAAATATTTTTTTCACGATCATGACGATTTTCACTCGTCCCGTCAGAAAATTGCAAGATGCGGCTGGTATCCTATGCGCCTCGACAGACTCGGCGGAGCCATTCGCCATCACCACAACCCCAACCGGCGCAAAAGACTATGGAAACCACCAACCACCACAGCGGCCTGCTCGCAGCCGCCATCATCTGCAAGCTCCACGGCAACCCCCTCGACCCCGAACAGCTGCGCAACCGCTTCGCCTCGACCAAGCAGAGCCTGACTCCGCTGCAGCTTGCCCGTATCTGCGGCGAACTCGGCGTCAAGGCCAAGGTGATACGCAAGGACCTCGGCGCCGTCGAGCCGGCCCACTTCCCCCTCATCGCCCTGCTCAACGACGGTCAATTCGCCGTCGTCGCCCGCCTCGACGCGCAAGGGCGGACGGCGCTCTTCCACGACAGCGACGGCAGCCGGGGGCAGTGGCTCGACATCGCCCTCTTAGGCGAGCGCCTCTCGGGCACCCTCGTCATCCTCAGGGCCGGAAGCGACATGGCCGCGGCCAGAACGCCCTTCGGCTTCTCGTGGTTCCTGGGAGCCGCCGGCAAGTACCGCGCCATCCTCCGCGACTGCCTCCTCGCCTCCCTCTTCGTCCAGGTCTTCGCGCTCTTTTCGCCGCTGGTCTTCA
>JANJUM010000015.1 GCA_024710585.1 Desulforhopalus sp.
CTGGCTGATCAGGTTGCCCCTTCCCTGGCTGAGTTTAGCGAGTGCCGCGTCGTAGGTGGCGCTGCAGGTGGCGAGTTGCTTGCCGAGTTTTTCCAGTTCGAGGGCGAAGAGGCAGAACTTGTCGTACATCTGCCCGGCGCGTCGGGCGATCTCCATGGCGTTGCGGTTTTGCCGCTCGTACTTCCACAGGTTCTCGATGGTTTTCAAGGTGGCCAGCAGGGTGGTCGGGGTGACGACGATCACTCCGGCCGCCAGGGCGTCGCCGATCAACCCCTGGTCGGCCTCGGCGACGGCGGCGAAGGCCGCCTCGATGGGCAGGAACATGAGGACGAAATCCAGCGAATTGAGGCCGGAGAGCCTGGGGTAATTCTTGGCGGCGAGGCCGCTGACATGGTCGCGGATGGCGCGGGTCAGCTGGCGCAGCTGCTCGGCCCGCTCGGCCTCGTCTTCGCCGTTGGCATAGCGCTCCCAGGCCACCAGCGAGACCTTGGCGTCGACGATGACCTCGCGGCCCTCCGGCAGGTGGATGATGACGTCCGGCCGCTGCAGGCGGTGGCCGTCGTCACGGTAGCTTTCCTGGGTGTGGTATTCGTGGCCGAGGCGCAGGCCGGAGCGCTCCAGCACCCGGCTCAGCACCAGCTCGCCCCAGTTGCCCTGGAGCTTGTTGTCGCTCTTCAGGGCCCGGGTGAGGTTGAGTGCCTCGTGGCTCAGTTGCTGGTTGAGGTCGCGCAGCTGGAGGATCTCGCTCTTCAGCGACTGGCGCTCACGGCTGTCCTCCCTGGCCAGCTCGTTGAGTTCCTGCTTGAAGAGGACGAGCTGTCGGTGCAGCGGCTCGAGCATGGCGCCGATGCGGTCGCGGTTGAGGTCGCTGAGCAGGACGCTCTTTTCTTCGAGGGTCTGCTGGGCCAGCTTGGCGAAACGCAGGGAGATCTCGTCACGGGCGTCTTCGAGGAGGCGCAGCTTCTCGGCCCCGTGGCGGCGGTCGTTCTTGAGGAGGGTGATCAGCCGGGCGGCGCGGATCTCCTGCTCGCGGCAGCGCCGCTGGGCGAGGAGCAACTCCCTCTCCACCCGCCGCCGGCGGCCGCGCTGGTGAACGAGCAGGCCGGCCAGTGCCGCGGCGACGAGGGCGAGCAGGGGCAGGGCGCCGAGAAGGAGCAGGATGAGGAGCGGCGACATGGCCGGGAGGAGGGCGGCGAACCCTGCCGCGAGGTCGTTCATGGCTTCTCCTGGCCTTGTCGCGGATCACAGCGGCCAGGGCCGCTCGCGTCCTCCGAGGATGTGCATGTGGATGTGGAAGACCTCCTGGCCGGCCTTCTTGCCGTTGTTGAAGATGACCCGGAAGCCGTCGCCGACGCCGTTCTCCTTGGCCAGCTGCGCGCCGATGCGGATGAGCTTGCCGATGACACGGTCGTCGACCTCCTCGACATCGACCGGGGCGGCGAGGTGCTTCTTGGGAATGACCAGGAAATGGACCGGCGCCTGGGGGGCGATGTCCCAGAAGGCCATCACCTCGTCGTCCTCGTAGAGTTTCTTGGCGGGGATGTCCCCGGCGATGATCTTGCAGAAGATACAGTCACTCATCGTTGTCCTCCTCGTCGTGGCGGAGCCTGGCGGCCAGCGGAGCGGAACGCTTCCGCCGCCGCGGCGGAAATAGTCGCGGTGGCCGGAGCACAGGTATGGTACCCTATGGCCAGGAAGGGGACAAAGGTTTTTTCCGCAAGCTGGGTGAGGGAATCGCCGGAATCGGCGGGGGGAGATGATGAAACGCCTGTTGCTGCTCTTGCTTGTCGTGGCCTTGTGCGGCGCGTTTTTCGCATACCGCCATTTCGGCCGCGAAGAGGCGGTCAAGGTAACCATGGCCAAAGCCGAGGTCGGCCTGGTCGAGGCTACCGTCGCCAATACCCGGGCCGGCTCGGTCAAGGCCCGCCGCCGCGCCGAGCTGGCCCCGGCCATGGGCGGGCGCATCGCTCTCCTGGCGGTGCGCCGTGGCGACACGGTGGAGGCCGGGCAGGTGCTGCTCTCCCTGTGGAACGGCGACCTGCAGGCCGATGTCGACCTCGCCCTGGCCCAGGTCCGGGTGGCCGAGGCCACCGCCCGCGAGGCCTGCCTGCTGGCCGAGTACAGCGAACGCCAGGGGCGACGCCAGAGCGAACTGCACAAAAACCGCTCCACTTCCGAGTCGAGCTATGACGAGGCGGTGGCTACCGCCGCCGCCAAGAAGGCGGCCTGCCTGGGGGCGCGCGCCCAGCACGAGGCAGCCCTGGCGCGGGTCGCGGCGGCGCGGGCGATGGTAGAGCGCACGGTCATCTCCGCCCCCTTCGCCGGCATTGTCGCCGAGGTCAACGGCGAGATCGGCGAGTACATCACCCCGTCGCCGCCGGGCATCGCCACCTTGCCGGTGGTCGATCTTATCAATCTCGACTCCCTCTATGTCGCCGCCCCCATCGACGAGATCGACGCCGCCCAGATCCGTCCGGGAATGGAGGCGCGCATCACCCTCGACGCCTTCCCCAAGCGGGTCTTCGCCGGCAAGACACGGGCCGTTTCCCCCTATGTCCTTGAACTGGCCAAGCAGGCGCGCACCGTGGAGGTGGAGGTCGATCTCGAGGAGGTGGCCGACGATGTGCGCCTGCTCGTCGGCTACAGCGCCGACGTGGAGATCGTCGTGGCGCGCAGCGCCGGGGTGGTGCGGGTGCGGAGCGAGGCCCTGCATCGCGACGGCTACGTCTACGTGGTCGACGACAAGACACGCCGCCTCTCCCGCCGCCCGGTGGTCGCCGGCCTCGGCAACTGGCAGTTCACCGAAATCCGCCAGGGCCTGGCCGCCGGGGAGACGGTGATCACCACCATCGACCGCCAGGGCGTCAAGGAAGGGGTTCTCGTTGAGGAGTAAGCCCACCGCCGGGTGGCGATGGGCGGTCAGCCCTGACAACGACTGGGCGACGTGGGCAGGTAAGTCGTGCGGAGGACGGGCGAGGTGCCCTCTCAGCAAGGGAGCGGCGTCGCCAGAAATTCCACCCACTGGCGCAGCAGGCGCTGGCCGCTGTCGACGTCGACCCGGGAAAAGCGCAGGCGATCGCCCGGCTTGGCCTGGCCGAGACGCCACAGGTCGCTTGAAATGACCGTGGCGATGGCGGTATAGCCGCCGACGGTCTGCTCCTTGAGGAGGATTATCGGCTGGCCGCCGGCGGGGATCTGCACGTTGCCGGGCACCACCGGCTCGGAGAGGATGCTCTCGGGGGCGCCGGGGTCGCGCTGTACCTTCCCGCCATCGAGGCGGATACCCATGCGGTTGCACTGAGCGGAGACGGTGAAGACGGTGGAGAAGAACCCCTCCAGGGCGGCGCCGAAGTATGGGTGGTGCGGCCCGGGGATGGCCTCGACGACGATCGTCTCCGGGTAGATGGGGTACCAGGGCAGGCGCTTTGGCCGGGGCAGCAGCGGCGCCTCCAGGCGGCGCAGGACGTCGCCCGCGGCGAGCATGCGGCCCTGGAAGCCGCCACACTTGCCTCCGAGATAGGTGGAGCGGCTGCCGAGGAGCGGGGCAACGTCGAAGCCGCCGCCGATGGCCAGATAGGCGCGGCAGCCGTTCTCGGCGCCGCCCATCTCGACGACGTCGCCCGGGGCGAGAGGCAGCGACACCCACTGCTCCACCGGCCGGCCGTTCAGGCGTGGGCCCATGGCGGCGCCGGTGATGGCGATGTCGCAGGCCGCCAGGGCGGTGAAGCTGGCGCCGGCCAGGGTCATCTCGAGCACCGCGGCGCCGGGGTCGTTGCCGACCAGGCGGTTGGCGAAGGTCGCCGCGTAGTCGTCCATGACCCCGGAAACCGGCACCCCGAGGTGCATGGCGTGGAAGCGGCCGAGATCCTGCACCGTCGTGCAGGGGCCGGGGGAGATGATGCGCAGGGCGTCGCTCATCGGCGCTCCTCCTCGGCAAGGGTGAGATATTCGCTCTCCGAGATCGGCCGGAAGCGGATCAGGTCGCCGGCTTCGTAGAGCAGCGGCTGCTGCCGTTCCGGGGCGAAGAGGCGCAGGGGGGTGCGGCCGATGAGGCGCCAGCCGCCCGGGCTGTCCAGGGGATAGACGCCGGTCTGGTTGCCGGCGATGCCCACCGAGCCGGCCGCCACCTTCTGCCGCGGCGACTCCAGCCGCGGGGTGTGCAGCCCCTCGTCGAGGCCGCCGAGATAGCAGAAGCCGGGGGCGAAGCCGATGGTGTAGATGCGGTAGGCGGGCTTACTGTGGCAGGCGATGACCTGTTCCTCGCTCATCCGGCAGTGGCTGGCGACGAAGTCCAGGTCGGGGCCGAACGCCCCGCCGTAGCAGACAGGGATATCCACCGTCCTGGCCGGCGCGGCGGTCGTCGTCACCAGCTCCTTCTCGAGGTCGGTGAGCAGGGCGGCCACCTCGGCGAAGCCGCTGCGGAGGGGGTTGTAGTGCACCGCCAGGGTGCAGTAGGAGCCGACCACCGCCTCGATCGCCGGGTTGCCATGGCGGCGCAGCAGCGCCGCCATGCGGTGCACCCGCTCGTTGACCTGTTCGTCGATGCCTCGGCCATAGACGGCCAGCAGGCAGCGCTCGCCGCTGGCGATGAATTCCGTCGCCATCGCTCCTCCCCTTAGCCGATCTCGGGCCTTTTGCGGGCGGTCACCGTCACCCCGGCCTCTTCGAGGCGCCGCCGGATCTCCGCCGCCAGGGCGACGCCGTTGGGGTTGTCACCGTGCACGCAGAGGGTGTCGGCGCGCAGTTCGACGAGGCTGCCGTCCACCGCCTCCACCACCCCTTCCACGGCCATGCGCACCGCCCGCCTCGCCGCCTCGGTGGCGTCGTGGATGACCGCGCCGGGCAGACGCCGCGACTGCAGGGTCCCCTGGGGGGTGTAGGCGCGGTCGGGGAAGGCCTCGAGCAGGGTCTCGATCCCCTCTTCGCGGCCGATGGCCCGTGCCCGCTCGCCGTAGCCGCCGGCCAGGGCGACCATGAACAGGCCGCGGTCGAAGGAGGCGATGGCCCGGGCCACCGCCCTGGTGAGGGTGTCGTTGCCGACCAGGCTGTTATAGAGGGCGCCATGGGGCTTGACGTGGCAGAGGGGCACGCCGTGTTCCTGGCAGAAGGCGTAGAGCGCCCCCACCTGGTAGCGCACCGACGCCTCGAGCTCGGCGGCGGTGCAGTCCATGGTGCGGCGGCCGAAGCCCTGCAGGTCGGGGTAGCCGGGGTGGGCCCCCGCCGCCACCCCGTGCTGCCGCGCCAAAAGGACGGTGCGGCTCATCACCAGGGGGTCGCCGGCGTGGAAACCGCAGGCGATATTGGCCGAGGAGATATGGGCGATGATCTCCCCGTCCATGCCGAGGGTGTAGGCGCCGAAGCTCTCCCCCATGTCGCAGTTGAGATCGATCGAAACCTTTGCGGAAGGCGCTGCGTTCACGGGAGGCTCCTATTTCATGAGGTTGGGGAGGAAAAGGACGATCTGCGGGAAGACGGTGATCGCCGCGGTGGTCATGGCCATGAGCAGGAAGAAGGGAAAGGCGTCGCGGGCGATCTTGAGCACATCGTCGTTGTTGAGCGAACTGATGACGAAGAGGTTGAAGCCCACCGGCGGAGTGATCTGCGCCAGTTCGATCATCAACACCAGGTAGATGCCGAACCATACCGTGTCGAAGCCGGCGGCGGTGACCAGCGGCAGGACGATGGGGGTGGTCATGACGATCATCGAGAAGCCGTCCACCAGGCAGCCGAGGATGATATAGAGGATGCTGAGGATGACGATGAGCATGTAGGGCGACAGCCCCATCTCGGTGACGAACATGGTGAGCTTGCGGGTGATGCCGAGATAGCCCACCACCACCGAGAGGTAGGAGGCGCCGAGGACGATGAGCATGATCATCGCCGTGGTCTTGACCGCCCCGAGAAGGCTGGCGCGGAAGACGTCCCAGTCGAGGCTCCTGGTCAGGGCGGCGAAGGCCAGGGAGCCGAGCACGCCGACCACCCCGGCTTCGGTGGGGGTGGCCCAGCCGCTGTAGAGGCTGCCGAGGACGACGAGGATCAGCACCACCACCGGGAGGATCTCGGGGACGGCGGCCAACCGCTCCGCCCAGGTGTGGCGCTCGCGATCCGACGGCGCCATCTTGGGGCGGATGACGCAGGCGAGGACGATATAGAGGCTGAACACTCCGGCGAGCAGCAGGCCGGGAATGACGCCGGCGATGAACAGCTTGCCGATGCTGACATCGCCGATGATGCCGTAGACGAGCATCATCATGCTCGGCGGGATGAGAAAGCCGAGGGTGCCGGCGCCGGCCAGCGAGCCCACCGAGAGGCTGCGGTTGTAGCCGCGCTTGTCGAGTTCCGGCACGGTGATCTTGCCGACCGTGGCGGTGGTCGCCGCCGAGGAGCCGCTGACCGCGGCGAAGAAGGTGCAGGCG
>JANJUM010000078.1 GCA_024710585.1 Desulforhopalus sp.
GGGAGAATTCCCTTGTCTCCCATGGGCGAACGGGATAGTCTCTGTGCCGAAAAGCAACCCCTCCCTTGGCGACCCGGCCGCTTCGCGCCGGCTGTCCGCCCTCACCCCAGGAAATCGCCCGTGTCAACGTCACATAGCAAGGATATCTCCCCCGCAACCTTCACCTCTCTCTGCTTCGTTCTCGCCCTGCTCAAGCTGTGGCTGGTTCGCGCCCACCTCGTCATGGCCAGCTTCACCCCCCATGACGACCTGCTCTTCATCCGCCTCGCCGAGAACATTCTCAACGGCAACTGGCTCGGCGACTACAACCAGCTGACCCTGATCAAGGAACCCTTCTTCCCGCTGTTCATCGCCATCAGCCAGTGGCTGTCGCTGCCGCTGCTCTTTTCCATCCACCTCTTCTACGTGCTCTCCTGCTGGCTGTTCATCGTCGCCGTGCGGCCGCTGGCCAGCCATCGCGGTGCCCTGCTGGCCTGCTACATCCTGCTCCTCCTCAACCCCGGCTCCTACAACTACCCGGCGATCGGCCGCATCTTCCAGCTGTCGATCTACGCCCCGCTGGCGCTGACGGTGATGAGCCTGCTGCTCGGCCTGGCCATCCGCGCCTTCGGCCCGCTGCGCCAGGCCCTGGCCTGGTCCTGCGCCTTCGGCGTGGCCGTGTCGATCTTCTGGGTCACCCGCGGCGAGTCCATCTTCCTCATGCCTTCGCTGGCCATGGGGCTGGCCTTCATCTTCTTCACCGCCCGTGGGACCAGCCCCCTGCGCCGCTGGGGGCGGCCGCTCCTCCTCTCCGTCATCCCGCTGGCGCTGCTCGTCGGCACGGTGCAGCTGGTGCGCTTCGTCAACAAGGTCTATTACGGCGTGCCGGCGGTGATCGAGATCGTCACCCCGGAGTTCGAATCGGCCTATGGTGGCCTGCTGCGCATCATCAGCAGCGAGGATCGGCGCTTCATCCCCGTGGCCCGCGAGGCACGTTTCAAGGCCTACGCGGCCAGCCCGACCTTCCGCGAGATCAAGGAGCACCTCGACGGCCCGGTGGGGCAGGGCTGGCAGAGCCTGTCCGGAGACAGCGACATTCCCGCCGCCTTCTTCATCTGGGCCTTCCGCGACGCGGTGGCCGCCGCCGGCTATCACCAGTCCGGCGCGAAAGCCCTCGACTTCTACCGCCGCATGGGCAAGGAGATCTCCCTCGCCTGCGACAGCGGCACCCTGCAGTGCCGCAGCTTCTCTTCCGCCCTGGTGCCGCCATGGCGCCCGGAATACAACGCCCTGGTGTTGCCCACGGTCGTTTCGGTACTCCACAAGACGCTGACCTTCGATGGCTTCAACGGCATGGCCGACAACTTCCGCAACCTGGTTCCCAAAGATGTCATGAAGATCTTCACCGACGTCACCGGGGAGAAGCTGCTCAGCAGCAAGCGGGGCGGGGAAGATGTCTACCCCTACTATTTCACCCACTTGAACCGCGAGAAGATGCGCATCCTCGACCAGCTGGGCCGCGTGTACCAGGTGATCACCCCCTGGCTGTCCCTGGCCGCCGTGGCGCTGCTCCTCTATAACCTGTCGAGCGCCTGGAAGAAGCGGCGGCTCCCTCTGCTGACCGTGTTCAGCGTCGCCGCGCTCACCGGGGTAATGGGCATCACCGCCGTCATGACCCTGCTGGTCATCACCTCCTACTCGGAGATCGCCAGGGTCATGCATGTCAGCTTCCCCTTGCTTCTCCTCTTCATCTGCGGGGTATTTCTCGAGACCGTCACCCGGCGGCGGCAGGCGACGGCCGACGCCACCACCGACAACACGGCATATGCCGCCACCTCCCTGCCGGGGCAACCCCAACCGCCGAGGCCATGATGGACCATAGCAGACTGAAAGGACGCCCCGCTTACCCATTCGAAACCATTGCCGCCGGCGTGGCCTTCTCGCCCAAGCTCGAGGCGGTGCTGACCGAAGCCAAGGAACTCGCCGACACCTTCAAGGCCCGTCTCCTGCTCATCCATGTCGGCCCGCATACCGCCGAGAAGGAAGCCGCCCTGATGGAGCTCTGCGCCAACCTCGGCATCGACCGCGAGGCCAAGGTGATCTGGGGCAGCGGCGAGCCGGTGGCCACTCTGCTCGAGACCTGCAAGAGGCACGTCGTCGACCTCCTCATCCTCGGCGCCCGCCGCCGCGAGAACGTCCTGCGCCACTACCTCGGCTCCGTTGCCCGCGGCCTGTGCCGCCGTGCCAAGTGCTCGCTGCTGCTGCTCTGCGAGCCGCGCCTCAGCGCCACCCGCTTCCGCAGCCTGGTGGTCGATTGCGTCGACCACCCCAAGACCCCGGCGACCATCGCCACCGCCCTCTACTTCGCCGGCGCCGTCAAGGCGGGGCAGGTCCGCTTCGTGCGCGAGCTCGACCCCAACGGGCAGGCAGGTGCGCCCGGCAATGGCGCGGACGGCAAGGACCAGAGCGAACAGCAGCTGCTCGCCGAGCGCGACAAGCTGCAGCACCTCGCCGAGCAGCACGGAACCCCCGGCCGCACCATCCACACCGCCGCCATCTCCGGCCGGCCCGGCTTCACCATCCGCAAGTATGCCGAGGAGAACCAGGCCGATCTCCTGGTCATCCACTCCCCGGATGAGCCCTACCGCCTCATGGACCGCATCTTCACCCACGACCTCGAGTTCATCCTCGAGGATTTGCCGAGCAATATCCTCATCGTCCACAGCCGTCCCGAACCCGCCTGAGGGCGATAACAGACCGCACCGGGGGATCTCTTCCCGGCCACGGGCTGAGCTGTTATCGCGCGAGCCGTTTGGCCATCGGCTGCGGCCGCGCCATCCCGATTCGCCCTGAAGGCCCATTTTATGCTTGCTCTTGCGGCATAAAAATCGGAAAATAATCGACATACGCACATCTTTGGCAGGGTGGCGGATGAGGCGCCACCTGGGGAAGAGGACAACCTGCGATCGGGCTTGCCCCGCCCCTCTCCCCACCACGCCAGCGGAGCCGCGATGAAAGAACCGCCGAGCAAAAACAGGGAACAGACCATCCTCCTGCGCAACTGCATCATCTATGCGCTGAGCTGGACGATAGCCTGCCTGCTCGCCACCTCCTGGAACATCAGGCAAGTCGAGGAACGGACCGGGGAACTGGTGGAGCGCGAGGCGCGCCTGCTGCTCGACCGCGAGCTGGCCATACGCTACTGGGCGGCCGACCATGGCGGCGTCTACGTGGCAAACGGCGACGACACCCCGCCCAACCCCCATCTCGACGGCACCTTCCGCCCCGAGGTGACCCTTGCCGACGGCAGCCGGCTGCGGCTGCTCACCCCCGAGTCCATCCTGCGACAGATTGACCAGCGCTATGGCGAGCTGTACCGCTATGCCGGGCAGGTAAGCAGCCTGGCGCCGCTCGACCCCGCCCACGCCCCGGACCCCTGGGAGCGCGCCGCCCTCGAAGCCTTCACCCAGGGCCGGGGCGAGGCGAGCCTGCTCACCGAGGCCGAGGACGGCGAGGTCTTCCGCCTGATGAAGCCGCTGCATTTCAAAGACGGCTGCCGCGACTGCCACGGCCAGCAGAACCTCGCCGACGGGGACCTTTTAGGCGGCATCGGCATCATCATGCCGATGGCCTCCTTCCGCGCCATGGAGTTCCAATCCCTTACCACCCTCTACGCCACCCACCTCTTCTTCTGGGTCTCGGGCATGTTCATCATCTGCCTCAGCTTCGCCCGCAACCGGCAGCGCATGGCCCGCCGCCTGGCAGCCGAGGCGCTGCTTCAGGAGCAGAGCGAGAAGATCCAGCTGTTCGCCTATTCGGTGGCCCACGACCTGAAAAACCCGGTGATCGCCATCGAATCGCTGGCCCGGCTGCTCAACCGCCGCCAGGCGGCGGAGATGGACGACAAGAGCCGCCAGTTCTGCCAGCAGATCGAGATCTCGGCACGGCAGGTCAGCCAGCTCATCGAGCAGATCAACACCTATATTTCTTCCAAAGAGCAGCCCCTGGAGCGGGAACCGCTCGATCTGGCCGAGGTTTGCGGCACGGTGCGCAGCGAGAACGAACACCGCCTGCGCGAGCGCGGCGTCCACTGGACGCAGCCGAGGGAGCCGGTAACCCTCGAGGCCGACCGCATGGTCATCCTGCGCATCCTGCGCAACCTGGTGGATAACGCCCTCAAGTACGGCGGCGACGAGCTGCGCCATGTCATCATCAGCCACAAGGAAGAGGCCCGCTTCCACACGGTGCGCGTCATCAACGACGGCAAGCCCATCGCCCCCGAGGACTGCCGCCTCATCTTCCAGCGCTACAAGCGCACCTGCGCCGACAGCAAGATCGAGGGCACCGGCCTCGGCCTGGCCATCGTCCGCGACCTGGTCAGCCTCCATGGCGGCCAGGTCTGGGTGGAGTCCGATGGCATCCGCGGCGTCGCCTTCTCCTTCACCATCGCCAAGCCGGGCCGCCC
>JANJUM010000093.1 GCA_024710585.1 Desulforhopalus sp.
ATTACGACGAGATCGACTATCGCGTCGAGGGGGTTTGTTTCTGTCCCAGGCCCCCACCGGTGTTCGTCGAAGAGGGCACCATCATCAGCTATTGGGAGCCGTTCATGCTCGCCGATACCGTCTCGGTCGCCAACTATTCGGCCAAACAGGGAGAGTTCGTCGGAGAATCGTCTCTCGACAAGCTCGGGGGCAAGAACAAGAGTTCGGACGCGGTGGAGATCGCCAACGAGTCGACCTTCGCCCAAGGCCATGCCTTTCTGTTGCCCCTGATGGAAGGGTCCTGCTCCCGCGACGATTACGGGGCGTGGTGGAGTGAATATGATTCGATGTGGCAAGACGACGAACTGTCAATTCTCATCCATCCGGAAGCGGCACTCTTCGCCAACAAGGCCATGCAATTGTCCTGCATGGCCGATGCCACCGCCACCAACCTCGGCATGCCTCTCGATTTCATGCCCTGGTGCATCGGCAGCGGCGGTTCGGCCTATCCGATGAACGGCCATGTCGACAACGAC
This sequence comes from Desulforhopalus sp., assembly GCA_024710585.1. Lineage (GTDB taxonomy): Bacteria > Desulfobacterota > Desulfobulbia > Desulfobulbales > Desulfocapsaceae > Desulforhopalus_A. The sequence continues at coordinate 516 of JANJUM010000093.1, forward strand.
AATATCGTCCAGGCCAACAACACCGTCGCCGCACGCCTCATCTACAAACTCTGCCGTATCGGGATGATCTGCGATCCGGCAGATCTCTGCGGCTGCAGTTCCACCCCAGTCTGGATCAAGAGCCACTACAAGCTCCATACGGCGCGACCGGGCAACCGCTCCCCCGCCTTTCCGGTCGGGGTGAGCGCCAAGCTCTACGACTCCGGCCTCAATCCTCCCTACTACGGTGAACAGGGCTCAAACGATGAATTCCTCTGGGTGGTCTACCGCCAGCAGCGCTGCTGCACCTGCTGCGAATGATGCGCCGCTGCTCCCTCCTCCTTATAGCCTGCCTGGCGACTGTCCCAGCCCAGGCGGCGGAGCATCCCTCGCCCAGCCAGGAAAAGGTCTCGGCCCTGCTCGAAAAAGTCAAGAAGGACGCTGCCCATATGAGCATCCCCAGCAATACCCATAGCGCCGAAGGGTTGAAAGCGGCGCAGGACATCTTCGCCCAATTTCAGGACGAGCCCTTTCAGAACCGCCTCGAAGAGCGAAAGCAGTCGCTCGAGAAACGGCATCTCGGACCAGGGGAAACGCTCGTTGCCGAAAAGGAGCGACCAACCTTGTCACCCCAGGAGAAGATTTTCCTCTTTCTTTCAAGCTCGGTGCCCACCGCGACCATCAACACCTTTCTCGCCACCCTCGACGCAACCGGCAGCAGCGAAATCGTTCCAGTGATGTTCGGCTTCGCCGCCGGTCTGGCCCAGGCCAAGACGCAAGGCAAGTTCTTCGCGACCATTTTGCAGCAGGATCCCAGCTGCCGCGACCAAGCGCAGAATCGTTGTCCCCGACTGACGCTTTCCATCAAGATCGATCCTTCGCTCTTCAAGCGTTACGGAATCAGCCGGGTTCCGGCCCTGGTCTACGACCGTGGCGGCGATGTCGTCGTCATCGAAGGCGACGCCGGGCTGACAACCTTACTGTCACGGATCAACGAGGAGGCGAGAAGCCCGGGCCTCGCCAGCTTGCTCACTACCATCCAGGCAACCAACTGATCCCTTTGAACGAGACCTCTGGAAAATCAAGCTACGCGTCAACGATAGCCATTGCCATATCCTGCGCCCTGGTTACCGCGCTGACCACCTTATGGATCTACCATTGCCACTTCGCGCCAAGGATCGTGACGGTTGACTTGCAAGGATATCTCCACCAACAGCGGACCTTGGTCGCCGAGGGGAAGGTGCCCGAGGAGGCGTGGCGCAACGGGTTGGACGCCCTGGATCAGCAACTGGGGGCATTACCTGCCAACCACGTCATCCTGCTCAAGGAAGTGGTGCTGAGAAATGGCGAAGAGCTGCCTTTGCCATAGAGAGATGCCCAATCGCTCGGTGCCCAGGGATGGGATGGCCGCCGGGATTGCCCTGGCGGCGATGCTCCTTGGCCTGTGGCTGCCATCGAAACTCGTGGTCTCGACCAGCCCGTCGCTCGACCACCGGGTGTTTCTCCGCCTGGATTTGGCCATGGAGAGAGAAAAGGATCGCGGTGAGTACCTCATTTTTCACTATCAAGATAGCGACCATATCCACCAAGGGTTGCATCAGGGCAACGACCTGCTCATCAAGCAGGTCGGCTGCCGTCCCGGGGAACGACTGCTCGTTGGTGATGCCCGGGCCTCCTGCCAGGGCATTTCGCTCGGGACTCAGCTCGAGACCGACGGGCAAGGAAGAGCGCTGCGTCATTTCACCTATGACGGCATCGTGCCACCGGGCAAGTACTTCATGATCGGCAACCATGAGCGCAGCTATGACAGCAGGTATTTCGGGTTCATCGATGCCAGCCAGTTTCGCCAGCGAGCGCTGCCGCTCTGGTAAAGGAACGATGCTGCTTTTCTTCCTTCTGCTGGCAACGGCGTTCAACGCCTGGGCCAGCGGCGCCGACCCGACCTTTTACGAGACCAGCCGGCAAGGATGGTTCTGGTATCACGATCCCCAGCCAGAGGAGCAGCCCACAAAGCCGGAAAAGGGAAAGGTCGCTTCCCTCGAATCGCTGTCAATCGACGACATCTGGGCGATGCACCCCGATGAGTTTCAAGCATTGCTCAACGGCGTCCAGAAACAAGCGGTGCAATTCCCCAGCGAACAGAACGTTCTCGAGTATCTGACCCTGCAGGATGTCGCCAGGCGCAAGGCGCTCGCCTATACCCACACCGTCTCCTACGTTACCCAGAAATACCCCAAGCTCTTTGGCATGAACCAGGTCTACCCCACCGCCGGCCCAGGAATAACCGCCCGGGTGCAGATGCAGCGCGGGGAAATCGAAGCCATCCTGAACGAGGCGAGGCGGGACCACGCCCTGCTCTTTTTCACCGACCCACGCTGTGGGTATTGCGACAAACAGCGGCAGATCCTCGGCTATTTCATCGAAAAATTCGGCTGGCAGGTAAAAGCGATCGATACCACGAGAGAACCTGCGGTCGCGGCGAGGTTCAATATCACCTCGACTCCGGCCTTGATTCTCATCAAAAAGGACGATCCCCAGTCGATGCCGGTGGCCACCGGGGTGATCACGTTGTCTGAGCTCGAGCGCAAGCTCTTCCGCACCATCCGCTCCTTGAGTGGCATGACGGCGGAGGGGAATTTTTTGCTCTATGACTTCGAGGCCAACAGCGCCCTCGATCCCAGGGCAATTCTTGATGGCGACAAACAGCCCTGGAAAGAAAACACCAAAGGTGCGAGATGAGATCGATACTGTGTTGTCTTCTGCTGATGACCTTTCCGACTATGCTCTCTGCGGCCTGGGTCGACGACTGGTTGACCCAGAAGACCACCACCTCCCCCAACTATCTTGCCGGCCAGCAGCGGGGCTACTACTCCGGCGGGGGCTTCAACGCCAGGTGGCAAAGCAAGGTCGACTATCCGGTAACCGTAGAGATGCCGAGAGTCAAGAGCGGCTGTGGCGGCATCGATGTTTTTATGGGCGGCTTCAGTTTTCTTAACGAAGACTACCTGGTCGACAAACTCCAGTCGATTCTCGAAGGCGCGCCGGCGGTAGCCTTCGACCTCGCCTTGAAGACCCTTTGCGAGCAGTGCGCCAATACCATCAAAAACTTCGAGGCTCTGGCCGACAAGCTCAACTCGATGCAGATCGATGAGTGCGCCGCCGCCAAGGAACTGGTGGGGGTGGTCATGGACGAGAACGGCTTTCACTCGACCGAAGTCATGCAGGAGCGTCTGGGCACTTCGATCAAGGAGAACAAGCTCACCCAAGGAGTCTCGGAGATGTGGGATATCGCCACCAAGGAGGACGAGGCCAACAACAACGTGCCACAATCGGGGGATGTCTCACGGGTGACCAGCGGCTGCAACGGCGAGATCACCGCCACCTTTTTGAACAGCGGCTTTCTCCTCGAAAACATCGGCGGCAAACTGAGCCTTCCGGCCAACTATACCAATCTCTTGCGCGGCCTGGTCGGCGACGTCAAACTCGAAGGTCCGGCCACCGCCTACCGCGTCTCCTATATCCCGCCCTGCCCCGAGAACAATCCCGACGACCTCAAAGCCTTTGCCTCCGGCAACGTCTACGCCAAGGATACCGGGGGCGGCTGCAACCTGATTGGCGATGCCAACCGCGACCTGGTCACCTATGTGTCAAAGATCCTCACCGGCATCGCCGAGAAAATCGAGAGCAAAGGCGCGCTTTCCACTGACGAGACCACCTTCCTCAGCACCAATCCCCTGGCAGCCCTCCCGATCATCAAAACGGCGGTGGCCACCAATATGAAAGAGGCAACCATTGCTGGCCTTGCCGATATCACTGCCCGGGCCTATAGCCTGCAGATCCTCTCCGATCTCTACATCCGTGGCGAAGCCGTGGCCCACAAGGCCAAGGAGATGCTCGAGAAGCAGGCCGGCCCTGCC
>JANJUM010000107.1 GCA_024710585.1 Desulforhopalus sp.
CGGGGTGCCTGAGGTAGTTGAACAGGGTATAGAAAGGCAGATCGCGAATGAGATCGGGCCGCCGCTCGGCAATCTCGGCCAACGCCCACAGCGCCAGGTGGCAGGTGGACGGCTCGCGAAGATAGTTGAGCAGGTAGCGGGTGAAGGCGCCAAAGATATCGGGTCGCAGCGACACCACACAGCCAATGGTTTCGATCATCCCCCATGGAGTCGCGGCCGAGTCGGAGCAGGCCTCGAAGAGGCGGTGCAACAATTCGGACACTTGCCCCGGCTCACGGGTCGAGGTGCGCGCCGCCACTCGGCCGATAGCCCAGGCCACCTGCCAACGGCGTTCGGCCGCCGGGTCGTAAAGCAGGCGCTGCAACAACCGCAGGGTCTTCTTATCATCGAAACACAGACCGACCAGGCCATCGATATCGTCCCTGTCGACCATCTCGCGGACCAGCTTCTTGTCTGCCCGACGCCGCACCCGCTTCGGGTCGGGGGCGGGCTCGACGGGAATGGCAGGTCCTGACTTGAAGGCGGGCACCTCGCGTTCCAGAATTTCTTCCCGCTTCTCGGCAATCCTCCGCGCAATATCACGGGCATCGGCATGGAGCCGGACGAAATACAGCACCCCCCGCACGGAACGGCCATCAAGGTTCTTCTCGGCCACCACGCGGTGGGTCGTCTCGTCGTAGTTCTCGATGCGGCCAGTGAGGTAATCGTCTTCCGGCATCAGTTCCCAAGCGAAATCGCCATTATCGTCGCAGGCATAGACCAGCGTCTCGACAATTGCCGCCCCGACATTATGGCCGGTGGCGTCGCAGGTGTACACCGCACCGCACTGGCAGCGTCCAACCGGGAATTCGCTCATCTTGCGTTGCGGGGCGTGCGAGGCACGTTCGACCTTCTGCCCGCAGAAAGGGCACCAAGGCCGAACGATGGTTTTCTCTTTCACCATCAGTCTCTCTTGCGGCGGGGTTAGTTCTGCGCCAGCTTGGCGTTGAGACTCTCGATGAAATTGGGGTCGACGGAATAGCCCGCCTCCCTGGCCTTGTCCATATGTCGCCGGGCCTCTTCATAGCGGCCGCTGAAATAGAGCGCGACGGCGAGATTGTTATGGCCCAGCGGAGACTCGGGGTCGAGTTCCAGTCCCTTGCGCGCCGCCGTCACGGCCCGTTCGTCGTCACCCTTCATGGTCAGCACAGCGGTGAGGTTCATCCAGGCGCTGGCCAGCTTGGGGTCGCAGCGCAAGGCCTTTTCATAGGAGGCGATGGCCTTGTCGAGTTCGTTGTATTGCTGCCAGATGAGGCCAAGATTGGCATGGGCCTGGGCACTCTCCGGGCTGACCGCCAGAGCGCGCTCGTTGAGCTCGCGAGCTTTGGCGAGGTCCCCCTGACCGAAGTGGATGGCACCGAGATTGATCATGCTCTCGCTGCTGAGGTTGTCGAGCTCAATGGCCTTTTCCAGAGACGCGATGGCTTCGGGAATGCGGCCCGCCTTCATATAAACCAAGCCAAGGTGATGATGAGCCATCACCGATTTGGGATGCTCCTTGCACTTTTTCTCCAGCTCTTCGATCACTTTCGGAAGATCTTCCCGTAACTGTTCAGTCATTGCTCTCCTCAACCACACTATTTCTCTTACGGCAGCCAATTCGCCAAGCCCCGAAAACTATCGGAACATCCTCGAATCCGCCGTTCATCTCCGCGATTATCGCAACTTTTCCTGACCTCAAAGCAAAATCCACTTGGGTCTCGGGCGCCTACACTATAGACACCTTGGGCGGACTTGCAACAAGAAAATCGCCCCGGCAACGACCGCCGCCAGGGTTAACCGCGACAACTCTCTTCGTCAAAAAATGCTATCGATTTTCGGCCCTTGGACAACATGTCCTTCGCCACCGCGACGTCTTTGCATATCTGCGCGGAAAGTTCGCCGGGGCCGGAGAATTTTCGTTCGCCGCGAAGAAATTTCAAGAGGTTGACCTTGATCGGCTGGCCATAAATGTCTTCATCGAAATCGAAGATATGGGTCTCCGCCACCAAGCGCTCCTCGCCAAAGGTGGGGTTATAGCCAATATTGAGGATGCCTCCGTAACAGAGCCCGCGCCAGATCACCTGGGTGACGTAGACACCGTGCCGTGGAACCAGATCCTCATCGTTAAAGGTCAAATTGGCGGTGGGAAAACCGATCACCTTTCCTCCGCGCTGCCGCCCAACCTGCACCGTGCCGCGGATCTGGTAGGGGCGCCCGAGGAGCGTGGCGGCAGTCTCCATCTCTCCCGCCCTGACCAATTCCCGTATCCTCGTCGAGCTGACCACCATGTCCTCCACCGAATAGGCCTCGACGACAGTTACCGGAAAACCGTGCTCGCTGCCCTGGCGACGGAGAAACTCGATATTGCCGCTGCGCCCCTTGCCAAAGGCGTAATCGTAGCCGACGACGAGTTCCTTTACCCCGAGTCGCTTGATGAGCAACTCGGAGACGAAATCTTCCGCCGTGGTCTTGGCAAACTCCCTGGTGAAGGGGATGATCAGCAGGGCATCGAGTTTGGCCGCCTCGATAAGCTCGACCTTGTGTTCACAGGTGGAAATGAGCTTGATCCCTCCCGGGAGGAGCACCTGCAGGGGGTGGGGATCGAAGGTGATGGCGATGCTCGCCCCTTTGCTGGCTTCTGCCTTGCGCACCACGGTGGCGAAGAGCTGCTGGTGGCCGAGATGGACGCCGTCGAAGTTGCCGATGGTAACACAGGCGTTGACGAATGGGCGTTCGATGTCCTCTATCCTTCTATATATATCCATGGGTTTCGTGGTATGGTGTATTTTCCCGGGGCCCGCCAAAGAAAGTCTTGACAAAACCCGGCTCAGGAAGCATATTCATGCGCGTTGCCGAAGTGGCGGAATTGGTAGACGCGCTAGGTTCAGGGTCTAGTGGGGGTTCCCCCGTGAAAGTTCGAGTCTTTTCTTCGGCACCAGCAACGCCAATGATGAAGGGCTGCAATCGCAAGTTGATTGCAGCCCTTTTTCGTTTTCCATATCCCGCCGCATCGCTCGACACCCTCATCCATCCGGCCGTCAAGGCCCGCTTTTTCCTTGCGCATACAATAAACGGCGTATCCAGCTTTGTCACTGCAATTGTCGCAGGATACCACTCGCACTGCCCCTGCTCGCCACAGCCGAAGGGCTGGCTATAGCACGAATTCCGGTCATATGCAACGCCCTATAGCCCCCTGCCCGACAGCGCAGGCAGAGTTGACCGTGAGATTCTTCGACTCCATGACTGTCTCCAGCTCTGCCCCTGCCAAAAGCAGTCGAATACCTTGCTTGATAACCTCATATACCCAGCGTTTTCCGCCCTTTCCGCCATCTTTGCCTTGACAGCTTGAACAATAATTTCTATTATGACTTCTTTCGAGTATTTTGATGAATGGTTTGACGAGTACCCATTTTTCACATACAGAATTTCAAGGAGCTTGACATGTTGGAACTGAAGAAAGGCGAGGAAATACTTGCTGTTGTCGGTGGAATAGCCTCAATTACCAAAGCCCGTGAGCTCCTCGCCGAACGGCTCGCCCCCAGCGAAGGCGAGAAACTGGCGCGGATCGTCAACGAGGATGCCCTTATCAAGATCGCCAACGCCATCGCCATGTGCCGGCCGGACAGCGTCTTCGTCAACACAGGCAGTGCAGAGGACGTGCAATGGATCCGCGACTACTCCCTCAAGAAAGGTGAGGAGCGCAAGCTGGCCAAGGAGGGTCACACCATCCATTTCGACCTTCCCCAGGATCAGGCTCGCCTGGTCAACCAGACGTACTATATCATCAACCCCGGCGAGAAGATGAGTTCCCTGGCCAAGACGGTGCTGCGCAGCGAAGCCATCGACTACGTCAAGAAGTTCATGCCAGGCATCATGAGCGGCATGACCATGATCGTCGGCTTCTACAGCCGCGGGCCAGTGGGGGCCGAGGCGACCATTCCCGCCATCGAGATTTCCTCGTCCGGCTACGTGCTCCACTCGGCAGAACTCCTCTACCGCAACTGCTTCGCCGACTTCGACGCCGAGGTGGCCAGGGCCGGGCTCTTCTTCACCAATGTCCACTCGGAAGGCCCGAACCGACCCGAGGACGTGCCCAATGCCCGCATCTTCATGGACAGGAGCTGGCAAACCACCTTCTCCACCTTCTGCACCTATGCCGGCAACACCCTGCTGCTCAAGAAAGGCAACCACCGCTTCAGTGTTGATTACGCCACATATTATAAGGTCGAAGAGCAGCTCTCAGAGCACATGTTCATTACCGGCATGACCGGCCCCAATGGCCGCAAGACCTTTTTTGCCGGAGCCGCCCCTTCCGGATGCGGCAAGACCACCACCGCCATGGTCGGCAGCGACTTTATCGGTGACGACCTCGCGCAATTCTGGATCGATGCTGGTGGCGTGCTCCGGGCCATAAATCCGGAAAAAGGTATCTTCGGTATTGTCGAGGACGTCAATCGCGAAGGCGACCCCCATCTTATGGACTGCCTGCGCGGCGACGGCACCGAGGTCATCTGGTCCAACGTGCTTATCGCCGAGGGCGTCCCCTACTGGGTCGGCAACGGCGAAGAGGCACCCGACAAAGGTGTCAACTTCCAGGGCGAATGGTTCAAAGGCAAGACCGACGACAACGGCAAGCCGATTCCTCTCTCCCACAAAAATTCGCGTTGCACCCTGCAGGCTTCGGCCATCGCCAACCATGCCACCGAACTCTCCGAATCCCCCGCCGGGGTGCCGGTCAAGGTCATCACCTATTCCGGCAGGGACAGCGACACCATGCCGCCGGTGTGGGTAGCCAAAAACCCCGACGAAGGCGTCGTCATCGGTGCCTCCATCGTCTCCAAGGCCACCGCCACCGAGGTCGGGGCCACCGGTGTCAACCGCCAGCCATGGGCCAACGCTCCCTTCATCCCCGGGGCACTGGCCGATTACATGCAGGCCCAGTTCACCTTCTTCAACTCCGCCAAGTTCACCGCCAAGACACGGCCGATCATGGCCGGCCTCAACTACTTCCTCACCCACGGCAATCGCGGCGGCAGCGGTGACAAGCTGCTCGGCGAGAAGAAGGACGTCAAGGTATGGCTGGGCTGGCTCGAGCTCTTTGCCAACGGCGACGTCACTTCCATCGCCACTCCCATCGGCTATCTCCCGAAATTCGAGGATCTCGCCAAACTTTTCACCGCCATCAACAAGCCCTACGACAAGACGCTCTACACGATGCAGTTTTCTCTCTACATCGACAAGATCATCGCGCGCATCGACCTGCAGCAGGCCGCCTACAGCAAAGAAGCCGGCATCCCGGCGAAACTGTTCGAGGTCTATGAGCGGCAGAAGGCCGAGTTGCTGCAACTGAAGGAACGTTTCGGGGCCATTGTCACTCCCGACCAACTGGCTGGCTGATTTTCCCTCTCCGCCTGAGAGCGGCCACGCCCACCCCAGCCCCCGCCTGGCACACTGCCTCCGGCGGGGGCTATTCCTGGCACTGACGCCACCCTATCCGCCACCACCCCGGTGACCGATTTCATTCCCAGCCAGCACCCGTCTCCGCCTGCCGTGGCCCGCAGTACCGACCGCAGCCACCTCGAGGCCTGCTCTCTGGTGCTCTCCGCCCGGGGAATCGCCCATACGGTGACCATCGAAGAGTCGGGAACGATAACCATTCAAGTTGAGGAAGATTCCTGGCAGCAGGCCAACGCGGAAATTTCCGCCTATCTCGAGGAAAACCGCGACTGGCCTCCACCTCCCACGATCGTGAATGAGGTGCCGATGTTTCGCCTCATGGGGGTGATGGTCAGCGGCTGCCTCGGCATCATCCATGGCCTGAGCGGGCCGTGGCACCCAGAAGCGCCATGGTTTCGTCAAGGAGCCGGAGATGCCGCCGCCATCCTTGAGCAGGGCGAGTATTACCGTCTGGTCACCGCCCTGACCCTGCATGCCGACGACGTCCACCTGATGAGCAACTGCCTGCTTGGCGCGGTCATCGTCCATTACTTCCTCGGCCTCACCGGCAATGGCCTTGGCCTGTGCCTCATCCTCGTCACCGCAACCACCGCCAACTTGCTCAACGTCATCGCCCATGGTCCTGCCCACCACTTCGTCGGCTTTTCCACGGCGCTCTTCGCCACCATCGGCATGCTGTGCACGATGGGTTATGCCCTGAAACGGCGACACCTCGCCAGACACCTCTTCATGCCACTCATGGCCGCGCTGGCCCTTCTCGCTTTTCTCGGCAGCCAGGGCGAGCGCACCGACCTCGGCAGCCACTTCTTCGGCCTCTTCTGTGGCCTGGCCGCGGGCAATGTTGCACGACTGCCGGGATTTTCGCGATTGCGCGCTTCCCTCACCGTACAGATTATTCTCTCTCTGGCCTTTTTCCTCATTTTCGGCGGAGCCTGGTCTCTGGCCCTGGCGTGATTTGCCCCCTCCGACTATCGGCCAGGGGTCGATCGCTTCAGGTACGATTCAGGTTGCAATCGCCCAAGGCAATTATTACCCTTCTCTTTTCAACGAAAGCGCACTTATCGCTCCCCGCCACGGGGCCGGAACGACGCCCTCGGCCAGACCCGGCAGGGACACCGGGAACCTTTTTTCAGGAGATATTCATGTCGCAGCACGATCAACAGCCGCCTTGGGGGAAAAAGCACAAGCCACAGACCCCAGAGGAGGTTGTGGCCCAACTCATCAACAAACTTCAAGATTTCTTTTCCGATAAGAAGTCGCCCCCGCCACCTGGGGATAATCGCGATGCGCCATCCCAGCCATCCTCCCCCTTTGCCAACATCGGCAAACTGCTGGCGGTAGTGTTGATCATCCTCGTCTTCCAGGGAGTGTACTCCTCCTTCTTCAAGATCGCCCCCAGTGAGGTCGGCGTCATCCTCCGCCTTGGTCAGTATTCCCGCACCACCCCGTCCGGCCTGCATTTTAAGATCCCTTACGTCGACAAGCTCTACAAGGTTGACGTGGAGAATATCCGCAAAGAGGAGTTCGGATTCCGCAGCCGCTTCCCCGGCCAGCAGTCGTCCCAGGACAAACGCGGATATGACACAGAGTCGCTGATGCTCACTGCCGACAAGAACGTCATCAACGTCGCCTGGATCGTTCAGTACAGGGTGGCCGACCCCTACGCCTTCCTCTTCAAGGTTGCCGACGTGGTGCAGGCCATCCGCGACATGTCGGAAAGCGTGACGCGCCGCATCGTCGGCAACTGGGACTTCGATTACGTTCTCAGCAACCGCGACCTTCTCGCCACCACGGTGAAGACTGAGCTGCAGGCGCAGCTCGACGGCCTCTTCCCCAAGGGAATGAGCGGTATCAGCATTGGCACGGTGCAATTCCAGGACATCAACCCGCCCGACCAGGTCAAGCCCGCCTTCAACGAAGTCAACGAGGCTGACCAGGATATGAAACGGCTGGTCAACGAAGCGGAGGAGCAATATAACCGCGTCATTCCCAAGGCCGCTGGCGATGCCAAAAAGATTGTCGAGGAGGCCTACGGCTATCAGGCGCAGCGTATCAATAACGCCCAGGGCGAGACGGAGCGTTTCCT
>JANJUM010000126.1 GCA_024710585.1 Desulforhopalus sp.
ATCGGCGCCATCGCCGCCAGCAGGGCCCAGGGTCTGAAGATGAAGACCATCGCCTACGACCCCTTCCTGCCCAAGGAAATGGCGGAAAAGATCGGCGTCGAACTGGTCGATCTCGAGACCCTGGCGAAACGCTCCGACGTGGTCACCGTGCATGTGCCGCTGACCAAGGAGACCCAGAACCTCGTCTCCACCTCGTTCTTCGCCAACATGAAGCCCGAGGCCCTGTTCATCGACTGCGCCCGTGGCGGGGTCTGCGACGAAGCCGCGCTCTACGAGGCGCTGGTCAGCAAAAAAATCGCCGGCGCCGCCCTTGACGTTTTCAGCAAAGAACCTACAACTCTGGAAAATTGTCCGTTGCTCGGGCTCGACAACTTTATCTGCACGCCGCATCTTGGCGCCTCCACCAGCGAGGCCCAGGAGAAGGTGGCGATCATCATCGCCGAGCAGATTGCCGAGTACCTGTTGAAAGGGGTGGTGACCAACGCCGTCAACGTGCCCTCGGTCAGCGACGACGTGCTGGCCCAGGTCGGCCCTTATCTCACCCTTGGCGAGATGCTCGGTTGCCTGCACATGCAGATCGCCAAGGGCGGCGTCTCCGAGGTCAATCTCGAGTTCTGCGGCGGGCTGGCCGAACTCAACACCAACCCGATCACCGTCGCCTTCCTCAAAGGGTTGTTCACGCCGATCATCAAGGATGCCGTCAATTACGTCAACGCGCCGATCATTGCCAGGGAGCGGGGCATCCGGGTCATCGAATCGAGGAGTGACAAGTCGGACGATTTCGTCAGCACCCTGGCCATCCGGGTCACCACCAGCGAAGGCGAGAATACCCTGGTGGGCACGGTCTTCGGGCGAAACGAGCCGCGTTTGGTGCGCCTCAACGCCTTCCGTCTCGAGGCGATGATGGCCGGCCCGATGCTGCTGGTCTACAACAAGAACGTGCCCGGGGTCATTGGCGCCCTGGGCACCACCCTCGGGGCATCGGGGGTGAACATCTCGAGCATGACTGTCGGCCGCGAAGAAAAGAGCAATCAGAACATCATCCTGCTCAGCACCGACGAGCTCGTATCGCGTGAGCTGCTGGCCAAGGTGACTTCCCTGGCCAATATCGAAAACGCCCAGGTGCTCGAGTTCTAGAGCTGCGGGGCGAGACGGCGTCCCCTCCGCGACGGAATCATGGTGGAGGGGCGCCGCACCCTTGTCTGGGCGAAGTGGTGGTGCGTTTGCTGCGGTGCCGGGGACGCCGCAGAGGGAAACGATGGACTGTAACCGAGGAGGAGAGACGAATTATGGCGGATGAGGGCAAGGACGTGGGCAACGAATGTGGATGCGGCGAGGGCAAGGTGCCCACCAAGGACGGGAGATGTGTCATGCCGGAAGTGACCTTCCCGGCCTTTATCATGTCACTCAATACCTCCGCCCTGTATCATTTGGGCGAAATCGCCGATCCGAGAACCGGACAGAGGGTGGTGGAGCCCGATCTCGCCAGGCACGCCATCGACACCCTGATGCTTATCCAGAACAAGACCAAGGGCAACCTCGAGCCGGACGAGGAGGAACTGCTCAAGAACATCCTCTACGACATCAAGCTCCGCTTCGTGCGGGTGGTCAAAAAGTAGCGGCAGTCGATGACACCACCGCGCACCTCTCTGGTTATAGACGCGCCGGCCAAGGTCAACCTCTACCTTTATGTGCTCGGACGTCGCGCCGATGGCTATCATGACCTGGAGACGTGGATGCAGAAGATCGACCTCTGCGACCGCGTTTCTCTCGAGGTGATCGAGGGTCCGGCCCGCGTGGAGTTCGCCTGCACTGCCGACTCGGTGCCGGCCGGGCCCGACAATCTTGCCGCGCGGGCGGCGCAGGCCTTCTTCGCGGCCTGTTCACCGAAGAGCGATTGCGGCATCCGTATCGCACTTGACAAGCAGATTCCGGTTGCCGCCGGCCTCGGCGGTGGCAGCAGCGACGCCGGCGCAGTGCTGCGCGGGATGAACGAGCTTTTTGGCAGCCCCCTCGAGAGTGACGAATTGCTGCGCATCGCCTGCACGCTGGGTGCGGACGTGCCGTTCTTCGCCGTCGACATTGGCGCTGCCGTCGCGCGGGGCATCGGTGAAATTCTCCATCCCGTGCCCTCCCTCTGCGACTGCCGCTTCGTTGTTGTCAACCCGCCCATTTTCGTGTCGACCGCCTGGGTCTTCCGTAATTTCCCGTTGACAACCGAGGTGAAACCCTCTAAATTGTCATGCTTTCAACGGCACGGGAGCGTATCCTCGCTGCTGTCGGAGATGCACAACGATCTGGAAGCGGTGACTGCCGCCAAGTATCCGCAGATTGATGAAATCAAGGGGATGCTCGGTGACCTCGGGGCCGCAAGGGTGTTGATGTCCGGCAGCGGACCGACTGTTTTCGGCGTTTTCCCAGACGGCTCCGCGTCGGCTGTGGAAGATCTCGGCGCGGCGGTCGAGGAACTGCGTAACCGCTGCCGGGCAAAGGTGTATCTATCTAGGGCTTATACTGGGGCGTCGCCAAGCGGTAAGGCACCGGGTTTTGATCCCGGCATCCGTAGGTTCGAATCCTTCCGCCCCAGCCAATGTTGAGCCAGCTTCCGGTCCTTCTCAGCCAAGTATACGATGACACGAGATCTCAAGATTTTTTCTGGCAATGCCCACCGGCAGATGGCGGAAGAGATCGCTGCCCATTTGGACATCCCGCTCAGCGGGGCTGATCTGAAGAAATTCAGTGACGGCGAAATCTTCGTCGAGCTGAAGGAAAACGTTCGCGGCACCGATGTCTTTCTCGTCCAACCCACCTGCCCGCCGGTCAACGATCACCTCATGGAACTGGTGATCATGGTCGACGCCCTGCGGCGCGCTTCGGCGAGGAGGATCACTGCGGTGGTGCCCTACTACGGATACGCCCGGCAGGACCGCAAGAATGCTCCGCGGGTACCGATCTCCGCCAAGGTCGTCGCCGAGATGTTCATGGCGGTGGGGGTGCGCCGCGTTCTCTGCATGGATCTCCATGCCGGCCAGATCCAGGGCTTCTTCAATATTCCGGTGGATCATCTCTTTGCCGCGCCGGTCATTCTCCAGTACATCAAGGAAAATTTCGGTGAAGATGTCATCATGGTTTCTCCCGATGCCGGTGGCGTGGAGAGGACCAGGGCCTTCGCCAAGAGGCTCAATTCCGGGCTGGCGATCATCGACAAGCGGCGCGACAAGCCCAACGAGTGTGAGGCGATGCATGTCATCGGCGATGTCAAAGGCAAGACCGCCATTCTCACCGACGATATGGTCGATACCGCCGGTACGCTATGCTCCGGGGCACGGACCCTGCTCGAGCATGGCGCTCGCGAGGTGCACGCCTGCTGTTCGCATCCGGTGCTCTCCGGGCCGGCTATCAAGCGAATCACCGAGTCACCGCTCAAGTCCCTGGTGGTGACCAATTCCATTCCCCTGCGCGGCGAGGCACTGCACTGCGACAAGATCAAGGTGCTGTCGGTGTCGCAACTGCTCGCCGAGGCGATCAAGAGAATACACAACGAGGATTCGGTCAGTTCCCTTTTCGTCTGATCGGCGTGGGGGCCAGTTCCGGGCTGAAACAGATTTTTGAATTCGTTCGACTTTTGACGGCTGAAGCCGTTATCGTTCGACAAAGGAGGCAATATGTATCAAGTGGAAATCGCCGCATCGCAAAGAAAGAGCTCCGGTAAGGGCCCGATGCGGCAGATGCGGATGAAGGGAGTTACTCCGGCCGTGGTTTACGGTGGGGGCGGCGAGGCGATGATGCTGGAGATGGACACCAAGATCCTCACCGCCAAGCTGCTTGAGTTCGCCCGTAAGAACACCGTGGTGACGCTGCAGATCGAGGGCCTTGGGGAGAAGAAAGTGCGCATCGGCGAGGTGCAGACCGATCCGGTTCGCGACACCCTCATTCATGTCGATTTCTGTGAGATCGACCTGGATAAAGATCGTCGTTATACTGTCCCTGTGGTCTATCAGGGAACCGCCAAAGGCGTCGATCTCGGCGGTGACATGGTCATCGAATGCCGTAAGGTGGTTCTTGAGGGCAAGCCCCTCGATATCCCCAACGAGTGCATGGTCGATGTCACCAACCTCGCCATGGGCGACAGCATCACCTGTGGACAGATCGCCATTCCCGAAAACGTGCGCATGGTCACCGACACCTCCTGCAATGCGGTGAGCGTGATCAAGCCGGGACAAAAGGCGGCGTAAGCCTCTGCATCCCTGGTCGTGGCGGGGGCATTCGCCGCGGCGCAACGCGAGATATCTGTGAAGGTCCGGGAAAGATTCTTTCCCGGACCTTTGTCGTTCTCTGCCGGTCTTCCTATGGAACATCAGGACTGCCTGCTCGTCGGCCTCGGCAACCCCGGTGAGCAGTATCGCCATACCCGCCACAATGTCGGCTTCCAGGCGCTGGAGCATTTTCTTGACCGTTTCGCGCGCGGGGGCTGCAGCGAGAAATGGCAGGCCCAGTACATCGCCTTGAATCTCTCCGGATGCAGGGTGCACGTGGTCATGCCGATGACCTACATGAACCTCAGCGGCAGGGCGGCGGCTCAGTTTGCGCGCTTTTTCAAGATCCCTGCAGAGCGTATCCTGGTTGTCCACGACGACCTCGATATGCATCCGGGACGGATCAAACTGGTCAAGGGTGGCGGCAGTGGGGGGCATAATGGCATCAAATCCCTGGTGGAATGCCTCGGCGCTGCCGAGTTCTACCGCCTCAAGATCGGCATCGGCAGGCCGGGCAAGGGCGAGGTGCACCCAGAATTTCCGGTGGAGCGCTATGTGCTGAGCGAGTTCTCCACCGTCGAAAAGGACATCGTCAATGCCCGATTCCCCGCAGTCGGCGACGGCATCCGCCTCTTTTTCGAACAGGGCGCGGAGCGGGCCATGGGAGCGCTCAACATCCTCAAGTAGGTTCATGTGCTGAGGGCTGGCAGCCCGTCCTTTTCAGGCCAGGACATGCAGGAAGCACCCATGATTGCAGGAAGTTCTCAAGGTAACTGGCCTCGGGCACGGCCGTGGCGCCGGCGATCGGGGCAGCAGGCGGCGCTTTCCCGTCAATGCCAGCCGGTATCTTCGCAAAACTCCCCCGAACCTCGCCATATGCCCCATCGTGGCGCTGCTCTCTACACCTTCAGGGCCTAGCCGCCACGCATGCTTTTCCCCTTGCCCGGAAAAATGCGGCGAAAAATCTCGCAGTGTGGTATGTTGCAATTGTTCCGTACCTCCGACCGCACCTGGTCAGCCACCGCAGCAAGAACGTCACGCCACCCGCATCGCCCGAGGTCTTCCGGGAGTGTCGGCACTTCCCCCGGCGGTATTACCAGCAGAATCTCTTTTCTTTTCAGTTCGGCACCTGGCTTTTGGCAGTTTTTGATTAAGGAGAAAAACGTGTTCTCTGAAGGCGATATGGCTGTTTACCCGGCCCATGGCGTTGGGGTTATCAGGGCAGTCGAGACCAAGAAAATCGGCGGCATCGATCAATCGTTCTACGTTTTCGAGATCCTCGACAACAGCATGCGCATCATGATTCCGACTAGCGGCAGCAAGAACGTCGGCTTGCGGGCTATCGTCGGCAAGCATGAAGTCAGTAATGTCTACGATATTCTCGCCGACCGCTCGGTGGTTCTCGGCACGCAGACCTGGAATCGCCGCTATCGCGATTATATGGAGAAGATCAAGACCGGCTCGGTGCAGGAGGTGGCGGTGGTGCTGCGCGACCTCTTTCTGCTCAGTGTCGACAAGGACCTCAGCTATGGCGAGCGCAAGATGCTCGACACCGCCAAGAACCTGCTGGTCAAGGAGCTCTCGCTCGCCCAGAACACCGAAGAGTCCGCGGTAAGCAAATCGATCGAGGCCATTTTTTCCTGATGCCTTCGCTTGTTCACTGTGTGGGTTCGCAGCCGGGGCAGGTCCCGGCGCACATCGCCCGCTCTTTCTCCCACTGCGCCGAAGCCTGGGCTTGCCTGGCAACCCCGCTGTCGTTGGCAGCCTTTTTCCGCCTGAGGGCAACTTTGCCCATCGGCCGCCGCTGAACCATGGGCAGCCAGGCCCTGCCTCCTGTGATGGAACCCCTGACCAATGGGACGTTTTCCTATAGTGTCGGCAACGGCTGCGACCGTATCCGCCTTGATCAATTCCTCGCCTTGATGGATCCGGCCACATCGCGCTCGCTCTTTGCCGACGCCATCGCCAGCGGGCTTGTCTCCGTCGATGGCGTGGCGCGCAAGAGCAGTTACCGCGTGCGCGCTGGCGAGGTGGTGACTGGCAGGCTGCCGCAGCGAACGCCTCCTGAGGTTACTCCGCAGCAGGTCGACTTCGTCGTCCTGTTCGAGGATGAGCATCTGCTCGCCCTGTCCAAACCGCCCGGCCTGGTGGTTCACCCCGGCAGCGGCAACGCCGACGGCACCCTGGTCAACGGACTGCTCCACCACTGCCTGTCCATTGCCGCCGTGGGTGATGCCCTGCGGCCCGGGATCGTCCACCGGCTCGATAAAGACACCTCCGGGGTAATGCTGGTCGCCAAGCGCGACGAGGTGCATCGCCGCCTCGTCGACGACTTCAAGAACCGACGGCTGACCAAGGAATACCTGGCGCTGGCTCATGGGCGGATGCGGCAGAAAAGCGGCCGTATCGTCGCTTCCATCGGCCGCCATCCCCGGCAGCGACAGAAGATGGCGGTGCTTGCCGAGGGGGGGCGCCATGCGGCGAGCAACTGGGAAGTGCTGCGCGAGTTCCATGGCCCCCTGAGCCTCCTGCGGGTGACGATCGAGACAGGTCGAACCCACCAGATCCGCGTGCATCTCGCCCACCTCGGTCATCCGGTGGTGGGGGATGAAACCTACGGCGGCAGGCCTGTCGGGCCCTGCAAGCGGCAGTTGCTCCATGCCTTCCGCCTGGTTTTCCGTCATCCGGTGACCCAACAGGAAATGGAGGTATCGGCGCCATTGTGGCCGGACTTCGCCGCAGTGCTGGAGGGACTCGACGAGATCGTTCTGCCAGGGGGGGAAAGAAGATGAATATCGCCGTCACCGGCTGCTTCGGGGGAGGCAAGAGCACGGTCAGCAGGCTGCTCGCCTCTGCCCTTGACGCCCCGTGCCTCGACACGGATCAAATCTGCCGTCGCCTGCTCCAGCCCGGCGAGGTCGGCTATACGGCCTTTGCCGAACGTTTTGGCGGACGCTTTCTCGCCGCCGACGGAGCTATCGACCGGCTCGCCCTGAGGCAGGCAGTGTTCAGCGATAGACAGATCAAAAGCGCGCTCGAGGGAATCCTGCACCCCCTGGTTCAGAACGAGGTGGCGGCGACCTCCCTCGCCTGTCGGCAAGCCGGGCGCTTTCTGGTGGTCGAGGTACCGCTGCTCTTCGAAGTCGGCTGGCAAAGCGAGTTCGATGTAGTGGTGGTCGTTGCCGGCGGTGAGTCGCTTCTCGCTGCGCGGGTGGCACGGCGCGATGGCCTTGATGCTGCCGAAATACGGGAGGTTGCCACGAGCCAGTGGACCATGGCGGAAAAGGTGACGCGGGGAGATGTCGTCATCGACAACGGTGGCACCTTTGCCGCCACCGTGCAGCAAGTCGCCTGGCTGGCACGAAAACTCCGTCTCGCCGACAAAAATGTGGGGGATCGACAGCGTCCAGCTAAAACACTTGACAGCAGGAAACCGAGTACGTATAAGGGTAGCAACGTTTTTTCCAATCCCTGTCTTTGCTGAATCATCTCTGTTGACTCCTGTTTGCGGTTCGTTGCCGCGCGACGCCCGAAGCGGGTGGTCTGTCATGACCATCGGCAGACCTCAATTGGTGTGATTCGCCACGGATCTGGTCGCTCATTCCATCCTTAAATACACTATTCTACGACATACTGCGAAGAAGCCGCTGCCGCAACGCGCAGTGAACCAACTCGAGGCAGGTGTTCCCGCGCCTTTTCGCTAAGGCCGCGCTCTAACGAAATACCACAGCATCCATAGCCCCCGTAAGGGCATGGCGCGCCGCACGGCGCCGACGGTGTTTCCCCGGTATCCTGCCCATATACCCGAAAAAGGAGAAGGAGATTAATGAACCTGGCGGAACTCAAACTGATGAAAATCGGTGAACTGGTGGCCCTGGCCCGGTCGCTGAAGGTCGAGGGCTATAGTGCTCTGCGTAAACAGGAACTGATCTTCGCCATCCTCAAGGCCCAGTCCGACAAGGACGGCAAGATGCGCGGCAGCGGCGTCCTGGAAATCCTGCCCGACGGATTTGGTTTCCTGCGCGCCCCGGACTATAACTATCTCCCCGGTCCCGACGACATCTATGTCTCCCCTTCGCAGATCCGCCGCCTTAACCTGCGCAGCGGCGACACCGTCGAGGGCCTGGTTCGTTCCCCCAAGGAAGGCGAACGTTATTTCGCCCTTCTCAAGGTCGACAGCATCAACTTCGACCCGCCGGAGGCCTGCAAGCAGAAGACCCTCTTCGGCAACCTCACCCCGCTCCACCCCAACGAAGCCTTCACCCTGGAATGGCAACCGGACAACATCTCCATGCGCATCATGGACATGTTCGCCCCCATCGGCAAGGGGCAACGCGGGCTGATCGTCGCCCCGCCGCGCACCGGCAAGACGGTGCTCATGCAAAAGATCGCTAATTCCATCGTCCGTAACCACAAAGAGGTCTACCTCATCGTCCTGCTCATCGACGAACGGCCCGAGGAGGTCACCGAGATGACCCGCAGCGTCAAGGCTGCCGAGGTGGTCAGCTCGACCTTCGACGAACCGCCGCAGCGCCATATCCAGGTGGCGGAGATGGTCATCGAGAAGGCCAAGCGGCTGGTGGAGCATAAAAAGGATGTGGTCATCCTGCTCGATTCCATCACTCGTCTCGCCCGCGCCTACAACACGGTGACCCCGGCCAGCGGCAAGATCCTTTCCGGCGGCGTCGAGGCCAACGCCCTGCACCGCCCGAAGCGCTTCTTCGGCGCGGCGCGCAATATCGAGGAGGGCGGCAGCCTGACCATTCTCGCCACCGCTCTCATCGAAACCGGCAGCAAGATGGACGAGGTCATCTTCGAGGAATTCAAGGGCACCGGCAACATGGAACTCATCCTCGACCGCAAGATGGCCGACAAGCGCATTTTCCCGGCCATCGACCTCAAGCGCTCGGGCACCCGCAAGGAAGACCTGCTCATCAAGCCCGAGGCTCTCAACCGCATCTGGATCCTGCGCAAGCTGCTCAATTCGATGAATCCGGCTGACTGCATGGATTTTCTCATCGACAAGCTCAAACTGCAGAAGAGCAATGCCGACTTCCTTGACTCAATGAACGCCTAGGAATGGTTGCATTGTCGCCGGCGGTATTTTTCCTTGAAATATGAGCCTCGGCTGGGTAAAATAACTGTTTTGTCATTGCGGCGTAACTTTTTTGGAATCAACATCAACACACCCCGTCGGGGTGTCGGAGGGATAAGGGTCATGAAGGACGGAATTCACCCCGAATATCGCAACATTACTGCCACTTGTGCTTGTGGCAACACCATCGAGCTGGGTTCGGTCATGAAGGAAATGAAGGTGGAGATCTGCTCCGCCTGTCATCCCTACTTCACCGGCAAGCAGAAACTCGTCGACTCGGCCGGCCGTATCGAAAAGTTCAAGCAGCGCTACGCCAAGCACTACGCCAAGGTGGAAAAGGGCAAGAGCTGATCCCCCTTTCTCGTCCAGTCGGAGCTTTTCCGGCGCCCAGGCATATTTTCGTAGGGTCCACAACGATGCTCGGCATGGTTGTGGACTTTTTTCTTTCCTCTCGGCTCAAGGGAAACGGCCATGTTCGATAGATTCGCCGACCTCGAAGACAAGATTGCCAATCTCGAGGGGCGTTTATCCGACCCGCAGCTGGTGGACAACCAGCGGGAGTATCAGAAGGCGGTCCGGGAACATGCCCATCTCGTCAAGCTCAATGACAAGTATCGCCAGTTCATCAAGGTGCAGGAAGATATCCGCGCCAACAAGGCGATACTCTTCGACGAAGGGGAAGACCCGGAGATGAAGGAACTGGCCCGCGCCGAACTCGAAGAACTGGCGGAGCGGGAGAAACAGCTCGACGAGGAGATGAAGATCATCCTCCTCCCCAAGGACCCCAACGACGACAAGAACATTTTTCTTGAAATTCGTGCCGGAACCGGCGGGGACGAGGCGGCCCTGTTCGCCGGCGATCTCTTTCGCATGTACAGCCGCTTCGCCGAAAGCATGGGCTGGCGGGTCGAGGTGATGAGCTCCAACCCCATCGGCATCGGCGGCTTCAAGGAGATCATCGCCATGATCAGCGGTGAGCAGGTCTACTCCAAGCTGAAGTATGAGAGCGGGGTGCACCGTGTGCAGCGGGTCCCGGAGACGGAGACCCAGGGCCGCATCCACACCTCGGCGGTGACCGTGGCCATCCTTCCCGAGGCCGACGAGGTCGAGCTGCATATAGATCCAGGCGATCTCAAATTCGATGTCTTCCGCTCTTCCGGGCCAGGAGGGCAATCGGTCAACACCACCGACTCGGCGGTACGCGTTACCCACCTTCCCACCGGCCTGGTGGTGAGCTGTCAGGACGAGAAATCGCAGCATAAGAACAAGGCCAAGGCATTGGTGGTACTGCGCGCCAGGCTCCTCGACATGCTGGAGCGGGAGCGCCATGACAAGATCTCCCAGGATCGTAAGAGCCAGGTGGGCAGCGGTGACCGCAGCGAGCGCATCCGCACCTATAATTTCCCCCAGGGGCGCATGACCGACCACCGCATCAACCTCACTCTCTATAAACTCGATGCCATCATCAGTGGCAAGCTCGAGGATGTCATCTTCCCGCTCATCGCCCATGACCAGGCGGAAAAGCTCAAGGCCATCCAGTAGCGCGGCGGCATCGGCAGAGCGGCGAGGCAATGGCTGCGCCGGCTTGGGGAGCAAGGGGAGAGGGGGGGAATGACTGTTGCCGAACTGCTGCATATGGTGGAGGAAGAGCTGTGCCGGGCCGGGGTCGAGGAGTGGCGCCACGAGGCGCAGCTGCTCGTTTGCGGCTCTCTCGGCCTGACACGGACGCAGCTGCTGCTCGGCGGCGGGGACGACCCGCCAGGGCAGGCGGTGGAGCTCTTGCAGTCCTCTCTCGAGCGACGCAGGAGGCGTGAGCCGCTGGCCTACATCTTTGGCGAGCAGGAGTTCTGGTCGCTGCCCTTTATCGTCTCGCCGGCGGTGCTCATCCCGCGCCCGGAGACCGAGTTCCTGCTCGACCGCGTCCTCGCCCTGGCCGACCCACAAAATCTCGCCACGGGGGCGATCCTCGACCTCTGTTGCGGCAGCGGGGTCATCGCCACGGTGCTGGCCAGGGAGACCGGGAGGCGGCTCTATGCCGCGGATCTCTCTCTCGCGGCGCTAGGCGTCGCCAGCGACAATCTCCGCCGTCATGGCGTGCGCGAGCAGGTGACCCTGGTTGCCGGAGATCTCTTTGGCCCCTTTGCCAGAGGGCCGATTTTTTCCCTGGTCGTGACCAACCCGCCCTATGTAACGCGCGGGGAACTGGCTTCCTCGCTGCAGCCCGAGGTGGCCGGCTATGAGCCGCATCTCGCCCTCGACGGCGGCAACGATGGCCTGACTGTGATCGAGGCCATCCGCGGGCAGATTCATCGCCATCTTCGCCCTGGTGGCCAGTTATTCATGGAGATCGGCGCCGATCAGGGGGCAAGGGTGGTGGAAATGTTCTCGTTGCCCTGGGGGGCGGCCCCGGCCTTCGCCCAGGCGGAGATCCTCGTCGATTACGCCGGACGCGACCGGGTGCTTCATGCTCGGCTGGCCGGACAGCCATGAAGTTGACCACCACAACAAGGTGATACCATATGGAAAAACTGCTTGTCGAAGGCGGCATACCCCTCCAGGGCGAGGTGAGAATCAGCGGCGCCAAGAACGCCGCCCTGCCCCTCATGGCTGCTACTCTGCTCAGCCCCGGGGTTCATACCCTGCGTAATGTCCCCGACCTTCGCGACACCCGCACCTTCCTCCGCCTGCTCGCCCATCTCGGCGCCCGTAGCGAGCGCTGCGACGACGTGTTGCGCATCGACAGCAGCGCTATCGTCGGCGTCGAGGCGCCCTACAATCTCGTCAAGACGATGCGCGCCTCGGTGCTCGTCCTCGGGCCGCTACTGGCGCGCCTCGGCCGGGCCAAGGTCTCCCTGCCCGGAGGCTGCGCCATCGGGGCACGGCCGATCAACTTCCATATCATGGGCCTGGAGCGTCTCGGTGTGAGCTGCACCCTCGAGGGCGGCTATGTCGATGCCCGCTGCAATGGGCGCATGCGCGGCAACGTGGTCTACTTCGACATCCCCTCGGTGACCGGCACCGAGAACCTGCTCATGGCGGCGGTGCTTGCCGAGGGCACCACCGTGCTCAAGAACGCCGCGCGGGAGCCGGAGATTGGTAACCTCGTCGACATGCTCAACGGCATGGGGGCGCGCATCGAGGGGCGCGACAGCGACTGCCTCACCATCCACGGGGTGGAAGCGCTGCGACCGGCCGACTGCACCATCATCCCCGACCGTATCGAAGCCGGCACCTATCTCATCGCCATAGCCGCCACCGGCGGTTGCGGCC
Organism: Desulforhopalus sp.; assembly: GCA_024710585.1. Classification (GTDB taxonomy): domain Bacteria; phylum Desulfobacterota; class Desulfobulbia; order Desulfobulbales; family Desulfocapsaceae; genus Desulforhopalus_A. The sequence continues at coordinate 12,622 of JANJUM010000126.1, forward strand.
GGGTGGTGGGCTGCAACCCCAGACATTTGCCCTCGCTATTGGAAAAGTTGCGTTGCGCGGGCCTGGTGATCGAAGAGGGGGGTGACAGCATCGGCATCTCCTGGCCGGAGGAGCGTCGTGGGGAACCCTTTCTCAGCAGCGTCGACATCAAGACCATGCCCTATCCCGGCTATCCCACCGATCTGCAGGCGCAGTTCATGGCCCTGATGACCCTTGGCAGGGAACTCTGCGTCATCACCGAGACCATCTTCGAGAACCGTTTCATGCACGTCGCCGAATTGCAGCGCATGGGGGCCTCGATCAGGGTCGACGGTCACTCGGCGGTGGTCTCCGGGCGTGGCATGCATGGCCTCAGCGGCGCCCCGGTGATGGCAACCGACCTGCGCGCCAGCTCTTCACTGGTGATCGCCGCCCTGGCTGCCTCGGGACGTTCCGAGATCTCGCGCATCTACCATCTCGAACGCGGTTACGAAAAGCTGGTGGAAAAGCTCTCCGGGCTCGGCGCACGGGTGTGGAAAGAAGAGGAGTAGCAGGCAGGGCTGGCGGAGGGAGGCCGGGCGTCAGGCGAAGGCACGGCAGGGTATCAAACAGGGAGTGATGACAAGACCATGAAGACGAAGGCGATGAACGGCAAGGCGGCGGCTTTTCTCAAGCAGCACAAGGAGAGGGTCATTCTTGGCGGGGTGTTTTTCCTCTTTTTCGTCTTTGTCGGCGGCGGTTTCTTCCTGCAGAGCATGCGCAGCCCGGGCAAGGAGCCGGCCAAACTCGCCCCCAAGGTGGTGGAAATGAAGCTGTCTCAGAGCGGCGCTGCGCTGGAGCAGAGCACGGCAGCCGATAAGGGTTCGGCGCCGTTTTACCTCGAGCCCTCGCCCGGTGAACTCTTGCAACAGCTGACATCGTTGGAAAACTATAACGAGGGAGTGATCGAAGGGAAGTATGTCGGTCTCAGGGTGTTGTGGCCGGCCTATTTCTTCTCCCTCCAGGAAAATTCCGGTGGCCGGGGGACGCTGATCCTCGATGTCGATGAAGATGGCTTTGGCGTGGTTATCGAGGCCGAAGTCGAGCTTGCCGCCCATCCTCAGCTCAAGGACTTCGCCGAGGGGCAGAAGGTGTGGATCGGTGGCGAGATCACGGCGGTGGACCGCTCCGGCACCGGCACCGTCTTTCTTAAGGGCGAGAACCTGGCCCTCGATGGCGACCCGGTCCTCGCCGGAGCGCAGCGGCCAGCCAAGTAGCCTGACCGCTCTTCTCGCGGCTGTCGCGGCCCCCATCTCTTTCACATTCCCCGTTAATCCCCCCTGCCGCTACGAGGGCAGCGGCAGGGCGATGGTGAACACCGCCCCGCCCTCTCTGCCGTCAGAGATGCGGATCGTTCCCTTGTGTTCGGTGATCGTCTGGCGGACGATGGCCAGGCCAAGCCCGGTTCCTTCCGGCCGTGTGGTGTAGAAGGGCTCGAAGACCTGATCCCGCTTCTCTTCGGCGATTCCCGGGCCGTTGTCGGCGATGGAGATCCCAATCGCCTCTTCGCCATTCTCTGCGGTCCGCTCTGTGGCGGTGATGAGGATGCGCTCTTCGCCTGGCCGGCAGAAGGCCAGACCATTCATGATGAGATGGGTGAAGACGGTGAACATTTCCTTTTCGTCGGCCCAGAGGTCGAGGTTACGGTCGAACTCGCAGCGCACCTCCGCCGTCTCTGGCCAGGCCGGGTCGGCGCGACAGACCTGCAGCACCTCATTAATGCAGCCGTGCAGGGAGAACCAGGTACAGTTGGCGATTTCCGGGCGGCTGAAGCGGAGGAAGTCGCCAATGGTGGTGATGAGGCGGTTGGCCTCGCGAAGAATGATCCTGGTCAGCTGATAATTGCTGTGGTCCCGCGAG
>JANJUM010000153.1 GCA_024710585.1 Desulforhopalus sp.
GCCAGGGCCGATAAGCCCCGAGCGGGCCAAGTCCCGCTCGGGGAATGCTTCGCCTATCCCTTGAGAAACGCCTTGATTCTGGCCGAAGTTTCCGGAGTCTGCAGGAGTTCGCCGAAGGTTTGCAGCTCGCGGTCGACCACCGCCGCGACATCGGGCAGGGATGCCCGCATCAGCGCTTTGCTGGCGACGAGCGAGCTGTGCGGCTGCTTCAGCAGGCCGGCGGCCAGGCGCTGTGCGCTTTCCTCGGCCTGGCCGGGTTCGGCGAGCTGGGTGACCAGCCCCCAGGCCAGGGCTTCTTCGGCGGAGAAAAAGCGCCCGGTGAGCAGCACCTCGCGGGCCGGCTTCTGCCCGATAGCCAGGGGCAGGAGCACGCTCGACGCCCCTTCCGGGCCCACCCCGAGATTGGCGAAGGGCACACGGAACTTGGCTTTCGCCGAGGCGACCACCAGGTCGCAGTGCAGCAAAATGGTGGTGCCGATGCCCACCGCCACCCCCTCGACCGCGGAGACCAGCACTTTGTTCAGCCGTGACACGGTCTTGAAGATGCCGCCGACGCACTCCATCAGCCCCCTCAGATCGGGCCCCACCAGGTCCTGCAGGTCATTGCCGGCGGAAAAATTGCTGCCGGCGCCGCGCAAGAGGATGATGCGGCACTCCGCCGAGGCGTCGGCCTCCTCCAGGGCGGCGATCAATTCCCTGTAGGTGGTCATGCGGATGGCGTTCATTTTTTCCGGCCGGTTGATGGAGATCGTCGCCACACCGCCTTCGTAACGGACCTCGATATCGCTGTAGTTCTCTCTTGCCATGGTCGTTCTTCCCCCGCTGTCGTTCTGTTTGTCGTTTGCTGGTGCTTGCTACCTGTTCATCTCGTATTCGCCTTTCATGGCAAAGACGTAGGTCGTCCAGACCGCCTCCGCCCGCTCGTGGTCGGCCACCGGTCGCCGGATCATCCTTTTCAGCAGCATCCGCTGGATGATGGTCGTTCCCGGCTTGGTGTAGAGCTGTAGGGCGAACTTGGAGAAATCGCGGATCATCACATCGAATATCTGCTCGATGACCCGGCGGTCGATGCCCAGCAGCTCCATGTTTTCAAGGATCAACTGCCCGTAGACGACCAGGGTGAAGAGCTCCCCCAGATTGAGCAGGAAGTCGAAATCCTTGACCTGCTCCTTGCCGGGCTTGCCGGCCACCAGAAAGAGTTTCAGCACCTGGATCTGCTTCTTGAAGACGTTGACGTTGGGGAGATCGACACGGCCGTAGACCTTGCGGTAGTCATGGAAGCGCGTCTTGCCCAGCCCCTTGGTCGGGCCCTGGCGAAAGAGGAAATCATCGTTGACCGGCCTGGTCTGGCGCGGCGTCTGCGGATAGCTGCCGGGCTTGAAGAAATAATTGGCCATGAACTTGATGATCAGCGCCATGTTGACATGGACCGTGCCCTCCAGTTTCGGCAGGGCCCTGATGTCACGAGCCGCCATCTCGAAGTACATGTCCTTCTCGAAACCCCTGGCGGCTATGACGTCCCAGAGGGCGTTGATGACCTCTTCGCCCTGGGTGGTGACCTTCATCTTGACCATTGGCGAGAAGAGCAGATAGCGGCGATCGTCCGGCCCGGCGCAGCGCATGTAATCGATGGCGCGCAAGGCGAAGAGCTTCATGGCGGCCAGTCGGGCGTAGGCGTCGAGGAACAGCTGCTTGACGTGCACGAAGTCGGTGACGTAGTGGTCGAAGAGGCGGCGGTTGGCAGCGTGGTTGAGGGCCTCGTGGAAGGCGTGGCTGCAGATGCCGATGGAGGCCCAGCCGAGGTTGAACTTGCCGACGTTGACCGTGTTGAGCGCCATATCCCAGGCCTGGCGCCCCTCGGCGAGGATGTCGGCCCGGGTCAGTGGATAGCTGTTGAGGGCGTATTCGGCGACGTAGTTCTGGGAGTTGATGACGTTTTTGACCAACTCGTAACTGGCGTGCCGCGAGCTGACCGCAAAGAACACGTACTCCCCGGAGTCGCTGAACTTGCCGAAGGTGGAGACCAGCGCCGCCTGGTTGGCGTTGCCGATATAGTATTTGCCGCCGTCGGCCCGATAGCTGCCGTCGGCCAGCGGCGTCAGGCTCATGTCGCTGGCGTAGATATCGGCGCCATGTTCCTTTTCCGAGAGGCCGAAGGCGAAGATCTCCCCCTGGCGGAGGTAGGCGGCGGCCCGGCCCTTGAGCTCCTCGTTGTCGCTCATCCAGATCGGCCCCAGGCCAAGGATGGTCACCTGCCAGGTGTACCAGTAGCTGAGGCCATAGAAACCAAGCACCTCGTTGATCGCGCAGTTGCGGAAGGTGTCCCAGCGGCAGTCGCCCTGCCCGTACCCGGCGGGGGTCAGGAAGGTGGCAAAGAGGCCGGCATCCCGCGAGAAATCGAGGAAGTCCTGGTACCAGGCCCGCTCGTGATCGTCGTCGAGAATTTTGTCGAGTCCCTTGCCCTCAAAGAAGGCGATGGTCTTTTTGACCAGTTCCCGCGACGGCCCATCGAGGTCGCCATAATGTGCGGTTTGGGGATTGAGGATGAGCCTGCGCGTGGCGTCCACCATGGCACTGTCGCTGGCGGCTGCGTCGACGGTGGTCTGCGGACTGTTGAAAGAGATCATCGGACGTCCTCCGTGGTTTTGGGATGGGATGCGCTGGCGGCTGGGGGCTGCAAGCCGGCCAAGAGCCGAGCGAACATCCGCCGGTATTTGGCGTGCAGTTCTTCTTTGCTGTCTTTACGCTTTTTTGAGACATAGAGGCCGAAGAAGCCGTTGCAGGTGGCGAGCAGCAGCATCGCCACCTCCTCTGCCGAGTCGCACTTCAGCGAGCCATCTTCCATGCACTCCCGCACCCGCCCCTCCATGAAGCGCTGACTGACGAAGGCATCGTCGTGAAGCGCCCCCTTGACCTGGTGCTCGACCCCATGGTCCATGGTCAAGAAGAGGATCTCGTAATATTTGCTCTGCTCGGTGGCAAATTGGAAAAACTGCTCGGCGGCCAGCCGCAGCCGCGCCAGCGGCGTGTCGCCAGCCAGCGACTGCTGCAGATAGGAATCGAAAGTGCGAAAGCCGCTGCGCAAAACCTCCTGGTGCAGCTCTTCCTTGTTTGTGAAGTGGCGGTAGATGGCGGTCGGCGACAGGTTTGCGCCTTTCGCCACCTTGCGCATGCTCAGCCCCCGGTACCCTTCGAGGAGGTAGATGTCGCAGGCGGCGGCAAGTATATGATCTCGGGTGTCATGCATGTTAACAGGCGTTAACATGCATTGACGTTTTCGTCAACTGATTTGCGGCGAAGATAGCGGCCGTCTCGCTGGGGAGGCCGGAAAGAGCCTCCAGACATGGCATGTCACAAGCCTTACTCCGTTTGCGGCCAGTCCCGGGCATAGATCTTGCCCCACTCGCACATCATCTCGAGAATCGGATGGATGCTCCGTCCCCGGACCGTCAGCGAGTACTCGACCTTGGGCGGAACCTGCTGGTAGACTTCGCGGTGGACAAGACCGTCGGCCTCGAGCTCGCGCAACTGCTGGGTCAACATCTTGCGGGTGATCTCCGGGAATTGGCGCTGCATCTCGGAAAACCGCATGGTCTGCGCCGCCAGATGCCAGAGGATCGATGCCTTCCATTTGCCGCCGACCACAGCCAGCGTTACATCGATGCCGCAACGATATTCCTTTTCCCGGTATATCATGCCGCCGGGGGCGGCCGAACCAGTGCTTCCGTCCATAGCTTTCCTTTAAAGAGACGTTGTAACGATGCTACGTACCCGACACAATACTACGTTACCAAAAAGTACGTTATTGATCTTTTGTAACCTATGACCAATTATAGCGCAATCAACATGCAGACGATAACGCAACTCTCAACCAGCAGACCGGAGGAACCCATGAACGTAGTAGCATTCAACGGCAGCCCGAAGAAAAACGGTAACACCTTCCATGCCATCGAGATGGTAGTCGAGGAACTCAACCAGGCGGGAATCACCACGGAAATCGTCCACGTCGGCAACAAGGCCATTCGTGGCTGTCTCGCCTGCGGCCAGTGCATGAAAAACAAGAACGAGCGCTGCATCCAGGACGATGAAGTGAACGAATGGATCCAGTTGATGAAGAAGGCCGACGGCATCGTCATCGGCTCGCCGGTGCATTTTTCCGCCATCGGCGGGACGATGAAATCGTTTCTCGACCGCGCCTTCTATGTCGGCGGAGTCAACGGCGGCCTCTTCCGCCACAAGGTCGGCGCCGCGGTGGTGGCGGTGCGGCGCTCAGGAGGACTGCCGACCTTCAATCAGCTCAACAATTTCCTCTGCTACGCCGAGATGCTCGTGCCGACCTCCAATTACTGGAATGTCATTCATGGCACCAAGCCAGGCGAGGTCGTCCAGGACGAGGAAGGCAAGCAGATCATGCGTACCCTGGGCCGCAACCTCGCCTGGCTGCTGAAGCTGGTCGAGCATGGCCGCGTCACCGTGCCGGAACCGGAACGGGAAGGCAAGATCTACACGAACTTCATCCGCTGAAC
>JANJUM010000177.1 GCA_024710585.1 Desulforhopalus sp.
GTCAGGGCATTGATGTCGGCAGGTTTCTCGAGGAGGTCGAGGGCGCCGAGCTTCATCGCTTCGATGCCGTCCTTGACGGTGGCATGGCCGGTGAGGAGGATGACCTCGAGGTCGGGGTTTTTTTCCTTGAGGATCTTGAGCACCTCGATGCCATTCATTTCCGGCATGGCCAGGTCGAGGATGACCGCGTCGAAGGAGCCTTCGGCGGCGATGGCCAGACCTTCCTTGGCGGAGGCGGCGGTGGAGACTTTCATGTTGCGCGCGGTCATACGCTCGGACATGACCTCGAGGAAATCTTTTTCGTCATCGATGAAGAGGATCTTTTCGGACATGGTGTGCTCCTGTAAGGAAAATTGGGGAAAAAAAGATGAAAATGCCGGCGGTTTACGCCAGATGAAGTGTCAGTTGCGGGCCAGGTCCCTCGCCGGCGACGGTTATCGGGAGGGGAGTCGTCCTCCCGTGGATATTGTCGACCTGGTCGAAGCCGGCGATGGTCACGGCAGCGGCCTGGGGCCTGAGTGTCAGGGTGCAGCCCTCGCTGGCGGTCCCGATGGCCAGTTCCAGGCACTGCCAGAGGAGGGCTTGCAGGGCGAAGGGGTGCTTGTGCACCATGCAGGGGGCCTCGGCTTTTTCCACCGTCAGGGTAATGCGGCGCATCGCCGCCAGGCGGCCGGCGAGGGTGGCCACCAGCTGGCAGAGATCGTGGAGGTCGACCGGCTCCTCGGGGTGGTCGAAGCTGTGGGCGTAGCGGCTCATCGTCTTGAGGATGGCGTCGGCCCGTTCGATCTGTTTGGCCATCTGGCGGCAGGTGCGGTCGAGGCGGTCCGGTTCGATGGGCGCACCCTTTTTTGCGGCGAAGCTGAGGTCCTCGAGCAGGCCGCAGTTCTCGTTGATGATCGCCAGCACATTCTTCATCTCGTGGGACATCGAGGCGGTCACCCTGGCGACGTAGCGCAGTCCGGTTTCGCTGGGGACCGAGGGGGCGGGGCTGAGGTTATCGGTCATTGGCGAACACCGTCTGGTTGATTTTGGCGATGAGGGTATTGATATCCACCGGCTTGACCAGGTAGTGGGCCGCCTGGCGGCTGCCGGCCGAGTAGTCGTCTTCGGAGCCGTGGCCGGTGAGGAAGATGAAGCGCATCGCCGGATGTTTCTCGGCGAGCCTGGCCTGCAGTTCGAGGCCACTCGTTCCCGGCATCTTCATGTCCAGCACGGCAACATCATATAGGTGCTTTGCGGCGAGGTCAAGTGCGTTCCCGGCGGTGATGCTGTAGTCGGCCTGGTAGCCGCGCATGGTCAGCCGCTCTGCCAGGGTGGAGACGAATTCGGCTTCATCGTCGACGAGAAGGATGCGCATGTCTATTTCTCCGTAGTGGTGGCGGGCGGTTCGAGGGGCAGGGTGATGATGAAGCTGGTACCCTCGCCGACCTTGCTGCTGACGTTGACCTTACCGCCCAGTTCAAGCAGCAGGCCATAGGTGATGGACAGGCCGAGGCCTGTGCCGCCCTGCTTGGTCTTGGTGGAAAAGAAGGGCTCGAAGATCTTGCCGATATCCGCTTCGGCGATGCCGCAGCCGTTGTCGGTGATGGTTGCCGAGACTCCGGCGGCGCCGAGGGTCTTGACGTGGATGTCGAGCCGGCCGCCTTTGTCCATGGCGGCGAAGGCGTTGTTGATGATGTTGAGGAAGATCTGCTGCAGCTTGCCGCGGTCGCTCTTGAAAGGCGGAATGTCGCTGGCGATGTCGACATTGACCGTAATGTTGCGGTACTCGGCCTCCTTATGGAGGAAGCTCAGCACCTCGCGGACGATCGCCGTCAGGTCGATGGTCTCGATGGTGCTGTCCATATGGCGGGCAAAGTTGAGCAGGCGTTTGGTGATCTTGCCGCAACGCTCCACCGAGCTGAGGATCGAGTCGAGCTGGCGGGTGATGGTGGCGTCGAGGTTCTGCCCTTCCTGGCCGAGGGCCTGCAGCGGCTTGCTGTAGGTGAAGATGTCCTTGATCAGCCCGGCCTTCTCGTTGATGATCGCCAGGGGGTTGTTGACCTCGTGGGCGACGCCGGCGGCGAGGCGACCGATGGAGGCCAGCTTGTTGGAGTACTCCATCTTGTGCAGGGTGGCGAGGCGGCGCTGGTCGAGCAGGTACATGCTGTTGACCATGTAGGTGGTGAAGCCGAACACGACGAGGAGGATGACGGTGACGCTGACCACCAGGAACCAGATGAGGCCGATGCGCGTGTCGCGCCACGGTTTCATCAGTTCTCCCTTGTCCTTGACGATGACCAGGATATAGGGCGAGAGGGGGATGTAGGCGGAACAGACGAAGACCTTCTCCCCGTCCTGGTTGAGCTCTTCGCGGATCTCGGTACGATCCGAAAAGGGCGGCACCTTGTAGGGCAGTCTGGCGAAGACATCGCCATGGTAGAGGGTCGGGGTCTGGATGATGCCCTGGCGGTTGATGAGAAAGGCGTCGGCGCGGCCGCTCAGCTCGAGGCCGTGGAGGAGGTCCTGCAGCTCGACGATATCGATGGCGCTGCGCAGCACCAGGAAAGAGCCGTCGGCAAGGCTCTGCTTGGCCTCGACGACGAAGTGCGGGCTGTTGCGGTAGCCGAGGAAGACATCGCTGATGGCGAAATTTTGCCGCTCCATCTCGCGGAACCACTCCTGGTTGCTGTAGTCCTTGCCTTCGAGGCTGTAGGGGCCGACATAGCTGACCTGTTTGCCCTCCTGGTTGATCACCCCGAGGTCGACGAAGCCAGAAAAACTCTCCTGGAGGTTGTTGAGCACCCCCTGGAGGTGGACAGCCTTGTAGAGCTGTTCCGGATTGTTGTCCTTGGCGATGAAGGTCAAGGCCGAGCGCCGCTCCTGGAGGAAGGCGGAGATGGTGCGACGGATATTGGAGCCGTTGCGCAGGGTGCGCAGGATGTTCTCCGACTCGATGGACTTCTCGGTATAGTTGTAATCGACGGCGGTGATGATGAGCAGCGGCAGCAGCGTCGCCATGGAGACGAGGAGAATGGCCTTCTGCCAGATGCTGCGGTAGTTGAACATCTGCCGGAAAGGGCCAGAGGAGGACTCGCCGGCTTTCCAGAACTGCGGTCTGAACTGCGTCAGGAAGGACATACGGCACCTTTTCCGGGAATGGGCCGAAAAGCCCGGGCAACGGGCTTTTCGGCCGCAAGGGGTCACCCTTTCTTGCGCTGCACTTTCTCGTTGGCTTTCATCAGGGTCTGGCTGAGCACCTGGATATCGACCGGTTTCTGCAAAAAGGCGAAGGCGCCCAGGGCCATGCAGGTTTCCTTGTCTTTCTCGGTGCCGTGGCCGGTGAGGACGATGACCTCGATATCGGGGTTGGAGGCCTTGACCTGGCGCAGTACCTCGATGCCGTCGATGCCCGGCATGCGCAGGTCGAGGATCATCACCTCCGGCTCCTCGTCCTTGATCATGTCGAGGGCCGACTCGCCGTCGTAAGCCACCGCTGAGCCCATGTCGCGCATGATGAGGCGCTCGGAGAGGGTCTGCACGAAGTCGCGTTCGTCGTCGACGAGGAGCACCTTGGAGGGCATCTCGAAGTCGTAGCGGCGGTAGATGTCAGGCTGGTGGAAGCCCTCGCCGACCCTGGTGGCCACCGCGGTGACGCCGGGCACCTTGTCGACGATCGCCTTGAGCTCCTCCTCGAGCCGCGACAGCATCAGCACGTTCTTGTTGATGGTCAGGGTGATGGTGCCCTTATGGGCGTCGACGGCGACGTTATGGCCTTCCTGGGCGAGCTTCACCTCGACCTGGGCGGCGAGGAGGAAGTCGGTCAGGGCGGCTTCGGAGTGGGGCGTCCGGGCGACGACGTCGCTGGCCGCTTTGTTGAGGATGAGGGCCACGGCGTCGCTGGTGCTGGTCTTGTCCATGGGCAGGACGATGTCGTAGAGGCCGGGCGCCCAGGGGTCTTCGCCGCGGCCGAGCATCTTCAGCCAGGCGGAAAGGTCTTCGTCCTCGCGGCTGATCTGCTGCAGGGCGGCCTTTTCGGCCACGCCCTCGCGTTCCATGGCCTGCTGGATGCGGAATTTGGCCTCGGCCACCAGGCAGACGCGCAGCACGTGGCTGATCTTCTCGGGGATGAGAAAACTCACCGGGCCGGCGATGAGCAGGGCGTCGTCGCGCAGCAACTCGGCCAGGGCGAGGCGGAGGTGGGCCACTGAGCGCTCTTTTTCGTGCGTGAAGCGGTTGAAGACCGAGGTCTTGGCGGAAAAAGCGCCGCGCAGGCGGGTCTCGGTCATGCCGGAGGTCTTCACCGCCCGGTCGATGATGCGCTGCAGCTCGACCTGCGAGAAGCTCGAGGCGGCGACAAGTTCCTTGATGACCGACGATGTGTTGCTGAATGCTGCTCCTACTACGGTAATGACGGACATAGTGTCTCCTTTATCTCTTCTTGGCTAGGCAATATAGCACACATTGGTGAGAGGACACTCTTGTTCCTCGGATTTTTTATGGGCGCTGTCGTGCACGGCGCAGATGGCCTTCTCCATGGTCGAATAGATGTGGTCGCGGCCGATCTTTTCGATGAGGTGGGTGCGCTCGAGCACCGCCATCACCGACTCGTTGATCCCGGAGAAGGAGATGTCGAGGCCGGCGCTGCGTACCGTCGAAACGACCAAGGATAATACTTCTTCCCCCGAAGCATCAATATCATTCATGCCATTGGCGACGATGACGATGTGCTTGAGGCTCTTTTTATTCTGGATACGCTCGGTGATCTGGTCTTCGAGGAAGCTGGCGTTGGCGAAGAAAAGCGGGCCCTCGAAACGGATCATATCTATATACTGGCATTCTCTGAGCCCATGCACCACGGAATTCTTGAGGGCGTCGTCGGCGGTGCGCGACAGGGTGGAGACGTTGGGGCGCATCGACTTGTAGAGGAACACGGCGAGCGAGAGCACGACGCCGATCATGATGCCCTTGTCGAGATGGGGGGCGAAGGCCAGGGTCATGAGGAAGGAGAAGACCGAAATGGCGCCGTCATATTTCTGCGCCTTCCAGGCATGGATGAAGCCGGAGGCGTTGATCAGGCCGATGACCGCCATCATGATGACCGCCGCCAGCACCGACTGCGGCAGGTGGTAGAGCAGGGGGGTGAAGAAAAGCAGGACCAGGGCGACGGTGGCTGAGGTGAACAGGCTCGACAG
>JANJUM010000249.1 GCA_024710585.1 Desulforhopalus sp.
CGAATACCGCCGCACCTTCTCGGTGCCGCAGACTATCGATGTCGGCGCGGTCCACGCCGAGCTTAAAGATGGGGTGCTGCTCCTCCATCTCCCCAAATCGGAGGCGGCGAAACCGCGGCAGATCGAAATCAAGACCGCCTAGGGTAACCAGGGAGGCCCCGGCCTCCCGAGAGAAAAGAGAGAAACGCAGCGGGGGGCGGCCGTCGGTCGCCCCCCGCTGCTGTTTTCAGCAGGTGCTGTGGAAGAGACCGCCGACGGCCATGCCACGGCGGGCGAGATCGTTATAGATGGCGATGCCGCGACCGGTGGTGGCGACAATCACTTTGACTCCCTGCGCGGCAAAGCCGTCGACCAGGGCGGAGGGCACCCGCAGACGCCCCAGGCGGCCGCTGCCGATCACCACCGTGGTCGCGCCACGTTCCACCACTTCCTCGACATCTTCCTCGGCTACTCCGCGAAAATGCCCGGTGTCGTGCACCCGCCAGTCCCAGGGGCAGCCACCCCCCGGCCATAGCTGCCAGTCGCCGCCGCTGCCCAGTCCCTCGACTTCGATGCGCCCCCAGGAATGGGCGACGATCTGCGGCGCCGGCCGTTCGCCTGAGCCTGACCCGCCCTGGCCGTCGCCAGTCATGCCGGCGGCGGCATCGGGGGCGAAATCAGTGACGGCCGCAGCGGATCGAGCCTGCGCGGCAGGGGAACCGCCATCGCCACGACCACCGTCTCCCCTGTCGCTGGCCGAACCGCTCTCCGCGGTTTGTGGCGCCCCGTGCCGCGTGCCCGTCCCGTCCCCCGCCGCATCCGCCGCGAGGCGTTCCTTTTTACGGATATAGAGGGTCTTCCTGACCGCCGCCACCCTCTGCCCGGACTCGTCGACCACATCGACATAGAACGTCTCGTTGACCTTGGCACCACCTGCGGCCCTGGCGCGGATCTCGGCCAGGGTATTGCCATCGAGGTGAAAGACGGCCGATACCGTGCCCCGCCCCGGGCGCAGATAGTGGATCTGCGCCTCCATGTCCCAGACGACGTAGTCCCGGCCGAGGTTGCGCAGGAGCAGCAGCATATAGAATGGATCGGTCATGGCGAAGAGGCTGCCGCCGAAGTGGCTCCGCACATAGTTGCGGTTGTACCAGCGCAGCCTCAGGGCGACGCGCACACTGAGCCAGTCTGGGGCGATGTCCACCACTCTGATGCCTGCCCCGAGAAAGGGCGGCCAGCTGTTGATGATCGCCTTGAAGAGCCGCCGGTGTTCCATGATATCGAAACGTTTCATCAGGAGGTTACCTCTCTGTGCTTATGTACGCGGCCCCGCCATGGCCAAGAAGGGGCAGAGGGCCCTGGCCGCCGTCGACGCCACTACGCAGCTGCAACTCCCGCCCGGCGGCGACCCCGGCATGGTAGAGCCGGCCGTCCACCCGCGCACCTCTGCCCGCCACCCTGCGCAGCCGCGGAAAGCGCAGAGCGACGAACCATTGCAGGCGCTCTTCCTCGACAACCATCAAAGCCTTGGCCTCGGGCGGCAGGGAGGGGGCATCCTCTTCGCCTTGCCGCGTGGTCAGCTGCTCGCGAAAGCCGCGCAGCACCCCCAGATAGTAGCTCGACCGCCGCGCCCCACGGGGCAGGCCCTGGCGATGCGCCGCCCACAGCCGCGGCAGGCGGTGTTCGAGAAAATGATAGCAGTACTCGGCGGCCGCCACCTTCTCGCGGGAACCGAAGAGCTCGATGGTCTTGCCGACCCGGTCGCTGGAGGCGTCGTAGAGCTCCCCCAGCACGACGCGCACCGCGAAGCAGTCCTTGAGCAGGGAGCAGATATGTTTGCGATAGGCGGCGATACGGCTGCAGCGCAACTCCACCACCAATGAGGCGAAACGCGACACACCGCCTGCGGCGAGGCAGTGCAGATGGTGCCTGGCGAGCAGCGTCCGGGCCTTGTCGATGGCCAGGGCAGCCTCGTGCTCGTTGCTGGAACGCCCCAGGGCGAGAAGCTTTTCGATGCGCTCCAGGCATTTGCGGCCCTCAGGGGAGAGCTCCTCCCCGGCCGCGGCCGCCGCCACCGCTTCCCCTTCCAGCACCCCGGGGCGGCGAAACTCCGGCAGCACCCCGAGTTGTTCGCAGGCTTCCTGGAAGGCCGGACCGTGGGGCGCCCCCTGACGCCCGCGAAGGCAGGCCAGCTGGTGGGCCATCTCGTGCTTGAGCACCTGCAGCACCACCGCCCACGAATGGCCGGCGATGAGGTGCACGCTGAGGGTGAGAATGCCGGTCTCCTCCTGCCAGCTGCCAAAGAGGCGACGGGAATGGGAGAGCTGGAAAATCGGCAGGGGCAGCTCGACCCGGTAGCTCTGGCAGATGTCGAGGAACTCGCGCTGCAGCTGCGCCAGCCACAGCGCCTGGAGTGTATGTTCGGGGAGCGGCTCGCCCATGTGTTGTCCTGGAATGGATGGTATCCTGGGATGGTGTGGACGTGGCCTTCGCCCCCTCCTTGCCGAAACGAAGGCGCCAGTGGCGCCTGGCCTCGTTATCGTGCGCGTCAACCATACCCTGCTTGGCCTCGCCAGGCAAGGGTCTGTGCCTGTCCTCCACCCTGTCTATTGCCTTGCCTTTCCGCGGAGCTTTTGTATAGTAGGGCCGATTTGGCGCCATTTTCCGCAACCTTCACCGGCCATCGCCCATGATCATCGCCACCACCCACAAGAACACCGATTTCGACGGCCTCGCCTCGGTCATCGCCGCCACCATCCTCTATCCCGGCTGCGTCGGCGTCGTGCCGAAGATGACCAACAAGAACGTCGAACGCTTCCTCTCCACCCACAAGACGGCCTTCAACCTCATCCTCCCCCAGGAGGTCAAGCACGACAGGGTGCGCAAGCTGATCGTCGTCGACACCGACCAGTGGCAGCGCCTCGACCGCATGGACAAGCTGGCGGCACGGGACGACCTGGTCATCGAGCTGTGGGATCACCACCCCGCGGGCGGTGGCGATATCGTCGCCCACCGGACCTACAAGGAGCGCATCGGCTCCACCGTCACTCTCTTCGCCCGCGAGATGGAGGCGCGCGGCCTGCAGCTCACCCCCCTCGACTCCACCGTGCTGCTCATCGGCCTCTACGAGGATACCGGTCACCTCTCCTTCCCCGGCACCACCCCCGATGACGCCCGTGCCGCCGCCTACCTCCTCGACAACCGCGCCGACCTCAACGTCGCCGGCTTCTTCCTCAACCCACCCTACGAGGAGAACCAGAAGGAGATTCTCTTCGAGATGATGAAGAAGACGGAAAAGCGCACCATCTGCGGCAATTCCATCGGCTTCAACCATGTCACCCTCGACAAGAAGGTGCCCAACCTCGCCGCGGTGGTCAGCATGTACCGCAAGATCGTCAACGTCGACGCCCTGTTCGTCATCTTCAGCAGCGACGACCGCCACGCCATCATCGGCCGCAGCGGGGTCGAGGGCATCGATATCGGCGAAATACTCCAGTCCTTTGGTGGCGGCGGCCATGCCGGCGCCGGCTCGGCGACGGTAAAAAATGCCGAGATGACCGCCGAGGCGATCATCGACTCGATCAGCGCCATCCTCGCCAAAAAGAGCAGCGAAACCGTCAAGATCGCCGACATCATGTCCTTCCCGGTGATCTCCGTCGGGCCCGACACGCCAATGCGCGAGGTGCAGACGCTGATGACCACCCACAAGATCCGTGGCGTCATGGTCACCGAGGGAGACGACATCCAGGGCATCATCGTCCTCTGGGACTTCAAGAAGGTCAAGAAGGACAGCCAGTGGGAGAGCCCGGTCAAGGCCTTCATGGCCCGCAAGATCCTCAGCATCGGCCCCGGGGAATCGCCGACCACCGCCGCCCGCCTGATGATCGAGAACGATGTAGGCCATCTGCCGGTTCTTCAGGACAACAAGATGATCGGCATCGTCACCCGTACCGATATCCTCACCTTCTATTACGACCTCCTCCCCGAATAAGGGCCGGACGGGGCGAGGACGACAGGGCGGCGAGAATCACCGCGACGACGATGAACGCCGCCCCGCACAGGTGCTGCGGCAGCAGCCGCTCGCCCAGGACGACGACCGCAAGGAGCATCGAACTGGCCGGCATCGCCGCGGTGGCCACCCCGGCCAGCGCCCCGCTGACACGCCCCACGGCCGACGTCCACAGGAGATAGGCGAGCACCGTGGCAAAGGCGCCATAGTAGAGCAGCGCGACAATGGCCCCGCCTCCGGGAGGCGCCGGCAACCCGGCCAACTCCACCAGCGCCGCCGGCGCCAGCAGCACCAGGCTGCACAGGACGAGCACGAAGGTATTGGTGGTGGCTGTCACCGACGCGCTGATGCGTTTACGGAAGATCGTGAACAAGGCCTCGCAGACCACCGCCGCCCCCACCAGCAGGCTACCGCTCAGGCTGCCCTGTCCCCCGCCCCCGCCGGAATCGAAAGAGACCGCCATGCAGCCGACGACGGCGAGGAGCACCGCCACGGCGGTGCCGCGCGGCATGACCTCGCCAAGGAACGCCCTCGAGAAAAGGGCCAGCACCAGGGGCGTCGCCCCGGTGATCAACCCGGCCTGCAGCGCTCCGGTGCGCTGCAGGCCGTAGAGGGTGAAGACACGGAAGAGGACGATGCCGCAGAGAGCCTGCAGCACGAGGTAGGCTATCTCGCGACGGGAGAGCCCTCTCAGCTCCGAGAAACGCCCCGCCATGAGGGGCAGCAGGCAGAAGAACGCCACCGCCAGCGAGAGGAAGGTGGAGACAAAGACCGGCAGCGTCGTCACCAGCAGCTTGCCGACCACCACCGAACTGCCGGCAAGGCCCATGGCCGCGACCAGCATGGCCATCGCCGCCCATTGCGCCCTTTGCGCACTTTGTTGTCCGTGGCTGCACTCTCGCAACATCCTCACACCTCCCGTGGCGGTTGAATTTCACCCATGCTAGCGCCGCAAAGTGGTTTACAACAGAGCCACTATTTTCTATTCTCAGGGTGCCAATCCGCGCCACGCCGGCTGCCCCATCCCCCTTTCCCCTTTTCCCTCCCATGTGGATCGATCTCGACAGACAGGCTGCCGCCCCCCTGGTCACCCAGCTTTACGGCGCAATCCGTCGCCAGATCCTCGACGGCACCCTGGCGCCGGGTCGACGCCTGCCAGCCAGCCGCGAACTGGCCGCCAGCCTGCGGATTTCCCGCAATGTGGCGCTCGAGGCCTACGACCTGCTCCTCGCCGAAGGCTTCGTCACCGCCAGGAGAGGTTCCGGGACCTTCGTCGCCGCCGGGGCGACCTTTCCCGGCGTGGGGGAGAAACCACCCCCGCCTGCGGTCGCGCCGCTGCACATGGGGTATGACAGCCCCCCGGGGGTCATCAACTTCCGCCCCGGCACCCCCGACCTGGGGATGTTCCCTTCGCGCCTGTGGCTGGCCATGGTGCGTGAGGTCCTCGCCCTCCCCCCGCAGAAGATCCTCGCCTACGACCACCCCGAAGGGCGCGGCGAGCTGCGCCAGGCCATCTGCGACTATGTCGTGGCGCGACGCCAGGTGGTCTGCCACCCCGAACAGGTCGTCATCACCGGCGGCACCACCCAGGCGATCAACATCGTCTGCCGGCTGCTGCTTGGACAAAGGCGCGAGGTGGTCATCGAAGACCCGATCACCAGAGACATCCGCTCCATCATCGCCTCCCATGGCGGCAGACTTCACCCGCTGGCAGTGGACGGCGAAGGCCTGCGCACCGAACTGCTGCCGGAGCACCTTGCCCCGGCCTTCGTCTACACCACCCCCTCGCACCAGTTTCCCTGCGGTGCGGTCATGCCCATCCAGCGACGCATCGAACTGCTCAACTACGCCACACGGAGCGGGGCCTACCTCGTCGAAGACGACTACGATAGCGAGTTCCGCTACGAAGGGCCGCCCCTTGGCGCCCTGCACGGCCTGCTGCCCGAGCGCGTGGTGTACATCGGCACCTTCAGCAAGACGCTGAGCCCGGCCCTGCGGCTCGGCTACCTCATCCTCCCCGTCCCGCTGGTGGAACAAGGCCGCAGCCACAAATGGCACAGCGACCTTCACAACGAGGTCATCAGCCAGCTGGCCCTGGCCAGATTCATCGATCAGGGCCACTACCTGCGCCACCTGCGGCGCATGCGCGCCCACTACCGCCAGCGCCGCAACGAAATTGTGGCCACCCTCAAAGAACTCTTCGGTGATGAGGTCGACATTCTCGGCAGCAGCGCCGGCCTGCACCTCGTCGCCCGCTTTCCCGGCCGCACCTTCACGGGCGAGTTCTTCGCCGCCATGGAACGGCGCGGGGTCCGCCTCTATGCGGTGGCAGCTCACGCCATCGACCCCGAAACCCACCAGGACAAACTCCTCCTCGGTTACGGCAACCTCGACCCCACCGACATCCGTCGCGGCCTGGAGAGGCTCGCCGACAGTCTCCGCGCCAGGCAGCAGCCGGGAGACCGGTGAACATTTTTTCAATTGACTTCGCCGCACGCTTCTGCTAAAAACCCGCGCATCGCCTCCACGAGCGGGAATAACTCAGTGGTAGAGTGCAACCTTGCCAAGGTTGAAGTCGCGAGTTCGAATCTCGTTTCCCGCTCCAGCGCTTCTCTCCTCCCTCCCCAGCCACTCCCCCCGACAGCGCCCCTCTCCCCGGTCGCAGTCCTCTCCCGGCATTTCCCGCAGCGCACCGTTTTTACCTTGCACCGTCATAAATGATTGCTATTCTTTGGGGGAAAATTTTCTTCGCCCACACCTTGCAATGACAGGCCATCCTCAGCCTCGGGAGCACACCATGAGCGACAAAGCAACCCTCACCGTCGGCGGCAAGAGCTATGAGTTCGACGTGGTCGTCGGCAC
Organism: Desulforhopalus sp.; assembly: GCA_024710585.1. Lineage (GTDB taxonomy): Bacteria > Desulfobacterota > Desulfobulbia > Desulfobulbales > Desulfocapsaceae > Desulforhopalus_A. The sequence goes on from JANJUM010000249.1 coordinate 6,851, forward strand.
GGAAAACGAGAAATGCATCGATTTCCAGGAGCTGCGCAGCACCACGGGGTACATCACCATGGACCCGGGGTTCGCCAACACCGGCTCGTGCTATTCCTCGATCACCTACGTCGACGGCGCCAAGGGGGTGCTGCGCTACCGGGGCTACCCCATCGAAGAGATCGCCGAGAAGGCCTCCTTCGTCGAGACCGCCTACCTCATCCTCTACGGCGAACTGCCCAACGCCGCCCAGCTGAAGGCCTTTTCCGCCAGGCTCAAGGAGCACGCGCCGCTGCACACCAACCTCGAACATCACTTCTCAGGCTTCCCCAGTTCGGCCCCGCCGATGGCCATCCTCTCGGCGATGCTCAACCTCGTCTCCTGCTTCCACCCCGAGGTGCTTGATGTGCCCACCACCGGCGACGAGTTTGACCGCACCGCCTCGCTGCTCCTCTCCAAGGTGCGCACCATCGCCGCATTCGCCTATCGCATGGCTTCGGGCAAACCGCTCAACCAGCCCAACCCCAACCTCACCTACTGCGGCAACTTCCTGCACATGATGTTCTCCGACCCCTATCAGGAGTACGAAGTGTCGCCAATCATCGACAAGGCACTCAACCTTTTCCTCGTCCTCCACGCCGACCATGAGCAGAACTGCTCCACCTCTACCGTGCGCGTAGTCGGCAGTAGCCGCGCCAACCTCTTCAGCTCCGTGGCCGCCGGGGTATGCGCCCTGTGGGGGCCCCTCCATGGCGGCGCCAACGCCGCGGTCATCGCCATGCTCGAGGACATCAAGAAGTCCGGGCGAACGCCCCAGTACTATATCGAACGCGCCAAGGACAAGGACGACCCCTTCAAGCTGATGGGCTTCGGCCACCGCGTCTACAAGAACTTCGACCCGCGCTCGATCATCCTCAAGAAGCAGGTGCACGACGTCCTCGATGCTCTGCACCTCAAGGACGACCTGCTCGACATAGCCCTGCAGCTCGAACAGGCGACGCTTGCCGACGACTACTTCATCAGCCGCAACCTCTACCCCAACGTCGACTTCTACAGCGGCATCCTGCTGCGGGCCATCGGCATCCCCCTCAACATGTACACGGTGATGTTCGCCATCGGCCGCATGCCGGGATGGATCGCCAACTGGAAGGAACTGCACGACCACAAGCTGCGCATCTCCAGACCGCGCCAGATTTACACCGGCGCCAC
>JANJUM010000251.1 GCA_024710585.1 Desulforhopalus sp.
ATCGATTGCCGGAACCAGGCCCGGACGATGGGGAGGGATCATGATCGGGATGGTTGCCGTCGCCGCGCCGTTGGTCGCTGGACCATAGCGCAGGTTCGGGCAGGTGGCGGCCGAGGCTGCCCGCCCAAGGCCGAAGAGGAGCGAAGCAATAACGAACACTGCCATGAAGAGGTGATAGATTGATGATTCCTTACATCCTTTACCCATCACATCATCCTCATTCTTCCAGCAACTCTTCACAAGAGAAGCACACGTGCCAACACCCGAATAACAAACGACTCGACTTGTACGTCGACCAGCATTATATACCAGCAATCTCGGCAACATCTTAGAACCTATCATCTTAAGCAGTTTACATGTTCTCATGAATACTGATCAACCCACATCCCTCTACTGAGAACGATGTTTTTTATATATATTCTAACAATAGATTCCTACACCTCCAGGATATCAAAAGCTATTTTTAAACATCTTCTCGCGAACCACATTCTTTTACTCATATATACATTATTACTTAGTTGATAATGAGTTACCCCATCGCCGCCCTTTGCGTCATTGAGCTTTTTACGAGCCAGTACTTTTTCCTTGTACCAAAAATATCGCCATCATGAGCAGCAAAGGACACACCATCCGACCTTCTCACTGCTCGAAGTAAACTTAAACAGTTAACGCAATGTGATAGGACCATATTTTTAGACATAATTCAATTTTGCACACAATATCCTGACATTTTCGTTATCGAAAGTTTTTTTTACAAAAGTTACGTATCATGCCTTATCCCATCACTGATTTCGAGCGCAATATTCAACGCATATCCACCACGTTTCGTCTTGAAGAGACTGAAATGAGAAGGCTGCATCCAGGCGCTGTCAACTTGGAGTAGTTGACAGGGGTAGCAAAAAAATATGTTCTGTATATTTCGTGGGTAGCGAACCGCTGACGCGGAACATAAGGATAAATACTTTAGTGGAACAGCGGAGCACGAAATGACTGGTCAGTAACGATATGGACAAGGATATCGTTCATGACATAAGGGGGGAGATAACAGCGGCGGGACTCCTGATTGAAAGACGGTAACCAACCCTTTCTGCCGAAGAGCAGTTCGAGGTGAGTTCGCCATCCAGGGGAGCCAGGCGCGAGGGAGGCCGTGGCCAATGACGGCCCTGAGGGCGAGACGAGGATGATGCTGGCACCGCCTTCAAACGGGCGGCATGGCGATGCCCCCGGGAAAGAGGCTAGGCTTCGTCGCGGTGCACCGTCTCCGGGCTGAAGGCGGGCAGGCAGACGGCGAGGTATTCGGCGCCGTCGAGGCCTGGGGAACTATACTGCACCCACTCTCCGGCGGGGACGACCACCGCCTGGCCGGCGCTCACGGTGAGGGTGGTTTCCCTGGTACGCACCTGCAGTTCCCCACGCAGCACCACGGTGTATTCGGTGAACAGCGGCGTCTGGCCGGGCTCGACCCAGCCGGCGGGGCTGATCATGCGGGCGATGCTCAGCTCCGTATGACCGCTGTTGACCCGGCCGACATACTCTTCGATGACCTTCGGCATATTGCCGGCGGCAGCGATGACGGTAGGCTTGTCGATGAGGATAGCCATGTGTCCTCACGATGGCGGCGCATCCCGCCGGGGTGGGAGATTGATCAGGAGGGGGTCCTGGCGAGCAGCACCTTGATACCGAGCAGGAGCATCGCCCCGCCGAGGATGCGGTCGATCCAGTGGCCGGCGCGCTGGAAACGGCGACTCACCGCGGGCAACGACAGGGCCAGGGAGACGAAGGCGAACCAGGCGAACTGGATGATCATGATCCAGCCGCCGTAAACGGCCAGCTGCCACGAGGGCAGCTCGGGCGACAGCACCAGGGTGAAGAGGGAGAGGAAGTAGATCGGCGCCTTGGGGTTGAGGGCGTTGCAGAGGAACCCGGCGGCCACCGCCTTGAGCGGCGAGGCCGGGGCTACTGCGGCGGCCAGGGCACCCTCGCCTCTCGCCGCCCTGGCGCAGAGGCCGCGCAGGCCGAGATAGACGAGATAGCTGCCGCCGAGGATCTTCACCCACAGCAGCATGCTGGCCGAGTGGGCGATGACCGCCGCCAGCCCGAACACGGAATAACAGAGATGAACCGACAGCCCGAGGGCGATACCGAGGCTGGAGAGCAGCCCGGCCCGACGGCCGCGGGCCAGGGTCTGCTGGGTGACAAAGACGAAGTCCGGCCCCGGCGAGGCGGCGGCCAGGGTATGCACCAGGGTGAGGACGAGGAGGCCGTGCAGCAGGTCCATACGCCAGCCGCCCCTAAAGCTGACGCCGGTCGATGACCCGGTCGGCCTTGCCGTTGAAGCGCTCCAGCGAGCGTTCCTCGACCAGTTTGATCTCCACCCCTACCCCCAGCTCCGAGGCGAGCCGTTTCTTGATATGCTCGATGAGCGCCTTCTGTTTCTTCATCTCGTCGAATAAGAGCGACTCGACCACTTCCACCAGCACGGTCAGCTTGTCCTCGTTGTTCTCGCGCTCGACGACGAGGCGGTAGTGGGGCTCGGTGCCCTCGATGTCGAAGAGCACCGACTCGATCTGCGTCGGGAAGACGTTGACCCCCTTGATGATCAGCATGTCGTCGGAGCGACCGAGCATGCGGCTCATGCGCACGAAGGTGCGGCCGCAGGGGCAGGGCTCGGGCATCAGGCGGGTCAGATCGCGGGTTCGATAACGGATCACCGGGAAGGCCTCCTTGGTGAGGGTGGTGATCACCAGTTCCCCGACCTCCCCGGGAGGCACCGGCTCCAGGGTGTCGGGGTCGAGGATCTCGATATAGAAGTGATCCTCGCTGATATGCAGGCCGTTGCACTCCTGGCACTCCCCCGCCACCCCCGGTCCCATGACCTCGGAGAGGCCGTAGTTGTCGGTGGCGCGGATACCCAGCCGGGCGTTGATCTCCTGGCGCATCGCCTCCGACCATGGCTCGGCCCCGAACAGCCCGTAGCGCAGGGAGAGGCCGTTGGGGTTGACGCCGAGGTCCATCATCACGTCGGCCATCTTCAAGGCGTAGGAAGGCGTACAGACCAGGGCGGTGGTCTTGAAGTCCTGCATGATCTTGATCTGCCGCTTGGTGTTGCCGGAGGAGATGGGAATCACCGAGGCGCCGACCCGCTCCGCCCCGTAGTGCAGGCCGAAACCGCCGGTGAAGAGGCCGTAGCCGAAAGCGATCTGGATGACATCGTTGGCGGTCACCCCGGCGCCGGTGAGGATGCGCGCCACCAGGTCGGACCAGGTGACGATGTCCTGACGGGTGTAGCCGACCACCGTCGACGAGCCGGTGGTGCCCGAGGAGGCATGCACGCGGACGACGTCGCGCAGCGGCACCGCGAACAGCCCGTAGGGGTAGTTGTCGCGCAGGTCCTGCTTGGTGGTGAAGGGGTAATCGCGCAGCCCCTCGAGGCTGCCGAGCTGATCCGGATTGAGCTGCAGCTCCTGAAACTTCTTGCGGTAAAAGGGGACGTTGGTGGCGACCCGCTTGAGGGTAGCCACCAGCCGCTGCAGCTGGAGCCGCTCCAGCTCCGCCCGATCCATGCACTCCAGTTCTCTTTGCCAGTACATTGCCGCTCCGTGCCCGGTTTGAAGGAGGGGGCTCCCCCTCCGCCGCCTCTTACAGGCTGTAGATCTGTTCCTTGCTGAGGATGGTGAAGCCCTCCTTCTGCAGGGTGGCTATGGCCTCCTCCATTTTCTCGAAGCGGAAGATGAGCACCGCGTTCTCCCCCGTTTTATTGACGAAGGCGTACATGTATTCGACGTTGATCCCGGCGTCCTTGATGCAGCGCAGCACCTTGGCCAGGCCGCCAGTGCGGTCCTCGACCTCCACCGCCACCACCTGGGTCTTGCCGACGGTGAAACCGTTGGCGCGCAGCACCGTCTTGGCCTGTTCGACCTTGTCGACGATGAGGCGGAGGATGCCGAAATCGGCGGTGTCGGCCACCGACAGGGCACGGATGTTGATGGCGTTGTCGGCGAGGATGGCGGTGATGTCGGCCAGGCGGCCGGACTTGTTCTCGAGGAATACGGCGATCTGTTCTACCAGCATGGTGTCCTCCCAGTCTCAGAATTTACGCTTGTCGATGACCCGTTGCGCCTTGCCCTCGCTGCGCTGGATGGTGCGCGGCTCCACCAGCTTGATCTTGGTGGTGACGCCGAGGAGGTCCTTGATTTCCTTCTGGATATGCTTGCTGAGGTTCTCCAGGACGCGGATCTCGTCGGAGAAGATGTTCTCGCTGACCTCCACCTGAACCTCCATGGTGTCGAGGTTGCCCTCGCGCTCGACGACGATGAGATAGTGCGGCTCGACCCCGTCGATGCCCACCAGGACATGCTCGACCTGGGAGGGGAAGACGTTGACGCCGCGGATGATGAGCATGTCGTCGGTGCGGCCGGTGACCTTCTCCATGCGTACCAGGGTGCGGCCGCAGGCGCAGGGCTCGTAGATGAGGCGCGAGATGTCCTTGGTGCGGTAGCGGATGATGGGGAAGGCTTCCTTGGTGAGGGTGGTGAAGACCAGCTCGCCCTTCTCGCCCGGGGGCAGCACCTCGCCGGTCTGGGGATCGATGATCTCCGGCAGGAAGTGGTCCTCGCAGATATGCATGCCGCGGTCGGTGAGCAGGCACTCCTGGGCCACGCCCGGGCCCATGACCTCGGAGAGGCCATAGATATCGGTGGCCTTGAGGTTGAGCTTGCGCTCGACTTCCTCGCGCATGTTCTCGCTCCACGGCTCGGCGCCGAAGATGCCGACCCGGAGGAAGAGCGACTTGGGGTCGATCTTCATCTGGTCCATGGCGTCGGCGAGGTTGAGCGCGTAGGAGGGGGTGGAGAGCAGCACGGTGGAGCGGAAATCGCGCATGATGTTGATCTGCCGCTTGGAGTTGCCGCCGGAAACCGGGATGGCGGTGGCGCCGAGCTTCTCGATGCCGTAGTGGGCGCCGAGGCCGCCGGTGAACAGCCCGTAGCCGTAGGCGTTCTGCACCATGTCGCCGCTGGTGGCGCCGGCGCAGCACAGGGCGCGGGCCATGACGTTGGCCCAGGTCTCGATGTCCCTGGCGGTGTAGCCGACCACGGTGGGCTTGCCGGTGGTGCCGGAGGAGGCGTGCACCCGCACCACCTCTTCGAGGGGCACGGTAAAGAGCCCGAAGGGGTAGTTGTCGCGCAGGTCGTCCTTGACGGTGAAGGGCAGCCTGGCGAGGTCGGCGAGGCTGTTGATGTCCGCCGGCGTCACCCCCGCCTCCTCCATCTT
>JANJUM010000059.1 GCA_024710585.1 Desulforhopalus sp.
CTCTATACGGCGATCTTCTCCGAAGACGGCGGCACCCTGCGCAGCTTCGTACTCAAAGAGCATACGGAGACCCACGCCGCCGATTCCAAGGGGATGCAGCTGGTCAAGACCGATCCCCAGCAAGGGTCGCCGCTGCAGTTCTCCTGGGGGACTCTGGTCGGCCAGCAGCTTTTGTACGGCAGCGAGGAGCAGAGCATCAAACTCTCCCCAGGCGAGAGCAAGAAGGAACTGCGCATGGCCGCCCAGGCCGGCAACGGGCTGGTGGTCGAGCGTATCTTCACCTTTACCAGTGGCAGTTATCTCATCGACCTCAAGGTCAAAGTGAAGAATACTTCCGATGCCATGCTGCAGGGGATGCCGCAGATGCACCTGGCGAGCCAGTATTTCCTCGGCCTGGACAGCCCCGCGGGAAGCTTTCTCTTCGCTGGTCCGGCGGCCTATGTCAACGGCCAGCTGCACGAGGTGCCGGCCGACGACTTCAAAGACGGACCGAAGACTCTGCAAGGCACCATCGACTGGGCCGGGTATTCGAGCAACTATTTCCTGTGCGGGCTCATTCCCCAGGACGGTTCCGGGGTGTCCTTCACCATGCAGGGCACTCAGGACTTCGCCCGCATGCAGCTCTCCGGAAACCTCGACTCCCTTCAGCCGGGCGCGGAGAAAGAGTATAAATACCTGGTGTTCTACGGGCCGAAGAAGCAGACCATGCTCAAGGACCTCGGCTACAACCTCGACAAGGCCATCAACTTCGGCTGGTTCGACATCATCGCCAAGCCGACCCTGTGGCTGCTCAACTGGTTCTATTCCTTCTGCCATAACTATGGTGTCGCCATCATCCTGGTGACGATCCTCTTCAAGGCGATCTTCTGGCCCATCTCGCAGAAGGGCATGAAGTCTATGAAGAACATGCAGAAACTGCAGCCGAAGATGGTCAAGATCAAGGAGAAGTACAAGAACGACCCGGCGAAGATGAACCAGGAGGTGATGAACCTCTACAAGACCTACAAGGTCAACCCCCTGGGCGGCTGTCTGCCGATGATGCTGCAGATCCCGGTGTTTTTCGCCCTCTACAAGGTGCTGCTCATGGGCATCGAGCTGCGCCATGCCCCGTTCATGCTGTGGATCAACGACCTCTCCGCCCCCGACCGGCTGTGGATCGGCTTCGATATACCCTATCTCGGCGGTCTGCCGGTACTGACTCTGCTCATGGGGGCCTCGATGTTCTATCAGCAGAAACTGACGCCCACCTCTGCCGATCCGACCCAGGCGAAGATCATGATGTTCCTCCCGGTCATTTTCACCTTCATGTTCCTCAATTTTGCCTCGGGGCTGGTTCTCTATTGGTTCGTCAACAACCTTCTTTCCATTCTCCAGCAGATGCTGATCAACCGGGAAAGCAAGAAAACCGCCGCCACGGCCTGAAAAGGCGTCGACTGCCGGCGCCGGGAATGTTTTGCGATGCGTAGCAAAAGGAAAACAATGTCCTCCGATACCAGCGATTTTTACGGGAAAGATGTGGCCGAGGCGATCAGGAAGGCCTGCGAAGCCCTCGCCGTCTCTCAGGAAAACCTCGATATCAAGGTGATCGAGACCGGTTCTACCGGGATCTTTGGCCTCATCCGCAAAAAGGCCCATATCCGTGCTCAGGTGAAAGCGCCGCAGGAAATCGAGGAAGAGTTCGTCGAGGAACTCGTCTCGGTGGAAGCGGTGCGGGAGGCGGTGATCGAGGAAGAGGTCGAGCCAGCTGCCCCCAGTGAACCGCCTGCCGCCCCACACCGCGACGACGAAGAGGAAGAGGAGGAAGAGTTTCTCGCCGAGGAGGAGCAGGAAGGCGATGCCCCGCCTGAGAGCGTCTCCATCGTCACCGAGGAACTGCAGCGCATCGTCACCCTGATGGGTTTCCCCTCGACCCTCGAGGTCGAGACCAAGGGCATGGCGGTGGTATGCACCCTGCGTGGCGAGTACGAGGAAAACCTGGCCGGTCCCGACGGCAAGGTGCTCGACAGCCTGCAGTATATCCTGCGCAAGATGGTCAGCCGCAAAGTCGAGGAACGGCTGCGCATTTCCATCAACGTCGGCAGCTTCCGCGAAAAGCGTCTCGAAGACCTCAAGGCCAGGGCGGCCGAGCTGGCCGCTTTGGTGAAGGCGGATGGCAAGACCCAGGTGCTTCCCGGGCTGAACCCTTCCGAGCGCAGAGTCATCCACATGTTCTTCCAGGATGATAAGGAGATCCGCAGCCGATCGGTGGGTGACGGGCTGTTCAAGAAGATCCTTATCTACAAGCCTGGCAAGGGTAACCGCCCAGGGGGGGGAGGACGCAAGCGGCCCCAGGGCAAGGGACGCCAGGGCAGAGGCGGCGGCCAGAAGCCGAACGAAGAAGCCTAGCCATCATCGGCGGCACGGCTGGCAGGGGATTTTCTCCAAGGAAGACCTGAGATGCACGGTTTCAGCGAGACCACCATCGCCGCCATTTCTACACCGCCGGGGGCGGGCGGCATCGGCATCGTCCGCATCAGCGGGCCGCAGGCCCTGAAGATCCTCAACGCCGTCTTCCGGCCCCGCAGTTCAAGCTGCTCGTTTGACAGCCACCACCTCTATTACGGCCACCTGCACGACCCGCGCAGCGGCAAACTCCTCGACGAGGCCATGGCGGTCTATATGGCCGCGCCTCGAACCTACACCCGCGAAGACGTAGTCGAACTGCACTGCCACGGCAGCTATCTCGTATTGCGTTCCGTGCTCGAGACGGTTCTCTCCCAGGGGGCCCTGCTGGCCGCGCCCGGCGAGTTCACCAAGAGGGCCTTTCTCAACGGCCGCATCGATCTCACCCAGGCCGAGGCGGTTATCGATATCCTCACGGCGCGTACCCGCAAGGGCGTCGATCTCGCCCAGGAGCAGCTGGCCGGCGCGCTCTATCGGCGTATCGAGCCGATCCGGGCCCGCCTGACGCGCATGCGCGCCCTGCTCGAAGTGGCCATCGATTTTCCCGACGAGGAAGTGGAGATCGCCGACCACCAACAGCTCCTCGAAGAGTTGCGGGGCGAGGTGGAAGACCCATTGCGGCGGCTCCTCGCCAACGCCGAGCGGGGACGTCTTTATCGCGAAGGGGTGGCCATCGTCATCGCCGGGCTGCCCAACGTCGGCAAGTCGAGCCTGCTCAACGCCCTGCTGCAGGAGGAACGGGCCCTGGTCACCGCCATCCCCGGAACGACCAGGGATTCCATCGAGGAGATCATCGACGTCCATGGCGTTCCGGTGCGCATCATCGATACCGCCGGCATTCGCGAGACCGAAGGCGAAGTGGAGGCGCTCGGCATCCAGCGGGCGAGGGAGCTGATCAACAGCGCCGACATGGTGGTCTTTCTCGTCGATGGCGCGGGTGGAATCGGCCCAGGGGACATCGAGCTCTACCGGCAGCTGCGGCACAAACCGTTGCTGCCGGTTGTCAACAAGGTCGATCTCTGCGGCGGGAACCTTCCCGATCTCGCGGCCTTTGGCGCCGATCAGCAGTGGCTGAGCATCTCTGCCAAGCGCCAGGAAGGCATCGAGGAACTCAAGGCGGCGATCTTCGCCCTCGTTACCGGGGAAGGTGGTCAGTGGGAGGAGGAGGGCTGCGCCCCCAATCTCCGTCACCAGGCAGCCCTGCAGCAGGCGGTGGAGGCCTGTTCAAGGCTTGCCGCCTCCCTGGAGGGCGCTCTCAGCAACGATCTCCTCGCCGTCGATGTGCAGGAGTGTCTCGATTGCCTCTCGGCAATCGTCGGCGAAACCACTACCGAGGATATCCTCGATGTGGTGTTCGCCGAATTCTGTCTTGGCAAGTAGGCCTCGCGGCCTGCTGCCCCAACGCTATTTCTTCCAGCCGTTCAGCGTCTTCTGCGCCTCTTCCCGTTCCTTGAAGCGGGTATCCTCGGACAGCACCTTTTCCAGTACGGTCACCGCCTCGGCAACCTCGCCATTGGCATGAAGGGCGAGAGCGAGGTGGTAGCGGATCACCGGATCCTCCGGCCGCGTCTCCAGGGCCTGGCGGAACTGGGTGATGGCCAGCGGGAAGGACTGCCGCTTGTAGTGCACCCAGCCGAGGGTGTCGGTGATGTTGGCCTGATCGGGGAGCGCCTGCTTGGCCTGCATGGCCAGCCGCAGGGCTTCGCCCAGGTCGCCGTTTTCCTCCGAGGCGATCAGCCAGGCGAGGTTGTTGGCGGCGGCGGGCAGGTTGGGCTGCAGTTCGAGAACCCGCTGGTATTTTGTCTTGGCTTCGCCATAGCGGCCAGCGCCTTCGAAGGCGGTGGCCAGACCCATCAGGCCGGGGATGGAGTCCGGCTGTGCCGCCAGCAGCTCGTTGAACTGGGCGATGGTTTCCTCGCTCTTGCCCAGCATGTTGAGGAGGTTGGCCTTGAGGATGTAGCCCTGGGGATCTTCGGGGCGGAGCTCCTGCGCCTTCTCGTAGGCCTGCAGAGCATCATCGTACCTCCTCTTGTTGGTGTAGAGGTCGCCGAGCAGGAGGTAGTGGCCTCCGGCGGGGTGGGCGGCAATGTGTTTATTGACAAAATCGATGGCTTTATCGAGGTCTTTGCCGGCGGTCAGGGCGGTGAGCATGCCGAGGGCCTTGGCGTTATCCGGAGCGAGGGCGAGCAGGGCAGTGAAGTGCTTTTTGGCCATGTCGGGATTGTTCTTGCCAAGATAGGCCATGCCGGCCACCCCGAGGAACTCGGCATCCTGGTTGAGGATCTTTTCGTCGAGGGACTCGATGATCTTGATCGCCTTGTCGAAGGCCTTGGTCTGGACAAAGGCCTGGGTGAGGAGCCTGACCGCCATGAAGTTGCGCGGGTTGATGCCCAGGGCCATGCCCGCTTCACGCTCGGCGTCCTTGCCATTGCCGCGCACCAGGTGGATCTGTGCCGCCAGGAGGTGGTAGCGGTCGCTGGCGGGGTTGTTCTGCAGGGCGATCTCGATGGCTTTCTGGGCCAGCTCCACCTTGCCGATACGAAGGTGGGCCAGTGCCGAGTAGTAGAACGGCTCGGGCCACTTGGGATAATCGTTGGTGAGGGGAGTAATGACCTGGATCGCCTCATCGTTCTTGCCTTCGTTGAGGAGAAAGCGGGACTTGAGCAGATTGGCGCTGCCATGGCCGGGGTTGCCGGCGAGGATGCCGTCCATGACCGCCCGCGCTTCCGTGAACTTCTGCAGGTCGAACTGGAGCTCGCCCAGGGCGGACTGCAACTGGAGGTCTTTGGGCAGGTCGACGATGGCCGTTTTGAGCGTCTCCTCGGCCTTGTCGAACTGCCTCCGTCCTTTATAAAACTCGACCAGCGAGAGGCGCAGGCCGGCGGCATTCTTATCGAGGGAGATGGCCTTCTGCAGCGTCTGCTCGGCCTTGTCGAACTCGCCCTTCTTCTGGTGCACCCCGGCCAGCATCAGCTGCAATTGGGTGTTGTCGGGGAATTTTTCCTCCATGGTGGCCAGCAGCTGCTGCACGGCCGCCTCGTTCTTGCGCTGCTCGTGGAGCATCAACAGAGTGCGGTAGTTGGCGAACTGATCGGGCTTGAGCTCGATCGCCTTTTTGAACTGCGCCTCCGCCTCATCCCACTTGTTCTCCGCGGCCAGTACCCGGCCCTTGATGTTGTGGAATTTGTCGTTGTCCGGTGAAGCGGCGAGGGCCTTGTCGATGGCCTCCCCGGCCTTGGCGAAGTTGCCGTCGATGAGCTCGAGGTTGGCGAGCAGGGCCAGGGCGTCCTGATACTGCGGGTTGCTGGCGAGCACCTGGTCGACATACTTGCGGCTCTCCTCCTTGTTGCGCGAGAGGAGGTGGAACTCCGCCACCTTGACGGCGGCGTCGAGGTTTTTCGGGTCGAGAGTGGCGGCGCGCTGCAACTCGCCGAAGGCGCCCCGTGCATCGCCGTTCTTGAGATGGAGCAGGCCGAGCTGGTATCTCGCTTCAGCATACTTGGCGTCAAGCTGGATGGCGTTCTTCAGCTCGATGATGGCCGCTTTGTCGTCGCTGGCCTTGATGTATTCCATGGCCTTGTCATAATGTTTGACCTTTTTCTCGTCCGCGCCGGAGCAGGCGGGGAGGAGCGAGAGAGCGGCGAAAAAAAGTGCGACGGTTACGAGATTTTTCAATGTCATGGCTGACCTGGGGGAAAGGGTTGTGAGGCCTGAGGAGATTTGTCGTCTGGCCGTGGTATGACGAACCTTGCAGCGGCAACACGTCGACTGGCAAGCACATTCTATAGAAAATCGCGGGTTTTTCCTATGGAAATCTCCATCCGCCCGCCGGCGGTATGGGACAGGGTGGTGGAGCAGCCTGGAGAAAGTGTGAATTCTCGGGCAAATGCGTGACAAATGGGAAAAGGTATGATTTACTTCTGCTGTATCCTTACGCGTCGATTCATTATTGTCTTTTTTCGGAGGGTGTTATGGCTCGGTGGGGTGTCGTCCTGATGGTTGTCGTTCTGCTCTCGGCTCTTGGCGCGGACCTGCGCGCCGCCCAGTCCAGTGCCGATGTCCCGGTTACCGAGGCGCTGCGCCAAGCGGCCCGCGCCAAGGTCCTGGGGGCGACCTCCTCAGGCGCGGCGAAGGGCGAATACATTATCGGTATTGGCGATATCCTCAATGTGCAGGTGTATGGCGAGGGCGACATGTCGGCTATCGCCATCCCCGTAACGGCAGGGGGGGGGAAGGGCCAGGGACAGGAAGAAGAAAAGCGGTTGCCGGTCGGCGGGGTCCAGGTGCGCATCGACGGGCGCATCTCCCTCAAGCATATCGGCGATGTCGACGCATCGGGCCTGACACCGACGCAGCTCGCCGATTATCTCAAGCTGCTTTATGCCACGGTTTTCGACAATCCCAGCATCACCGTCGTCCTCGTGCAGAGCAACAGCCAGCGCTATACGGTGATGGGCAAGGTCGGCAAGCCGGGTGTCTTTCAGCTCGAATACCCGATCAACCTCGTCCAGGCGGTGGCGCGCAGCGGCGGATTTGCGGAGTGGGCCAAGAATATCGTCACCCTGGTGCGCAACAATCCGCAAAATCACAAAAACCTGTTCTCGGGCAACACTCTGGTCTTCGATTATGGCGACTTTCTCGAAGGAGAGAACCTGGAGAGGAACATCACCGTCGAGCCTAACGACATCATAATCGTCAACTGACAGCACACGATGAAACAGAACGGCCTGGAAAAAACACTGGCAGTGGTTCTCGGCGGCACGATGGTCGCCGCGATGACCGTTTCCTCCCCCGCCCAGGCCAGAGACACCAAGGTGGCTCTGGGCATAGGCAGTTCCTACGAGCACTACTCCCGCAGCTACGATAGTGACGAGAAAGCGGTGCAGGATGGCGCCAGCGATTCCCCGGTGGAGAGCGACGAGACGCCCCGCACCGACGAGCGGTACAACCGCCTGCGCATCACCCCGCTGGTCGCTCTGACCAACCAATCGGCCCGGGATGTGCTTTCTCTTCGTTACAGCCCCAGCCTGCGCTATGATGATGAGAGTGGTGACAGCGATGTCGACCAGAATCTTCAGGCCACTTTTTCTTACGCCTTGACCCGTGACTGGGATGTGAGATTTGGCGAGAGCTATGTTCTCACCGACCAGAACATCCGCAGCGAGGCCAGTCGCGATGGAGGGGCGGATGGCAGCGGCGGCGCCTCTGGCGATCAACTTTCCGATAACGAAGGACTGCGGAGATACTGGAAAAACGACCTCTCCTTCTCCACGACCTATCGCTATTGGGAGGACAGCTCGTTCTCCCTGGGCTACTCCCTGGGGCACCTTACCCACACCGATGTCTCGGCGACCAGCAGATATGAAGACTATGTCCGCCATGGCGCCACTCTGGGCGTGGGCCACCGCCTCAGCTCGGTATGGCGGCTCTCCGCCAACGGCAGCTATGCCCGTGGCTTGTACGAGGAGGCCGAGAAATCAGCAAGCGACGATCAGACCGACGGCGAAGGCGAGGTGGCGGTGGACAACGATCTCCACGAATTTCGCGCCTCGACGATGATTGAATCGAGCCATTTCGAATACCACCAGCTGTCCCTCAAATACGGCTTCACCGGTGTCGACTATGACGACGCCGAGCGCAACGCCACCACTGTGCACGACCTCACCGCCGGCTGGCAGTGGCAACTCGCCAAGGATACCAGCTTCTCTCTCGGTGCTGGCCCCTCCTTGAGCAAAGCCGAGGAGCAGGAGGCGAACTGGGGCTATAACGCCACCGCCAGCTTGCGCTATACGCTCGAACGGAGCACCTTCGAGGCCTCCCTCGCCCATGGCTACGACGTGCAGAACTTCACCGGCACCGATGAGAGCGGCCTCCGCGAGTATTGGCAGTCAAGGCTCGATTTCACCCATCAGCTGATCAAGGATGTCTCGCTGAGGCTGTTCACCTTCTACCGTAACGAAGATCAGGAAGACGTCACCGCACAGCAGGCGGCTGCCACCGGCGACGGCACGGCAACGGAAGGTCAAGAACCGGCGCTAACCTATGAAACCAACACTTTCAACAGGGAACGCTTCGGCGTTGGCACGAGCCTCGGCTATACGTTCGCCCGCTGGTTTTCCATGGGGGTGTCCTATGATTATCTCATGCAGGATTCGGAGCAGGAGGACGACAGCTACGACGAGCATCGCGTCGTTGTGTCCCTGTCGATGGAAATGGATGTCTTCAACTGGCAGTAGACTGTCTCCCCCGATTTCCGCCAAAGGCGTTCTCCTGCGACTATGATCAGCAAGCCTCGCGCCATTATCGTATTGGCACTGTTCGCGCTCACCTGGTACGTGCTGCAGAGCACCTCGGGGGTCACGGCGGTGCCCATAAAAAAACCTCTGAGCGCTTTCCCCCAGCGGCTCGATGGCTATTCCCTCGCCAATAGCCTCCAATCCTCCAGCGAGGTCGTGGAACTGCTCGGGGTGGATGACTACATCCAATACAATTACGAAGATTCCACGAAGCAGCGCATCAACCTGTACGTCGGCTACTATAAGGCGGTCGGCGTGACAGGAGGCTATCATTCCCCCAAGAATTGTATTCCAGGTGGTGGTTGGGGTATTGCCGAGGTCAAGGATGTTGACCTGCGCTCCGGTCTCGAGGGGAAAAGCCAGTCGACCGTCGCGCAGATGCTGATACGAAACATGCTGCGTGCGCAGCGATTGCAGATTGCTCTGAGTAATGC
>JANJUM010000083.1 GCA_024710585.1 Desulforhopalus sp.
ATCGGGCTGAGAGAGGCCATCTCGGCGAAGATCTCCTGCGGCGAGCCGTAGTTCATGGGGATGCCGAGGCGTGCGCCGACTTCACGGAGGATCATCCAGTCCGGCCGCGCCTCGCCGGGGGCCTCGACCGCCTTGCGCACCCGCTGCACCTTGCGCTCAGTGCAGGTGAAGGTGCCATCCTTTTCCGCCCAGCAGGCGGCGGGCAGCACCACGTCGGCCAGCTTGGCGGTTTCGCTGAGGAATATATCCTGCACTACCAGAAACTCTGCCGATTCGAGGGCATGGACAATATGGTGGGTGTCGGGGTCGGTGAGCGCAGTGTCCTCGCCGACGATATACATGCTCTTCACCGAGCCTTCGATGAGGCCGTCGATCATCTGGGGGATGGTCAGCCCCACCTCCGCCGGCAGGCGGCTTGCCCCCCAGGCGGCCTCGAACTTGGCGCGCGCTCCGAGGTTGGTGACCACCTGATAGCCGGGCAGGACGTTGGGCAGGGCGCCCATGTCGCAGGCCCCCTGGACGTTGTTCTGGCCGCGCAGCGGGTTGACGCCGCTGGATGGCTTGCCGATCTGGCCGCAGAGCATGGCGAGGTTGGCCAGGGACTTGACGTTGTCGACGCCATGGGAGTGCTCGGTCATGCCCAGGGTGTAGAGGATCGAGGAGGGCTGCGAGGTGGCGTAGAGGTGGGCGATTTCGCGGATGGTGGCGGCGGGGACGCCGCAGATCTCCTCGGCGCGCTCGGGGCTGAAGTGGCCGAGCATCGCTTCCAGCTCGGCGAAGCCCTCGCTGCGCTGGGCGATAAACTCTTTGTCGTGCAGGCCCTTGGCGACGATCTCGTGCATGATGCCATTGATCAGGGCGACATCGGTGCCGAACCTGGGGCGCACGTGGATGTCGGCGATAAGCGACAGCTGGATGCGGCGCGGGTCGACGATGATGATCTTGGCCCCCTTGTCATGGGCCTTGAACACCCGGTGGGCGATGAGCGGGTGGGCCTCGGTGGTGTTGGAGCCGATGATGAACAGACAGGCGGCATCCTCGATCTCGTTGATGGAATTGGTCATCGCTCCGTTGCCGAAAGCGGCGGCAAGACCTGCCACCGTCGGGGCGTGTCAGAGTCGCGCGCAGTGGTCGACGTTGTTGGTGCCGATGGCCATGCGGGCGATCTTCTGCACCAGGTAGTTCTCCTCGTTGGTGCATCGTGCCGAGCTGAGAAAGCCGAGGGCGTCAGGCCCATGCTGGTCGCGGATGGCAGCGAGCCGCTCGGCCACCAGGCCGAGGGCCTCGTCCCAGGAGGCCTCGCGGAAGACGCCGTCGCTCTTGATCAGCGGCCGGGTGAGCCGCTCGGCGCTGTGCACGAACTCATGGACCTTCCACCCCTTGATGCACAGCTTGCCTTCGTTCATGCCGGCGGTCTTGACCGGTGCCGTGCCGACGAGCTTGCCGTCGAGCACCTCGAGAAACATCTGGCAGCCACAGCCGCAGTAAGGGCAGGTGGTGGGAACGAACGAATAGTCCATGGTGGCTTCCTCCGTGGGAGTGGGCGGGAACGGATCAGGCCGTCCGCAAAGGGGGCGGCGGGGAAAGGGGAGCGAGGCAATCCGCCAATGTTACAGGAAAAAAACAAATATGCAAGAAGCGCATATTTGCCAGCCAAAAAACAACCGAAACGGAGAGGAACGGACAGGGGGAGGGGGAACCGGGAGACGAGGGTTTGTGACTAGGACGTTTTCCCGAGGAAGAGCTCGGCAAAGCGTTGGTTGGCGAACTCTTCGATTTCCTTCTGCAACTGGCGGTAGTTGCGCACCAGCTCGCGTGCTTTGGGGGTGAGGGTGGTGCCGCCGGTACCGCTGCCCCCCTTTTGCGGAATGACCAGCTCGTCGGCGATGTTCTTCTGCAGGATCTTGATGTGGGTCCAGGTCTTCTTGTAGTTCATCTCCAATCTTTCCGCTGCTTTGGCTATGGAACCCTCAGTCTCGATATGCTCGAGAATCTCCGTCTTGCCCTTGCCGAAGAGGAGTTCGCCGTCCTCGTTTTCTATCCAGGTCTTGGTGCGGATGAAGAGGGGGGCGCTGCTGTGCGGAGGCTGGTCGTTCATGGCGGCACCATGCGGGGGGTGGTCGCACCCTTCAGGGGGCGGTTGCGGCAGCTTTGCGCCGCGGCGGCTGGCGGCGTTGCAATTGGCCGGTCGGCTCACGGAGGTGCGTGGAGGCAGTCGGCCATGAGCAGAGCAATAAAATATTCTTCGTCGCATTGCAAGCCTCGCGGGTGGCGGGAAGGCTCGATGTCTTCAGGGAGTGGAGCAGTTCTGGCCGCACCGCCGGCGCCGAATCGCTGCTCCCCATGCCAACATTGTCACGCATGCCAGGAATGTCCCACGATGGGACAGCTCTTGTGAGAGGTTTGCCTCCGGCTTTCTTGCCCATAAAAGCTCGCGCCCCTCGCCGCGCCTGGGTCAGCGTTTCTCTGTCGTGGCAGGTATCGTCTTGATTTCATGACAATGTCGTCAGTCTTCCGCTCAGCTGGCCAGCGGTCAACAGCAGGCCTGCAAAGTGGGCGCGGTTGGGCAAAGAGGGGACAGCGCCGCTCGTCGCGAGGTGGAACGCATCTTGCGTAGAGCTGGCCAGCGCGATGAAGAAAGCAGCACCAGGCATCCCCAATTTTCAAACCATGCGGAGGAACTATGATTGTCGGCATTCTCAAGGAGATAAAACCGGAAGAGAACCGTGTCTGCATGACTCCGGCCGGGGTCGAGGTACTGCAGCAGCATGGCCATCGCGTGCTGGTGCAGAGCGGCGCGGGCCTGGGCAGTGGCTTTGCCGATGAGCGCTATAGGGCCGCCGGGGCCACCCTGATCCCCCAGCCGGAGACGATCTTCGCCGAAGCGGACATGGTCATGCATGTCAAGGAGCCGCAGCCCTCGGAATATCCATGGCTTCGACCTGGGCAGATCCTCTTCACCTACCTTCATCTGGCGGCCGACCGACGCCAGACCGATGCCCTGATCGCGGCAGGCTCGGTGAACATCGCCTATGAAACCATCCAGAAGGACGACGGCTCCCTGCCGCTGCTGACGCCGATGAGTGAGGTGGCCGGGCGCATGGCCATCCAGCAGGGCGCCAAATACCTCGAGATGGCCCAGGGAGGCCACGGGGTGCTGCTTGGCGGCGTCCCGGGCGTCGACCCGGGCACGGTAGTCGTCATCGGCGGCGGCGTGGTGGGCATCAACGCCGCCAAGATGGCCTGCGGCCTCGGGGCCAAGGTCTATATCCTCGATATGAACCTCGACCGCCTGCGCTATCTCTCCGATGTCATGCCGGCCAACTGTTTCCCGCTGATGTCGAGCCCAGAGACTCTGCGCTGCCTGGTGACCAAGGCCGACGTGGTGGTAGGCGCCGTGCTCATCCCCGGTGCAAAGGCGCCGCGACTGATTACCCGCGACATGCTCAAGACCATGAAGCCGGGGTCGGTGCTGGTCGATGTCGCCATCGACCAGGGCGGCTGCTTCGAGACCTCTCGGGCAACTACCCATGGTGCGCCGATCTATACAGTGGACGGGGTCATCCACTATTGCGTCGCCAACATGCCGGGGGCAGTGGCGCGGACCTCGACCCTGGCCCTGACCAACGCCACCCTGCCCTATGCTCTGCAACTCGCCGACAAAGGCTGGCGGCAGGCGATGCGCGACAATGTCGAGATCAGGCGCGGCGCCAATGTCATCGACGGCAAGGTCGCCTGCCGCGGGGTGGCCGAGGCCTTCGACCTCGCCTACACCCCCGTCGAAGAACTGCTCGCCGGCTGACACGCACCCTTACAGGACCACATCCCCGCCGGGGGGAGAAGGGTCGCCAAACTCATCATGGAGGAACATTCATGAACCGTCTCGGAACCACCCTGTCCTTGTCCGTCGCTCTCCTCGCCTGTGCCGGCATCGGCCGGGCCGATGTCGTCGATCCGCTCGATAACGGCGCCGCCCCTCCGGGGACGGCGGTCCTGGTCTCCTATCTTGGTCACCAGCATTACCCGGATATCACCGACAAGAATGGCGACAAAGCCGATCTCGGCCTCGACGTCAGCAGCCTGGTCGTCCGCCCGGTCTACTTCATCGGCAAGATCGCCGATAAATTTTCCTACGGCGTCAACGCCATCATCCCCGGGGTGCGTCTCGAACTCGACAGCGACAACGTCTTTGGCGCGCCATCGAGCAACACCACCGGCTTTGGCGATATCGGCATCAGCCCCTTCATCTATCTCTATGAAAACCAGGAATCGCAGCTGTTCATCTCCTTCTGGGAGTTCGTCTACATGCCCACCGGTGACTACGACAGCGACAAGGCAATCAATATCGGCCGCGACACATGGTGGTTCCAGCATCAGCTGGCTTTCGGCTGGTACCCGGGGAAATTCGGCGTCGACTTCAATATCAACTACTTCCAGTTCACCGAAAGCGACGAACTCAAGTATGACGAGCCGGACGCCCTGGAATTTGAAACGGTCGTCCACTACGGGGTCACCGACAAGCTGCGCCTCGGCGTCAACGCCGCCT
The DNA here is from genome assembly GCA_024710585.1 of Desulforhopalus sp. GTDB lineage: Bacteria > Desulfobacterota > Desulfobulbia > Desulfobulbales > Desulfocapsaceae > Desulforhopalus_A. The sequence continues at coordinate 4,547 of JANJUM010000083.1, forward strand.
ACTGGCAGGGCCTCGACGATGCCAAGAGCGACGGCGTCACCCAGCCCGACAGCGAACCGATGAACGTCAAGCTTGGCCTCAACCTCAGCTACGCCATCAAGGAGAACTTCACCCTCGGTGTACGCTGGATGCACGATGTCGAGTCGGAAAACAGCGCCGCCGGCGATTGGATCTACATCAAGGCGGCCTTCGTCTTCTAGCGGCGGCAGCCTCGGTCCCGCCGCCGCGGGGTCGAGCACCTTCCTTCCTGCACAGGGGCCGAGCGGAATCTACCCGCTTCGGCCCTGTGCCCTCGCGGGAAAAACCAGAGCTGTCGCGGCGCCCGCTGTTAATCTCCCCTCGCCGTACGCGTTCTCTCTGGTATAGTGAAGGGGCGAAGACAACCATCCTGCGTCCAGGCACATCCGCTTGCAAGGTAGGCAGCCCAGGCTGGTCCTTATCTTGCATGGCAAGTCAGCGGTCGTCTTCGCACGGCGAGGCCGACGGCAGCGAGGCATGTGTTTTCCTGGAAAGGAGGAATGCAGATGGAAGCGACGCCCACCCGCGAGGAACTTGTCAGCCGTATCCGCGAACTGGAGAGGCAAGCGGCGAAAATCCCCGAACTGGAGGAGGCCCTAGCACAGAGCGAGGACAAGTACAACCGCATTCTCGCCAACCTCAAGGACGAATTCCTCTTCTACCGCCACGACACCGAAGGCAGCTTCACCCACGTCAGCCCCTCTTACGCCAACATCCTCGGCTTTGCGCCGGATGAGTATATCGGCCAGCACTTCAGCAAAACCTGGACTCCCAACCCGATCAACAAGGAAGCCGACCGGCGCACGCGGCTCAGCTGCGCCGGCCAGCGACAGCCGGCCTACGAGTTGGAGATCTACCACAAGAACGGCACGTGCCGCCGTTTCGTCAATATCGAGACCCCCATCTTCGACGCCGATGGCCGGGTCATCGCCGTCGAAGGTACCGCCCGCGACATCACCGAGAAGCGCAAGATCGAGGAAAAGCTCGAAAACTATCGCAAAAACCTCGAAAAACTCGTCGAGCAGCGCACCCAGGAGCTGCGCAACTCGCAACGCCAGCTGCTCGACATCATCGACTTTCTTCCCTACCCCACCTATGTCGTCGACAAGCGCCGCAAGATCATCGCCTGGAACCGCGCCATGAGTGCCCTCACCGGGCTGTCCAAGGTGGAGGTGCTGGCCAAGAATTTTGCGGCCTTCGTCGCGCCTCTCTATGGCCCCGGGGCGCCGCTGCTGGTCGAGGCGGTGCTCTCCGGGAAAAGCCCGGCCACGGCCGGCGCGTTATCAGACACGGCGCTCGATGAGCTTGGCCTCGGCAACGGGCGGGCCCACTTCGAGGAACGCTTCGTGCCGCACATGCGGGACGGGCTGGGCGGTTTTCTCTGGGTGACCGCCGCCCCGATCCTCGAGAACGGCAATATCATCGCCGGCGCCATCGAGATGATCCGTGACGTTACCGAGATCAAGCAGGCGGAGCGGGCCATCGCCGAAAGCGAGCGTCAGCTGTCGACGCTGATGAACAACCTGCCCGGCATGGCCTACCGCATGGTGAGGGGCGAGGGGGGCTGGGAGGTGGAATTCGTCAGCGAGGGTTGTCGCACCATTTTCAACCAGGATCCCGAGTTTTTCATCGGACGCCCTATCACCGCGCTGAAACGCATCATCCACCCCGATGATCTCGAGCAACTGGCGGGGGAGATGGGCAGGGCTGTCCGCGAGCTGGGCGCCTTCACCTGCCAGTACCGCGTGCTGCCGGCCGATGATTCCACCAAGTGGGTCTTCGACAAGGCCGAGGTGCTGGTGCGGTCGAGCGACGGCAACCTCAGTATCGAGGGGTTCATGACCGACTTCACCCTCTACAAGACCATGGAGGAGAAGCTCAAGAACGAGAACTTCGTGCTGCGCTCGACCATGCGCGACCGCTACCGCTTCCAGGGGCTGATCGGCCGTTGCCAGGCGATGCAGGATGTCTTCGAGCTCATCCTCAAGGCCTCGAGCACCGACGACAATGTCTTCGTCTCCGGAGAGTCGGGAACCGGCAAGGAACTGGTGGCGCAGGCCATCCACAAGTTGAGCACCCGCAAGGACAAGCCCTTCGTGGCGGTCAACTGCGCGGCCATTCCCGAAAACCTCATCGAAAGCGAGTTTTTCGGGGTCGCCAGGGGGGCTTTCACCGGGGCCAACAGCGACAAGAAAGGCTATCTCGAGAGCGCCGAAGGCGGCACCCTGTTCCTCGACGAGGTCGGCGATATCAGCCCCAGCCTCCAGGTCAAGCTGCTGCGCGCCATCGATGGCGGCGGCTTTTCGCCGCTGGGCGGCCGACGGGTCATCTACCCCAATATCCGCATCATCGCCGCCTCGAACAAGGATCTCGAAAAGCTCATCGAAAACGGACAGATGCGGCAGGACTTCTTCTTCCGCATCCATGTCATCCCCATCCACCTGCCCCCGCTGCGGGAACGGGGCGACGACATTTTCATGCTCATCAACTACTTCTTCAAACAGTACGGCGACAGCGAGAGCATCACCTCCTTCTCCCGCGAAGAGCTGGAAATCCTCCGCGATCACCCCTGGCCCGGCAACGTGCGCGAGTTGCAGAACGT
>JANJUM010000120.1 GCA_024710585.1 Desulforhopalus sp.
GGTGACGTTGACCACGGTGACCATCGAAAAAACCTCGTCGGTCAATCCCCAACTGGTGATGATCCAGTTGAGACTGCCGGCGATAGAGGCAAGAAGAAGATTGGCCAAAGGCCCGAAGAGGCGGCTGGCGATCAGGCACAGCCGTGGCCGGCGGGGAAAGCGCCCGGGGTCGATGGCCATCTCCTTTGCCCAGCCGAACCCGGCCACCAGAAAGCTGAGGCTGCCGAGCAGGCTGAGGTGGAGGAAGACATTGAAGTGAAAACGATCGCGGGCCCCGGGGCGCGTATCCCCGAGCAGGGCGGCGCCCAGGGCCTGGCCTTCGGCGCTGACCATGACGGCGAGCAGCGCGGCGACAACGAAGATCGTCGCCTTCTCGGCGCTGAAGCTCGCATAGTCGAGCAGATAGGGATAATAAACGTCCAGAAGATCCTCCTTCCTCCCCACCAGGCCAGAAGCGGAGACAGTCACCTCTTCTCCTCAAACTGCGCTGGCTTCGTTCCCCGCAGAGCGCATAAACGAGCACGGCGCCCCGACACAGGCGTCGGGGCGCCAATTTTCCAAGGGCAGTGGCGGCTATGACCGCCGCTGCCCACTTCACCGTTCTTATCCGACCATGGTCTTGATCTGCTCGACCACCTCGGGATTGGCAAGGGTCATGACGTTGCCGACATCACCCTTGTTGGAGATGGCCCCGAGCACGCGACGCATGATTTTGCCCGAGCGGGTCTTGGGCATGTCGGGCACTATCCATACGTTGCGGCACTTGGCGATCTTGCCGATCTGGAAGGTAATGGCATCGGCGATCTTCTGCTGCAGTTCGGGCGAGGCCTTGATGCCGGGCTTGAGGGAGACATAGAGCTCCGGCTCCTTACCCTTGACCTCATGGTTGACCGGAACCACCGCCGCCTCGGCCACCTCGGGCACGGTCAGCGCGGCGGACTCGATCTCCTTGGTGCCGAGGCGATGCCCGGAGACGTTGATGACGTCGTCGATCCTGCCGAGGATGCGTACATAGCCGTCGGCGGCGACCACCGCCGCGTCGCCGGTGAGATACGGCCAGTCGCGCCAGTCCTTACTCTTCGGGTTCTTGTTGTACATGCCGAAGTAGGTGTCGACAAAGCGCTGGCGATTGCCCCAGATGGTCTGGAAGCAGCCCGGCCACGGGTTCTGGATGCAGATATTGCCGGCCTTGCCGGAGCCCGCCGGCACGATATTGCCGTCGTTATCGAAGACGATGGGATGGATTCCCGGCACCCCCGGCCCGGCGCTGCCAGGCTTCATCGGCTGGATGCCCGGTACGGTCGAGCAGAGGAAGCCGCCGGTCTCGGTCTGCCAGTAGGTGTCGACGATGACCGCCTTGCCCTTGCCAACCTCCCTTTCGTACCACTTCCACACCTCGGGCTCGATGGGCTCGCCGACGGTGGTCATGTGCTTGAAGCTGAAGTTGTACTTGGCCGGCTCGTCGGGTCCTACCTTGCGCAGGGCGCGGATAGCAGTCGGCGCGGTATGGAAGATGTTGACGTTGAGGTCCTGGGCGATGCGCCAGCACCTGCCGGCATCGGGATAGGTGGGCACGCCCTCGTAAATGACCGTTGAGGCGCAGAGCGCCAGCGGCCCGTAGACGATGAAGGAGTGACCGGTGATCCAGCCGATGTCAGCCATGCACCAGTAGACGTCCTCGGGGTGGATATCCTGGATATACTTGGACATCGCCGTCACATAGGCCAGGTAGCCGCCAGTGCCGTGCTGGGCGCCCTTGGGTTTGCCGGTGGTGCCGCTGGTGTACATGAGGAAGAGCGGGTCTTCGGCAAGCATCTTCTCCGGAGTGACCCTGACCCCATAATACTTTTTCAACTCGTCGTTGACGACGATGTCACGCCCCGCCACCAGTGGCGCCGCAGAGGACATCTTGCCGGGGTAGCGCTGCCAGACGAGGAGCTTGTCAATGGTCTGGCCTTCCTTGGCCGCCAGTTCACAGGCCTCGTCGTCCACTGCCTTGTGGTTGAGCAGCTTGCCGGAGCGGTAGTAGGCGTCCATGGTAATGAGTACGCGGCTGTTGGAGTCGACGACACGATCGGCGCAGGCGCTGGCCGAGAAACCGCCGAAAACCACCGAGTGGATGACGCCGAGGCGGGCGCAGGCGAGCATGGAGATGGGCAACTCGGCAGACATCGGCATATGGATGGTGACCCGGTCGCCACGCTTGAGACCGGCGGTGTCGCGGAGCAGAGCGGCGAACTCGTTGACCCGCACGAAGAGCTCCTGATAGGTGATATGCTCGGTACGCTCCTCCTCCAGTTCGGGAACGAAGTGAATGGCGGTTTTATTGCGGTTTTTTTCGAGATGACGGTCGATGCAGTTGAAGCTGGCGTTGAGCTGGCCGCCGCGGAACCACTTCCAGCACGGCGCGTCGCTGGTATCGAGCACCTCGTCCCAGTATTTGTACCAGGTGAGCAGCTCAGCGAATTCTGTGTAATAGTTTGGGAAATTTTCGAGGGTGAACCGCTCGAAAATCGCCGGGTCGGTAAGGTTTGCCTGCCCGATGAACTTCGATGAAGGGTAATAGTACTGCTCTTCCTGCCAGTGAACGGCAATCTCGGCTTCCGAAGTCTCGACGATGTTTTTCTCACTCATACCGTAGCACTCCTTTAAGGTCTGTATTTTTCAGTGAACTGTCTCTGGGGCAAGCCCCCCCCTGGTCCCGGTGCGGAGGATGGCCGGCTGCGGCCAGAAAAAGCATCCGCAGCCGGTGAGTCGCCCCCGGGCGGGTCGACTCGTCATGACAACAGGCCCCCTTTATCAGGCAGTTGCCTGGCTACCGTGAACTTCGTCGACATGAATCGGGCGGCTGATTATCTTGGCGAGAATGACGCCGGCAATCAGCAGGGCCCCGGAGATATAGAAGGCGTAATTGAGGCTGCCGGTGATGTCCTCGATAGTGCCCCCCAGCCGGGCCATGAAAAAGCCCAGCCCCCAGCCGAAAAACACCAGGCCGTAGTTCATGCCGAGGTTCTTCGGACCATAGAAATCGGCGGCGAAGGAAGGCATCAGCGAAAGACCGCCGCCGTATTGCCAGTAGGCCACGCCGACGGCGAGGAACAGCAGCAGGATGCTGCCGCTGCCCATGACGTAAGGAAGGGTGAAGAGGCATAGCGCCGACACCGCGCAGTTGAGGCAGTAGGCGTTGAGACGACCGATCTTATCGGAATAGAAGCCGGTGCCAACCCGGCCCGCGGCATTGACGAAGCCGCCGTAGGAGACCAGCAGCCAGGCATTGGCGGCAAAGAAGGGCACGTCCTTGGCGGCCTTGAGCATCATGGTGTTGGCATTGGCGATGATCAGCAGGCCGGACTGGGTGGTAAGAATGAACATCACCACCAGGGCGTAAAACTGCCAGGTCTTGATCATTTCCGAAGGTTCCCAGTTAGTGATCGTCGAATTGGCAGTGGCGACGTTGGCGCCGGCCAGCATCGGCGGTTTGTAGCCCACCGGTGGGGTCTTCAACAGCTGTCCGGCGATGATCACCACCAGGGCGAAGAGAGTTCCCAAACCATAGAAGCTGCCGGAGATACCGAACTTGTCGATAAAGTACTGACCGAGGAAACCAATATAGAGGGCGGCCCCACCATAACCACCGACAACGATGCCGGCGATGAGACCACGCTTGTGGGGGCCAAACCACTTCAGCGCCGCCGGAGTCGGGGCGGCATAGCCAATGCCCATGCCGATGCCGCCGAGAACGCCGAAGCCGATGATGATGCCCAGGTAGCTTTTCATGTACCCGGCGAGAAGACAGCCAGCGGCCAGCGTCAGGCCGCCGAGGGTGGCGCCGAAGCGGGGGCTGATCTTATCCTGGATACGCCCGCCGGGGATCATCAGAAATGCGAAAATGATAACGCAAAGCGAGAAGGGAGTCGCCGCCTGCGCGTTATTGAGATAGATCCAGCCGGCATTGATGCCGGTCATCGCCTGACCGGCCTTGTCGACGTTGACCAAGGCGGTTTTCCAGATACTCCAGGCATAGAGGATACCGAGACAAAGGTTGATCGCCGTGCCAGCAAAAACCGTTACCCAGGCCTGGCCCGGTACGGTCTGATTCGCCTGTGACATCTGCTTCTCCTTATAGAAAAGTGAAAATGACTTTGAAGTCTACCCACCCTTCACGCCCCCATCGCTTTGTGCCGTGTTCCTCAGAGGACATAATCCTGCTGAATTTTCCGGCTCGTAGCGCGCGGTTATGGAATAATCTTCACCGCCCCCAGGCACCACCTCCTTTTTATGTTATTTGCACAGTAAATTTTACGATCTTTCACTATTGACTCCCATCAATATAAGCTTGCTACATGGTGTTCACGGGTCGCCCCTGCACATTCATCAGTTTCGTTTATCTCAATCCACAGTATTTCTCAACATAATTTTTACAGGCCCTTAACATTCGCCATTCATTTCTATGTTGCCCCTAATAATCACACTATTTCATACTTTTACAAAGCTTGGTCACCGGGCCGATCGTCCACTCGCCCCCCCTCCTGCACCATCATGGAGACCGCACAGAGAAGAAAATGTGTCGATCGGCAGAGTTCATGACAAAATATTACATGCAATAACACAAGAAAAGACGATCCTTCTTTCTGTTATGCTCAGCACAAGAGAACAATATCTTCGAACTGTCGAACAGCAGGATAACACCTCTTCGTTAATACATTTGCCTGACACTTAAATAATGCACTTTATCTTGCTGTACTTTACTCTTCGACACACGCCACCCGACAAATATACAATTTCAATGAAGGACTGAAACATGAAGCTCTGCTACCTTGAAAGGGCCGCCGTTCCATGGCGGTAAGACAGGGTGCACCCGCGGCACCTGTTAAACGAGAGGGATTATCAACAGTAGCCGGAGGGTGCCGCCTGTCCCCTGGCACCCGCAAGAGGAGAGGGTGAAGCACGGCCTGAGGGGCGATGCCGCCTGACTGGCAACACCTGCACCTTGAGAGGATCGCTCCTCAACCGACCCACGGTGGCACTGTCACCGTGAACATCACCGGGCTCACCAGGAGAGTTCAAAGGCAAAAATGCGCGCGCTTCTGCAGCCCGCAACCTTCACTGCGGCCCACGCAGACCTTGAAAAAGCACCGCCGACGAGGTAGCGTGAAGGAGCCAGTGCCCCTTCATCGCCCGCCCGCAGACGTGCCGGCAAGCCGCCTTCCGCAGCCAGCCCACCCTTCCGCACGCGGCTGTAAAGAAGACACCCTCCCCCGCCAACGCTAGAGAGACCGGCATGAACTTCCCCATGGAACCGCTACCGACCGAGAAGCCGCCGACAGAAGATCGGCATCGCGCCTTCTTCCGCATCTTCACCCAGATCAGCAAGGCCATCCACTCCGGCGAGAGCAGTGACGATATCCTGCGCCACATCGCCGCCCATGTCCAGGAACTGCTCGACGCCAAAGGCTGCATCTACTGGATAGTCGACCGCGACCGCGGCGCCATCGTCGGCAAGCACTCCCAGGGCTTTTCCTACCGCAGCCTCGAAGAGATGGACTATGCCACCCTTGCCGAACTCTTCCCGCGCAGCGAGGAGCGGCTGGCATGCGTCGAGGATGCCCGCAACGACCCGCGCATCCCCGACCGCGAGCGGCTCGGCAAACGGCGGGTCGGCTCCATCAGTGCACTCTTTTTCGGTATCACCGCCTCTCTCGAAGGCATTCTCGCCGTCTATTTCTACGATCAGCGCCAGTTGTCGGCGGAGCAGGTCGAGCTGGTCACCGCCCTGGGAGAACAGGGGGCCATCGCCCTGCAGAAAGCGATGAGCTTCGACGAGAAGATGATCGCCAACATGCGGCAGATGGTGGAAGGCCTGGCCATGGCCCTCGAGGCCAAGGACGAACAGACCCACGGCCACTCGGTGCGAGTTGCCGCTCTGGCGCGCATGGTGGCCGTAGAAATGGGGTTGAGCGACGGAGAGGCGGAGACCATCCACCATGGGGGCATGCTGCACGATATCGGCAAGATCGGCATGGAAGATGCCATCCTGCAGCGCCTTGGCATCCTCAACAAGAAGGAACTCGACATAGTGCGCCGTCACCCGGAGATCGGTGCGCGCATCACCAAGCCCCTCAACGTGCTCAGCAACCTCGAACCGCTCATCCTCCATCACCACGAGCGCTTCGACGGCAGCGGCTACCCCAAGGGTCTGCGCGGCCGCGACATCCCCCTCGGGGCGCGCATCCTTGCCGTCTGCGATGCCTTTGAGACCATGCTCGCCGGGCGCCGCCACCTGGCGGCAATGTCCCTTAACGACGCCGCCGCCAACCTCTCCAAGGAAAGCGGCCGCCATTTCGACCCCAAGGTGGTGCGGGCGCTGTTTTCCGGGCTGATGAAAAGCCCAGAGGTCCTCGGCCTGAGCGAGGAAGGTCGGCGGATCATCGCCAGGCACCGCGAGGAGGTGCGCTTCGTCGCCAACTTCGGCGAAGGCGCGTTTTTCTGATAAAGACCGCTCAGCCGAGCTTCAACTCGGCGTCGATGGCGTCGATTTTTTCCTGGGCAGTCTCCCACTTGGCGTACCAGCGCTCCAGCCTGCGCCGGCAGTCCTCGTACTCGCGACTGGTCTCGTTCCAGGCCTTCTCGTCCTTGTAGAGCTCGGGATCGGCCATGATCGCCTCAAGCTCCTCCTTGCGCCGCTCGGTCTCGTCGATCTTCTCCTCCGCCTCGGCCAGCTGTTTGAGCCAGGGCCCGGCACGGCGGCTGCGCTCCTGGCGGAGTTGCGCCTCGAGGCGCTTGCGCTCGCGGCGATTATCGGGGGAATCGCCCGCCGGCGCTGCGCTGGCTGGGGCCTGTTCACGGCGCCCCTCGGCACGCCGCGCCTCCTCTTCGCGCAGTGCTTCCTGCTTGGCGAGATACTCGGCGACATTGCCCTCGTAGAGAGTGACCCGCCCGTCCCTGACCTCGAGCACCTTGTTGACGAAGCTGTCGAGGAAGTAGCGGTTATGGGAGACGACGACGATGGTGCCGTCATACTGGGCCATGGCCTCCTGCAACACCTCCTGCGAGCTCATGTCGAGGTGGTTGGTGGGCTCGTCGAGGAGCATGCAGTTGGCGGGGGTGGCGATCATCTTCGCCAGGGCGAGGCGGCTCTTCTCGCCGCCGGAAAGCACCGCCACCTTCTTGAGCACATCGTCGCCGCGGAAGAGGAAAGCGCCGAGCAGGGAGCGGGTGCGGGTGACGGTCATCTCCTCGCCCACGGTATTCATGGTCTCAAGCACGGTGAGCTGCGGCGAAAGCTCCTGGGCCTGGTGCTGACCGAAGTAGGAAAGCTTGACGTTGCTGCCGAGGCGGATGGTCCCCGCGTCCGGGGCCAGCTGGCCGGCAAGGATCTTGACCAGCGTCGACTTGCCGGCGCCGTTGACGCCGACCACCGCCACCTTATCGCCGCGGCCGAGAAGCAACTCGACCTCGCGGAACACCGCCTTGCCGTCGAAGGACTTCTCGAGGCCGTCGACGCGCAGCACGTCGCGACCGGAATCGGGGGCCGGCGGGAAGGTGAAGCGGATCTGCCGCTCGTCGTCGTCGAGCTCGATGAGCTCCATCTTCTCCAACTGCTTGACCCGACTCTGCACCTGGCGCGCCTTGGTCGACTTGGCGCGAAAGCGCTCGACGAAGCGCATCGTCTGGCGGATGCGCGCCTGCTGGTTGTCGTAGGCGCCCTTCTCCACCGCCCGCCGCGCCGCCTTCTCGGTGACGTAGTAGCTGTAGTTGCCCTTGTAAATGTCGACGCGGCCGAAGCTTAGCTCCCAGGTAAGGTCGGTGCTCTTGTCGAGGAAGGTGCGGTCGTGGGAGATGATCACCATGGCGCCGCGATAGTCGCGCAGAAACTGCTCGACCCAGGTCAGCGAGTCGAGATCGAGGTGGTTGGTGGGCTCGTCGAGGAGCAGCAGCGAGGGGGCCTCAAGCAGCATCTTGGCGAGTTTGAGGCGCATCTGCCAGCCGCCGGAGAACACCGACACCGGCTTGCCGAGGTCCTCGCGGCGAAAGCCGAGACCGAGCAGCACCTTCTCGATTTTGGCGCCGATGGTGTAGATGTCGCTGCCGTCGAGGAGATGCTGCAGCTCCCCCTGGCGCTGCAGCAGCGCCGCCAGCTCACCAGACTCCGGTGGCAGATGGTGGATGCGCTCATGCAGCTCGGCCAGCTCACGCTGCCTCTCCAGCAGGGGGGCGAAGGCGGTCTGCGCCTCCTCGTAGAGGGACCGCGAGGAGAAGAGCTCGCTTGACTCCTGGGGCAGATAGCCGACGGTGACGTTCTTGGCGCAGGTCACCACCCCGTCGTCGGCGGCGCTGACCCCGGCCATGATCTTCAGCAAGGTGGTCTTGCCCGCCCCGTTGACACCCACCAGGCCAATGCGGTTGCCCTCGTAGACCTGAACGGAGATGTCCTTGAAGAGATGCTTCTCGCCGTAGCGAATATCGAGATGATTAACCGACAACATAGTCCATGCTTCCTCGTGCCCGGTCTTTCTCGGGCAGGATGGTATAGCGTCCGGAGAAACCGAGTTCGCCGAGACGCCGAAAATTGATGCCGTCGACCCCGGCCACCCGGCCATGGTCGCGGTGTGAGATATGTACGTAGAGATGCCTGTTCGGCGGCAGCCGTGCCAGCCGGCGGCGCAGCTCGACCAAGAGCAGCCGCCCGTGCACCAGCTCGCCAAAGGCGGGATGGAAGGGGCCGGCGATATAGCTGGCGGCAAGCGCCGGCCCCGGTTGCAGGCCGAGCCGCACCACCCTCACCCCGGCCGCGGCCAGCCGCCTGTGGGCGGTGGCGCACAAAACCACCGCCTCGGCAAGGGTCAACGGGCGATAGAGGCCGCGGCGGTGCCTCTCGGCCAGCCCCGAGCCCTCCAGCACCAGCAGGGGGTAGAGGCGCGCCAGGGACGGGCGTAGGAGAGCCACTTCCTCGATGCCACGCAGAAAGGAGGCCCGCGTTTCCCCGGGCAGGCCGACGAGCAGCTGCACGCCGACCTCGAAGCCATGCTGCTGCAACAGGCGTATGGCGCGGCGCGACTGGTCGGCATCATGGCCACGGCCGCTGTCCTGCAGCACCCGGTCGTTCAGGGACTGCACCCCGAGTTCCACCGTCTCCACACCGTGGACGCGCAGCAGCTGGCAGATCTCATCGTCCAGGCAGTCGGGCCGGGTGGAGAGACGAACGCCATGGACGCGGCCGTTATCGAGATAGGGCCGCACCACCGCCAGCAGCCGCCGCTGCTCGTCCTTGGCCAGGCAGGTGAAGGAGCCGCCATAGAAGGCCACCTGCACCCGCGCGCCGCTTCGCGTAAAACCCAGCCAGCGCTCGATCTCTGCGGCAAGCGCGTCATCCCCGTGATCGTCCCCGGGGCCGGCGATGCCCTCCTGGTTACAGAACAGGCAGTGATGCGGGCAGCCGCGATGGGGGATGAACAGGGGGATGACCAGCCTCATGCGGCACGCTGGCCCCCGTCGTCGATGGCCCCGAGGGCGGCAGCGGCTGCCCGCTGCTCGGCCTCTTTCTTCGAGCCGGCCTGGCCGGTGGCCAGCACCCGGTCCTGAAAACAGACGGCGGCGGTGAACTGCCGCTGGTGCGACGGGCCGTCCTCGGCCTCGATGCGGTAGGTGGGCGCCTGGCCATAGCGCTCCTGCAGCACCTCCTGGAGACGGCTCTTGGCATCGCCGATCAGCAGTTCTTCTTTCTTTTCATCGATTCCGGGGGCAAAGAGCCGGCCAACGATCTCGGCCACCGCCCCGTAGCCGCCATCCTCGAAGACCGCGCCAAGCATGGCCTCGTAGGCGCAGGAGAGGATGGAAGACTTGCTGCGCCCCTGGGACGAATCTTCACCTCGGCCGAGGGCGAGGTAGCGGCCGAGGTCGATGTCGCGGGCCATGCGGGCGAGGTGCTGCTCGTTAACCAGGGAGGCGCGCAGCTTGCTCAGTTCGCCCTCCTGCAACTGCGGGTAGCGCCGATAGAGAAGGTGGCCGATGACCAGATCGAGCACGGCGTCGCCGAGGTACTCGAGCCGCTCGTTGCTCCCCGCGCTGATGCCCTGCTCGAAGGCGTAGGAGGAGTGGATGACCGCGTTCTGCAGCAGACGCAGGTCGGTGAAACGATAGCCGATAGCCACCTCCAGGCCCGCCAAGGCTTCCTTGTTGGCCCGCACCAGCGAGTCGATATCCTGAACCATCGAAAAATTCCCTTGTGTATTTTTCCCGCTATGGTATAAAACTGACCTTCGCACAGGGCGGCGTAGCCAAGAGGCTAAGGCAGTGGTCTGCAAAACCATTATTCATCGGTTCGATTCCGATCGCCGCCTCCACGAATTTTAAAGGGATTACAGACTTCCGGTCTGTAATCCCTTTTTTCATTTCCGCGTGCGGTGCAGGCACTGCCGCCGGACGACGCCATTCCCTTCACCGGCCGAAAAAAGCAAGGCAGTACTTACCCGAAAACACCCTGGCGGTCAAGAAGCCTGAGGCCCCGCCCAACCCCGGGCCTGTTTCACTGCACCGGAATGCCCCAGATCTCCTCCGAGTACTCCCTGATGGTGCGATCGGTGGAGAACTTGCCCATGCGCGCCACGTTGAGAATGGCCTTTCTCGTCCACTGCTCGCGGTCGAGGAAGGCGCGGTTGACCTCATCCTGGCAGGCGATGTAGGCCTCGAGGTCGAGGACCAGCAGGAAGGGGTCGTGGCGGCTCATCAGGCTGTCGACCACCGGCTGGAAGAGCTGGCGGTCGCCGTTGCTGAAGGTGCCGTCGCCAATCGCCTCGATGACCGCGGCGATGCTCTCGTTGTTGCGGCAGACCATCTCCGGGGTGCGACTGCTGGTGCGGCGCTCGAACTCGGCCTCCTCGGCGGTCATGCCGAAGATGAAGATATTGTCCTCGCCGACCTCCTCGCGGATCTCGATATTGGCGCCGTCGAGGGTGCCGATGGTCAAGGCGCCGTTGAGCGAGAACTTCATGTTGCCGGTACCGGAGGCCTCGGTGCCGGCGGTGGAGATCTGCTCGGAGAGGTCGGCGGCGGGCATGATGATCTCCGCCTGGGAGACGTTGTAGTTGGGCAGGAAGGCCACCCGGAGCAGGCCCTGCACCCGCGGGTCCTTGTTGACCACCTCGGCGATGGAGGTGATCAGTTTGATGATCATCTTCGCCCGCGAGTAGGATGGCGCCGCCTTGCCGGCGAAAATGGCGGTGCGCGGGGCGAGGCCCTGCCGCTGGCCGTGAATGATGCGCTGGTAGAGGTGGATGAGGTGCAGTGCGTTGAGCAGTTGCCGCTTGTACTCGTGGATACGCTTCACCTGGATGTCGAACATCGAGTCGGGGTTGACCTCGACGCGGCAGAGGCGCTTGACGTAATCGGCGAGTCGCAACTTGTTGTCGAACTTGATGCGCTGCCACTCGGCGCGGAACTGGGGGTCATCGACATGGGCCTCGAGGCCGCGCAGCAGGTCGAGGTTGGTGATCCAGCCGTCGCCGATGCGGCTGGTGATCAGCCCGGCCAGGCCGGGGTTGATGTCGAGCAGCCAGCGGCGCGGGGTGATGCCGTTGGTCTTGGAGTTGAAGCGACCCGGCAGGAACTCGTGAAAGTCGGGAAAGATGCGCTCCTTGAGGAGGTCGGAGTGCAGGGCCGCCACGCCGTTCACCGAGTGGCTGCCGATCACCGCCAGATGGGCCATGCGCACCATCTTCACCGGTCCCTCCTGGATGATCGACATGTCGCGCAGCTTGCGCTCGTTGCCGGGATAGCGCTGCGCCACCTCGTCGAGGAAACGCTTGTTGATCTCGTAGATGATCTGCATATGGCGTGGCAGCACCCGCTCCATCATCTCCACCGTCCATTTTTCCAGGGCCTCGGGCATGAGGGTGTGGTTGGTGTAGGCGAAGGTCTTGACACAGATGTCCCACGACTCCTCCCAGCCAAGGCCTTCGATATCGAGCAGCAGGCGCATCAGCTCGGGGATGGCGATGGCCGGGTGGGTATCGTTGAGCTGCACCGCCACCAGGTCGGGAAACCTGGCGAAGGACGGGGTCTTCTTCTTGAAGCGGCGCATGATATCCTGGAAGGTGGCGGCGACGAAGAAGTACTGCTGCTTGAGGCGCAGTTCCTGTCCGGCGTAGTTGTGATCCGGCGGATAGAGCACCTTGGAGATGGTCTCCGAGCTGACCTTCGATTCCACCGCCTTGATGTAGTCGCCACGGCTGAAATCGGTGAGATCGAGCTCGCGCGAGGCGTGCGCCGACCACAGGCGCATGTTGATGACGTGGTCGTTCTTATAACCGGGGACCATGATGTCGCTGGCCTTGGCCATGACGTCGCGGGTGTTGACCCACTTGGCGCGGTAGCGGCCGTGCTCGTCGATATAGCCGTTGACATGGCCGAAGAACTTCACCTTGAACACCGGCATCTGCCGCTCGAACTCCCATGGGCAGCCGTTCTGCAGCCAGTTGTCCGGCCCCTCCACCTGGTAGCCGTCCACCAGCTGCTGGAAGAAGAGGCCGTATTCGTAGCGGATGCCATAGCCGTAGGCGGGGATCTTGAGGGTGGCGATGGAGTCCATGAAACAGGCCGCCAGCCGGCCCAGGCCGCCGTTGCCGAGGGCGGCGTCCTCTTCCTGGCTGCGGATCTCGCTCAGCTCGAAGCCGAGTTCCTCCACCGCCTGGCGTACCTCGTCGAGAATGCCGAGGTTGATCATGCTGTTGCCCAGCGAACGGCCGATGAGAAACTCTAAAGAGAGGTAGTAGACGCGCTTTTTTTCCTTGGCGTAGAAGGTTTTCTGGGTGGAGATCCACTTCTGCACCATGAGGTCGCGCATGGTATAGGCGAGGGCCTTGTAGACGTCGGGTGCGCCGGAGCGCTCCGGGTCACGGCCCTGGAAGCTCATCAGGTGGTTGACGATATGCTCCTTGATCGCCGTGACGGTGGCGGCAAAGGAGGGCGTTCCCGCGCCATCGCCCCAGATGTTGCCGGGTTTTCCTGCATTGTCGAGCACCTTCATCGCTGGTTCCTCCGCTATGGGTTGTTGCCGGAAGCGGCCGCCGAAACCCGTGGCCGGGCAGTCCCCCTTCCTGTGGACAAAGGGGAAAACGAGACATATCTATTGTACCTGAACCCCTCCAAACTACAACATGGAGTTGCAGGATCGGCCCCAGGGCCGCAATATGGGGATGGTGTCACCCCCGCTTTCCCCTTGATGACAATGCCACGCAGTGGTATAAACTGCGCTCGAAACGACAAGGCCCACAAAAAAATTCACCCCCCAGACCAATCATGAGTAACAGCAAGGACGGCGCCAGCGCCGCAGTCAGGAACCGGGTGCTCGCCGCCGTCGCCATTTTCTTCCTCGGCTTCGTCGCCGGCGTCGCCTTCACCGTCTATAGAGGCGCTGTTCCGACCCAGGTCGCCGCAGAAGGAGGCGGGCATCCCGCCGCGCACGACGAGGACATGCACCGACTCATTGCCGAACTGGAAAAGGAGATCGCCGCCGGCGCCGACAGCGCCGAGGTATGGACCCGTCTCGGCAACCTTTACTTCGACACCGGCCAGCCACAGAAAGCCATCGCCGCCTACGAGAAATCCCTGGCCAAAAAGCCCGGCGACGCCAACGTGCTCACAGACCTCGGGGTCATGTATCGCAAGGCCGGCAAGCCGCACCAGGCCATCGCCAAGTTCGAGGAGGTAATGCGCCAGGACCCCGGGCATCTGCCATCGCGCTATAACAAAGGCATCGTCCTCGCCGGCGACCTCGGCGATTTTCAGGGCGCCATCGCCAGCTGGGAAGAGATGCTGCGCATCGACCCCCAGGCAACCAACGGCAGCGGCATGGCTATTGGCGAACTCATCGAAAAACTCAAAAAAGAAGCGGCTGCCGCCAAAAAGCCCTGAGCCCCCACGACGAAAGGAGCCCCTATGAAATTCGAAACCCTCGCCATCCACGCCGGACAGACGGTCGACCCCCCTGCCCTGTCGCGGGCGGTGCCGCTGCACCGCACCGCCGCCTACCTCTTCAGGGACACCGAGCACGCCGCAAACCTCTTCGCCCTCAAGGAACTGGGCAATATCTACACCCGCATCGGCAACCCCACCCAGGACGTGCTCGAGCAGCGCATGGCGCGCCTCGAAGGCGGAGCCGCCGCCCTCGCCCTGGCTTCGGGGACCTCGGCGATCTTCTACACCGTCATCAACATCTGCGCCCACGGCGACGAGGTGGTGTCCGCCGCCAACCTCTACGGGGGCACCTACACCCAGTTCGACTCCATCCTGCCGCAGCTCGGCATCAAGGTGAGGCTGGTTGATTTCGCCGACCTCGGGGCGGTGGCGGGGGCGATCAACGAGCGCACCCGCCTCCTCTACTGCGAGACCCTCGGCAACCCGGCCCTCAACATGACCGACATCGAGGCGGTGGCGCAGATCGCCCAGCGCCATCACCTGCCGCTGGTGGTCGACTCGACCTTCACCCCGCCCTGCCTGCTGCGCCCCCTCGAGCACGGCGCCGATATCGTGCTCCACTCGCTGACCAAGTGGATCGGCGGCCATGGCGTCGGCATCGGCGGCATCGTCATCGACGGCGGTCGCTTCGACTGGAGCGACGAGAAGTTCTCCCTCTACAACCAGCCCGACCCCTCCTACCACGGGCTGCGCTACGCCCACGACCTCGGCGAGCTCAACCCGCTGGCCTTCATCCTGCGCATGCGCCTGGTGCCCCTGCGCAACCTCGGCGCCTGCATCAGCCCGGACAACTGCTGGTCCTTCCTGCAGGGCATCGAGACGCTCGGCCTGCGCATGACCCGCCACAGCGACAACGCCATGGCGGTGGCCAGCCACCTATCCCGTCACGGCGGCGTCGCCTGGGTGCATTATCCCGGCCTGCCCGGCTCGCCCGGACATGACATCGCGCGGCGCTACCTCGGCAACGGCTATGGCGGCATGATCGCCTTCGGCATCAAAGGCGGGCTGGCCGCCGGCCGTCGCTTCATCGACAGCCTGCAGCTCGTCTCCCACCTCGCCAATGTCGGCGATGCCAAGTCGCTGGCCATCCACCCCGCCTCCACCACCCACTCGCAGCTCAACGAGGAGCAGCTGCGCCAGTGCGGCATCGAGCAGGGCATGGTCCGCCTCTCCATCGGCATCGAGCATATCGACGACATCATCGCCGATATCGACCAGGCCCTGGCCAGGGCGGTCTGATGGCGGCATAGAGGAGGCAGAGGACATGACCGCCCCGGCAGCAGCCGACCACAGGAGGTTCTTCACCTTCGCCGAAGCCCCGGACCTCCTGCGGCTGGAGAGCGGTGCCACCCTCGGCCCGGTGACCATCGCCTACGAGACCTGGGGCGAACTCTCCCCAGGGCGGGACAACGCCATCCTCGTCGCCCACGCCTTCTCCGGCGATTCCCACGCAGCCAGTCACCGGCAGGCGGATAGCGGGGAGGACAAGCCGGGTTGGTGGGAGTTCATGATCGGCCCGGGCAAGGCCATCGACACCGACCGCTACTTCGTGCTCTGCCCCAACATCCTCGGCAGCTGCATGGGCTCCACCGGCCCCAGCTCGCCCAACCCCGACGATGGCAGGCCCTACGGGCTGGCCTTCCCGATGATGACCATCGGCGACATGGTGACCACCCAGAAGCGGCTCGTCGACCACCTCGGCATCGCCCAACTGCGCGGCGTCATCGGCGGCTCGGTGGGCGGCATGCAGGTGCTGGAGTGGATGGTGCGCTACCCGGAGGTGGTGCGCTCGGCGGTGGCCATCGCCACCACCATGCGCCACTCGGCCCTGGCCATCGCCTTCAACGAGATCGCCAGGCAGTCGATCATGGCCGACCCCAACTGGCGCCACGGCGACTATTACGGGGGCCGCGGCCCCGACATGGGCCTGGCGGTAGCCCGCATGGTCGGCCACGTCACTTACCTCTCCGACGAGGCAATGCGCCGCAAGTTCGGCCGCAAGCTGCAAGATAAGGAGAACTTTTCCTTCGGCTTTGACGGCGACTTCCAGGTTGAGAGCTACCTGCGCCACCAGGGGGAGAAATTCGTCAATCGTTTCGACGCCAACTCGGTGCTCTACATCACCAAGGCCGCCGACTACTTCGACATCGTCGAGCGCACGGCGCAACTGGCGCGGCCCGGAGACAGACCCGGCCAGCGCAGCCGCTACCTGGTGGTTTCCTACACCTCGGACTGGCTCTACCCGACCTATCAGGCGCGGGAACTGGTGCGCACCTTGAAGCGCAGCGGCCAGGACGTCAGCTTCTGCGAGATCGAGGCCGACTGCGGCCACGACGCCTTTCTCATCCCCGATCAACGCCTGAGCACCCTGGTGGGAGGCTTCTTCGATGGTCTCGACTGACCCCGCCGCGCTGCGCTTCGACCTGCGCATCATCGCCTCGACCATCGAGCCGGGCAGCCATGTGCTCGACCTCGGCTGCGGCAACGGCGACCTTCTCGCCTGGCTGGCCGAGCACCGTCAGGTCAGCGGTACCGGGGTGGAGCAGGACAAGAACAAGGCCACCGCCTGCATCGCCCGCGGGCTCAGCGTGCTGCAGGGCGACCTCAACCGCGAGGTCGACGACTATCCCGACAGCACCTTCGACTACGTCATCCTCAGCCAGACCCTGCAGCAGGTCTTCGAGCCGGCTCGGCTGCTCAGTTCGCTGGCGCGCATCGGCCGGCGGGTCATCGTCAGCTTCCCCAACTTCAGCCACTACTCGATCCGCCTGCAGCTGCTCTGCAACGGGGCCGCGCCGAAAAACGACCAGCTGCCTTATTCGTGGTACGACACCCCCAACATCCGCGTCATCACCCTCAAGGACTTCCGCCGCTTCGCCCGCGACGTCGGCTACACCATCCTGCGGGAGATCGCCATCAGTTCCGACCGCGCCGGCAGCGAGGGGCGCATCGTCCGCCGCCTCACCAATCTCCGCGCCACCTACGGCATCTTCATCATCGAAAAGACGCGCCGGGAAAAGGAACAGCCCCGACCCCACCGCCAACCCCTGTGAGAGACACATCGCCATGTCAGACAACGCCCCCCCGACCCTCGAGACCCTGACCCGCTCCTCGCGCTGCGACCATGTCGAGATCGCCCAGTGCTGCCAGCACTTCAAGATTCCCAAGGTGGTCAAGGACCTGCTCAACTCCTGGGCCACCAAGGAGTGCTACGAGCACGTCAGCCCGGTGTCCATCCCCTCGCAGAGCGCCATTGTCGACATCGTCGAGCAGGCGCGCTGCATCCTCTTCCCCGGTTACTTCACCGCCACCAGGCTGCATGCCTCCAACCTCGAATACTATATCGGCGAACAGACCACCGACCTCTACGACAAGCTCTCCGAGCAGATCACCGTCGCCATCCGCCACGACTGCCGGCGCAACAACCTGCCCTGCACCAACTGCGAGGCGCAGAGCCACTCCAGGACCCTGGCCTTCCTCGAAACCCTGCCGCGGGTGGCGGCAACGCTGGCCACCGACATCCGCGCCGCCCTGGAGGGCGACCCGGCAACCAAGAGCCCCGACGAGGTCATCTTCGGCTACCCCGGACTGTTCGCCACTCTCGTCTTCCGCCTCGCCCACGAACTTTTCCTGCTCAAGGTGCCGATCATTCCACGCATCATGACCGAGTACGCCCACTCCAAGACGGGCATCGACATCCACCCCGGGGCGACCATCGGCCCCGGCTTCTTCATTGACCACGGCACCGGCGTGGTCATCGGCGAGACCACGATCATCGGCCGCGACGTGCGTCTCTATCAGGGAGTAACCCTCGGCGCCCTGTCGCTGCCGCGTGACGCCGGCGAAAAGATGCGCAACAAGAAGCGCCACCCGACCATCGAGGACAATGTCATCATCTACGCCAATTCAACCATCCTCGGCGGCGAGACGGTCATCGGCGCCGGTTCGACCATCGGCGGCAACATCTGGCTCACCGAGAGCGTCCCGCCAGGCACCAAGGTGCTGCTCAAGCGCCCCGAGCTCATCTATTCCCATTCATTCTGAGCCCTTGGGGACAACCCCGAGGGACATAGGAGAACGGCCATGACCCCGACCATCCTCGACAGCATCGGCAACACCCCCCTGCTCAGTCTCCCCGCCCTGTCGAGGGAGACCGCGGCGCTCATCCTCGCCAAACAGGAATCGCGCAACCCTGCCGGCAGCGTCAAATGCCGCATCGCCGTGTCGATGATCACCGCGGCGGAAGCCCAGGGCCTGGTCAGGCAAACCACGACGGTGATCGAGCCGACCAGCGGCAATACCGGCATCGGCCTGGCCTTCGTCTGCGCCCACAAGGGCCTCAGGCTGATACTCACCATGCCGGAGAGCATGAGCATCGAGCGGCGCAAGCTGCTCAAGCACCTCGGCGCTGAGCTGGTGCTGACCCCGGCGGCGGAGGGCATGAAGGGGGCCATCGCCCGCGCCGAGGGGCTGCTGGCCGAGATCCCCGACAGCTATATGCCCAACCAGTTCGCCAACCCCGCCAACCCCGACATCCATCGACGCACCACCGGTCCGGAGATCTGGCGCGACAGCGGCGGCAAGGTGGATATCCTCGTCGCCGGCGTCGGCACCGGCGGCACCATCACCGGGGTGGGCGAGGTGCTCAAGGGCCATAACCCGAAGCTGCAAGTGGTTGCCGTCGAGCCGGCCGACTCGCCGGTGCTGTCCGGCGGTAAGCCCGGCCCCCATAAGATCCAGGGCATCGGCGCCGGCTTCGTGCCGCCGATCCTCAACCGCGCGATCATCGATGAAGTGGTCACGGTAAGCAACGACGATGCCTTCGCGGCGGCGCGGCGCCTGACCCGCGAAGAAGGCATCCTCTGCGGCATTTCCTGCGGCGCCGCCATCCATGCCGCCACTGCGGTGGCCAAGCGCGCCGAAAACCGCGGCAAGACCCTGGTGGTCATCCTCCCCGACAGCGGCGAGCGCTACCTGAGCACGCCACTCTTCGAATAGGCCCCGCGGCGGGGCATGCGGCAGCGCATGGCCCGCCGCGCCGACAGGCCTGGCAACACTCGCCCTCCGGGCGCGGCTGTCGCCCCATCGAGAAAAACGCACCGCAAACGTTGTTTTTTTGCCCAAGAGGGAATATTCTCGAGAGAGGCGATTGACATTCTTTTCCCAATGGTTGTCATGTTTTCACCATGAGGCTCCAAGAGATGAACACGCTCCTCCCGCGCACGCTGCCGGTCCTGCTCCTGCCCGCCCTGCTCCTTCTCTTCCTCCTGCCCTCCCCCCTCCTCGCCGCCCAGGCGCCGAAAACCAGCGGCGACAAGACGGTGACCGTCGAGGGTGTGGGAGCAAACAAGCAGGAGGCCCTGCTCCAGGCGAAGCGGGCGGCGGTGGAGGAGGGTATCGGCGTCATCCTCACCTCGCAGACCGAGGTGGAAAACTTCATGATGAAGAAGGACAAGGTGATCACCCAGAGCGTCGGCGCGGTGCGCAGCTACGATGTGCTCAAGGAGGAGCAGAAAGGCGGCGCCTGGCATGTCAAGATCAAGGCGGTGGTATCGCTCGACTCGATCACCGCCGACCTCATGGCCCTGAAGATCCTTCTTGCCGCCATGGACAAACCGCGCACCATGGTGCTCATCCAGGAGGAGGGCGGCACCAACGCCGAGAGCACGGTGGTCGACTTCCTGCAGAAAAAAGGCTTCGACCTCGTCGACCCCGCCCAGGCGGCGGCGTTGATGTCCAAGGACGACCCCTTCATTCGCCGCGCCATCGAGGGCGACCCGGTGGCGGCGGCCAAGCTCGGCGCGGAGAATGGCGCCGAGTACGTGGTGGTCGGCAGCGTCAAGAAAAGCGTCCTGGCCGGCGAGGTGGTCAAGGACACCGGCATGAAATCCGGCCAGGCCAACCTGACCCTCAAAGTGGTCAACTGCTCCAACGGGCGCATCGTCGCCACCAAGTCGGCCTCGGCGGCGGCGGTGCACATCGCCGACGGCACAGCCATGGCCCAGGCGGCCACCAAGGCCGCCACCTCGCTGATGGACAAGAAGCTCTTCGAGGCGATGATCACCTCCTTCCAGGACACCCTCAACAACGGCGCCACCTACGAGGTGGTCATCTCCGGAGTCAAGAGCTACAGCCAGCAGAAAAGCGCCGCCAGAATCCTCGAGGACACCGAGGGCGTGGTCTCGGTCAGCAAGCGCGCCTTCGGCGGCGGTAAGCTCGAGCTGACCGTCCTCTTCAAGGGCAACGCCGAGAGTCTCTGCGACCGCGTCGACAGCAAGCCGGTGGACGAAGCCAAGCTGCTGGTGACCAACATCACCGGCAACCGCATCGCCCTCAACCTCCAATAGTCACCGTCCAGACAAGGAACCCACGATGAAGGCCACGGCAACCCTCTTTCTGGCACTCCTTTTCGCCTCGCTGCTGCCCTCGCCGGCCAGCGCCGAGTTCAGCAAGACGAAGATCGCCGTGCTCGACTTCCAGTTGCAGGGCGAGGAATTCGAGCATAAGGACATGGGCACCATCGTCGCCGAGTGGTTCACCACCGCCATGGTGCGCGAAGGCCGCTTCGACGTCGTCGAGCGGCGCCTGCTGGAGAAGATCCTCGGCGAGCAGAAGCTGGCCATGAGCGGCATCGTCGACGCGGAGAGCGCCACCCAGATCGGCAAGCTGCTCGGCGTCAAGGTCATCATCAGCGGCTCGGTGATGAAACTCAAGGACGTCACCGAGATCAACGCCCGCATCATCGATGTCGAAAGCGCCTCGATCATTGCCGCCGAGAACGTGCGCAGCGCCGCCACCGGCCGGCTGCAGGATCTGGTGGTGGAGATGTCCGAGAAGATCATCAAGAACTTCCCCCTCGAGGGCTACGTCGTCAACCGCAGCGGCGACTCGGTGACCATCGACCTTGGCCTGCGCACCGGGGTGAAGAAGGGCATGCGCTTCATCGTCTACAAGGAAGGGCAGATCATCAAGCACCCCAAGACCGGTGAAGTCCTTGACGTCGAGCGCATCGAGACCGGCAAGGTGACCATCGACAGCGTCGCCCAGAAGATCTGCACCGCCAATATCGACGAGGAGGAAAGCCCCGGGGCGATCAACTATGGCCAGCAGGTGAAGAGTGTCGTCGACATGACCCCGAAAAAGGCCCGTCTCACCGTCTCCCCGACCCCGGCCAGCGCCAAGGTGCGCATCATGAACATCTCCCGGACCTACGAGCCGGGCATCGAGCTCGAACCCGGCCCCTACCATGTCGAGGTTTCCGCCCCCGGCTACAGGACCGTGCGGGAGTGGGTGACCCTCGAAAAAAGCAGCGACAAGAATCTGCCGGTCAGCCTGGTGGCCGCCCCCCCGGGCAGCGAAGACAGCCAGCCGAAGGCTCAGGCGGTGAAGCGGGAGGCAGTAGCCGCTGCGCCGACCTCGGCCCCCGCGTCCCCGCCGCCACTAGCGCCGACACCCCAGCTCAGCGCCGAACAGTCGAAATATATCAAGATGCTCGAAGCCGGCGAACGGGAGTGGAAGGACGCCGCCAAGCAGCTGGTCAGGGCGAGATACCGCGACACGGTGGTCCTCGACGTCGTCGAGAGGGTGCTGCTGCGCAACTATCAGAGCGGCGACGACGACACCATGTCTTGGCTGTGCAAGGCCCTGGGCGCCTCGGGGCAGGGCAAGTACCGCGGCACCCTGAGCAAGGTGGCGGAGAGCGCCACCAGCCGCAAGCTCAAAGGGTACGCGGAGAAGAGCCTGCAGCAGCTGTAGCGAGGCCGACACTTTCGCTGGCGGCCCGGCCCCCTTGTACAGGCTGGCCTGACCGCCGCAACGTTACCCTGGAGAATTCCCCATGAAAAAGCCGCTGCTCGCCTCTCTACTGGTTCTAACGCTTGCGCTGCTGCCCTTCACCATGACATCGGCCGCCTCAAAAAGCATCGGCAAGGTCAAGGGGCTGCGCGGCCTGGTGTCGATCCAGCGCAATGGCAAGATGAAGCCGGCATTCCCCAACGACCTCATCTACCAGAGCGACGTCATCCTCACCGGTTCCGACGGGGCCATCGGTATCCTCCTCGACGACAACACGCTCATTTCCATGGGGCCGATCAGCCGTGTCGCCATGGACAAATTCGCCTTTGAGCCGGCCACCAACGAATACGCCATGCGCCTTAAGATGCAGCACGGCACCTTCGTCTACCAGTCAGGCCTGCTTGGCAAGCTGGCGCCCCACGCGGTGGAGCTCGAAACCCCGGTGGGCCGCATCAGCATGCTTAAAGAAGACACGAGCTTCCGCGCCAAGATAGCCGAATAGCCGCCGCCCCATCCCCCTCCGGAGACGCCCATGACCCGCACTATCCTCCTCGCCCTGTTTCTCGTCACCATGCTCGCCGGCTGCGCCACCAAGGAAAACCTCATCGTCCTCGACAAGACTGCCGACGGCACCGTCGGCGCCCTGCAGGTCTCCACCGACAAAGGCTCCCAGGTGCTCGCCGAGAGCGGCACGGCAGTGCGCATCGAAAACCGCGACACCTCACCTTCGCCTCCTGCCCCGATCACCAGCGAGGAATCGCAGCGGCTCTTCGCCGACGCATTGCAGGTTCACCCGCTCATGCCGGAGAGTTTCCTCCTTTACTTCAAACTCAACTCCAACGAACTCACCGACGAATCGCAAAGGCTCATCGCCACTATCGTCGCCGCCGTACAGCGCAGGCAATCCAAGGACATCTCGGTCATCGGCCATACCGACCGCCTCGGCAGCGACGAGCACAACCGCCGCCTCTCCATGGAGCGCGCCAAGGTGGTCTACAACTTGCTCAGCGCCGCCAGCATCGCCGAGAGCGACATGACCATTATCTACCACGGTGAGGGCAACCCCCTGGTCCCCACCGCCGACAACGTCGCCGAACCCCGCAATCGCCGGGTCGAGGTCATGGTTCGTTAAAGGACGGGGCAATGTCCCTAATGCCACTGCGCACGGCGCTGCTCGCCCTCTTCCTGCTCCTCCTCCTGGCGGTGCACGGACATGGCGCCGCCGACCTCGAAGACCCCTATACCATCCTGCAGCGTCACTACGAAGCCGCCGGCGGCCTCGAGCGCCTCAAGGCGATCACCACCAGCCGCAGCGAGGGCCGTGTCCACTACGACGGCCTGCAGGGCCGATACCACCATTGGGAACAGCGCCCCCTGCAGCACCGCACCGAGGAGAACTACGGCATCATCTCCCAGATCGAGGGCGACAGCGGCGAGTCCTCCTGGTTTTTCGACACCAACGGCCAGTTGATGATCGTCCGCGACGAGGACACCCTCAAGCGGCGACGCATCGCCCTGCTGCTCGATCGCTACGAGCACCTCGACCCGCACTCCCCCTACTTCTCCATGACTTTTGCCGGGATGACCACCATCAGGGGGCGCCTCTGCTATGAGGTGGTGCTCGAGAACACCATCAACAGCGACCGCAGCCACTTCTACTTCGACGCCGAGTCCTTTCTCATGGTGCACTCGCGGCTGAAACAGCCGGACATGGAGGTGGAAAGCTACTATGACGATTTTCGCACTGTCGACGGTATCGTCGTCTCCTTCCACCAGCACAACACCTTCCACCCCTGGGAGAAGACCGAAGAGGTGTGGACGACGAACTACACCACCAACGAGCCCATGGCGGAGGAACTCTTTCAGCCGCCCGAGCGGCGTCGCGGCTTCCGCATCGACGACGAGGCGCAATCCGCCACGGTGCCTTTCGCACTCATCGAGGACCTCATCTACCTTGAGGTCTCCATCGGCAATGACCGCCGCACCTGGGTGCTGGACAGCGGCGCCTCGATGTCGGTCATCGACCGCGACTATGCCCAAGGACTCGGGCTGACGGCGGAGGGGAGCATCAAGGGCTATGGCTTCGGCGAATTATTCGAGCTGAGCTTCGTCGAAATCCCCGAATACCGCGTCGGCCCGATCCATTTCGACCGACAGAAGCTTTACGTCTCCGAAGGTCTTGCCGAACGCAGCTACGAGCCGCACATGGTCGGCATCCTCGGCTACGACTTCCTCTCACGCTTCGTCGTCGAACTCGACTACGACCGGCGCCTGGCCACCTTCCACGACCCGGAGACATTCCGCTACCGGGGCTCGGGGACGCCCATCGACGCCCCCCTCAAATACCGCACCTTCACCCTGCCGGTGACCGTGGACGACCGCTACGAGAGCCGCTGGACCATCGACCTCGGCTCCTACCACAGCTCCATCCATTACCCCTTCGCCGAAAAACACGGCATCCTCGACAAGCCCGGGGTGGATATTGTCAGTCAGGGCATGACCAGCCTGTCTCTCGAGCGCAACATCCTCTTCGACTGTCTGCAGGTCGGCGACCTGCGCCTTGACCGGCCAGTCATCGCCGTGCCGTTGGAAAAAGGGGTCGGCGCCACCGCCCTGGGGGAGGTGGGCGGCAACCTCGGCAACTCCACCCTCAGCCATTTCCGCCTCTTCCTGCACTATCCCCGCCAGCAGGTGATTCTCGAAAAGGGCGCGGCATTCAACGACGAGACCCCGCGCGACCGCTCGGGGCTGATCATCGGCCGCGGCGACGGCAACCAGCCGATCGTCTCCCTGGTCTCCGCCAACAGCCCCGGCGTCCGCGCCGGCCTGGTTGCCGGGGATTTTGTTGTCGCGTTCGCCGGGGAAGAAATCGGCCCCGGGCACCCCATCGTCCCCATCCGCGAGCGTCTGCGCGGCCCTGCCGGCAGCACGGTCAACATGGAGGTGCGCCGTGGCGAGGAGAGGCTCGCCGTCACCCTGGTTCTCGAGGAACTCCATCCGCCAAGCCCCGGCTGCTCCCCCCAGCCGCGAAGCATGCCCCAAGCGGTTGTGCCGCCGCTGCCGGCTACAGTCGAATATGGCGTGCGCCCCTAAGGCGTCACCAGCTGTCGCAGAGCTCTGGTGCGACGCCAGAAGACCATGGCGTCATAGCGCATACCGATCTTTGCGGTGAGATAATAGGAGGGCATCTCCGCCTCCGGGGTGTAGGCGACGCCGATGCCACGGTGAAGCAGCTCCAGCGACCACTGGCGGCGCTGTCCCTCGTTTTCGAAGTAGAGCAGCGGGTTCTCCCAGCCTCCGGCATGGAGCATGGCCTCCACCGAACCAGGCAAAGCGGGAGGTACCACCATCTCCAGCGGGCCTTCGTACCACTCGCGGGCGGCAAGCACCGTGCCTTCGTACCCGGCGCTGCCGAGGATGAAAACCCGGTCGCGACCGAAGCGTTCCCGCGCCAGGCGACCGAGATTGACCAGGCCGGTGTCCTGGACGTCGGTGGAGCTCATGTCGCCGACGTGGCTGTTATGGGCCCACACCGCCACACCTCCCTTCCCTTGGGGCTCGGCGAGCTGCTCGGCGACATGCCCGGTGAAGTGGCGCGAACGAATGTTCCACGCCTCGTACTGGTTGCCGGACATCACCCGGTAGTATTCCTCGGCGGAGGCCAGCATAATCAGCCGCCGCCGCTGCTCGCTGGCTTCGGCCGGCAGGGTGGCCAGCAGCTCGGTGGCGGCGCGGTTGCCCTCGTCTTTGCCCTGGGCATAGGCGAAATTATAGCCCATCGGGTAGTCCTGGTACTTGGCCCACCACTGACGCAGATCCTCGTAGAGCCTCTCTTCGCGGCTTCCCGCCGGCCAGGTCCCTTCCAGAGCGACCAGCGCCGAGAAGATGGCGAACTGCATGTCCATGCCCGAGCAGCGCACCATCTCCTCCGCCGGCAGGCGGCTGTTGAAATCCTTGAGCCAGAGGACGAACTCGACCATCTCCTCGTTGGCCCACACCCAGGCCGGCCAGTAGGGAAAGGCTTCAAGGAGCATCTGCCTTGGGTCGAGATCGGGCTGGAGCCGGCCGCGGATATACTCGTCAACCATCCTGCCGCCGTCCCACTCGGCCTCGAGGACCACCGCCCGCAGGCCGTGCTCGCGGATGAGATGGCGCGTCACCTTCTTGCGAAAGGCGTAATATTCCTCGGTGCCATGGGTGGCGTCACCGAGGAGGAAGACGCTTCTGCCGCGCATCCCTTCCATGAGGTGGGGAAAGGCGCGCCCGGCATCGGTGCCGAACACCGGCAGGCGCTCCTCTGCCGTATCGTCCGCGTCCGCCACTGCCACGCCGGCCCAGCCGAACAGGAGGAACAGCGCCATCGCCACCACGGCCCCACTCGTCCACAGTGATCTCGCCCCCATCATCTCACCCCCCAGTGCAGGATCGCCAACCGACGCCATTCCGGCCACCAAGTGGCCTGGGAGCATTGTATGCCCCCTTTGCCGGACCTGTCAACCGCCATCGCCCGGCGCGGCCGGGAACGCAGCATGAAATCGCCAGGCAGGGCTTGACATCGCTGCCGGCTCTGGGTATAGGCAATGGAGTACCGTATACAGCTGTTTCCCCCAACCAGCCCCAGCGCCATGCCGAAAAAACGCGACCAGCAACTGGTCATCCCCCAGCCGACGCCAATCCGCAAGACGGTCTACGAGTACCTGCGCGCACGCATCCTGCGCCATGAACTGATACCCTCGCGGCGCCTCGTCGAGGCGCAGATCGCCCAGGAAATCGGCATCTCCCGCACCCCGGTGCGCGAGGCCCTGCACCTCCTTGAAAAGGACGGTTTCCTCGAGTCCATCCCCAGGGTCGGTTACCGTGTGCGTGAACTCGACTGGGAAGAGCTGGAACAGATCTTCGCCATGCGCCGGGTCAACGAGAGCCTGGCCTGCCGCTGGGCCCTGGCCCGCATGACCCCCCGCACCATCAAGGCCCTGGAAAAGAACCTGCAGCAGACGGAACTCATCCTCGCCAAAGGCGACCCAAGTCTGTTCATCGCCTGCGACGAAGAGTTCCACGACATCCTCGGCCGCGCCTCGGGGAGCAGACACCTCTTCGAGCTCTGCCAGCAGCTGCGCAGGCTCATGCAGCGCTATCGCAACGACGGCCTGCGCAACCTGCAGACGGTGACTGCCGCCCTGTCCGACCACCGACGCATCGTCGACGCGCTGAAGAACAAAGACGGCTGCGCCCTCGAGGAGGCGCTCCTCTCCCACCTCGACTTCTCCCAGGCGGATATTCGCAAGGCCGCATTGGCCGCGGTCCCGGCAGGCGACGGCCTCCCCTAGACAGCCACCTCTCCCTGACAGGGGAGAGTCACGGTGAAGGTGCTACCCTGCCCGAGGGTGCTGGTGACCTCGATGGTGCCGCCGTGCGCTTTAACGATGCCCTTGACGATGGCCAGACCGAGCCCGGTACCGTGAATGGTGCGGGTATTGCTGTCCTTGACACGATAGAAGCGATTGAAAATCGCCTCAAGGTCCTCCTCGGGAATGCCGTAGCCGGTGTCGCCGACACTGATGGCGACGGCCCCGTCTTTCTGGACCGCAGCCACGGTGACGCGGCTGCCCACCGGCGAGTACTTGATGGCGTTGGTGATGAGGTTGGTGAACACCTCTTCGAGGCCGCGACGGTTGGCGAGCACGGCCGGCAACGGCGGCAGCGGTTCGAGTTGCAGGAGGATGTTCTTCTCTGCCGCCGCGGCGCGATGGAAAGTGACCTGCTCCTCGAGCAGGAGGTGGATGAAGACTGGCTCGCGATCGTTGTCCACCTGGCCGGATTCGATACGTGCCAGGTCGAGGAGTTCACTGACCATGAGGGTGAGGTTGCGAATCTTATCCGAGGCGCGCTCGAGAATCTCGCGCTGCTTGTCGGTAACATCCCCGGCGAGGCCGTCGAGAATCACCTTGAGCTGCATGAGCAGGGAGTTCATCGGGCTGCGGATCTCGTGGGAGACCATGGAGACGAACTCCGACTTCATACGCTCGATGTTCTTGATGGCGGTGATGTCGTGGAGCACGGCGATCACCCCGAGGGTGCTGCCGGTGCGGCTGCGGAACGGCGCGCAGCGCACCTCGTGAAAGCGTTCGCCACCGGCCCTGTCGTCGTAATGGATCACCTCCACCATCTCGGTCGAGGAGTCGGTGGGCATGGCCAGGGCCTGATCGATCATTCCCCGTATCGCCGGCTCGGCGACGACCTCCGCCACCGGCCTCCCCGCCACCCCGTTGTCTGAATAGCCGACCATCTGCAGGAAGGCCGGGTTGGCGAGCACCACGCGGCCCTCGAGGTCGCAGGCCATGACCCCGTCGGTGAGACGATCAACCATCACCCTGAGACGGGTCTTGGTTTCACTGATATCCTGCAGAGCCCGGGTATAGCGCAGCGACTTGCCGACAACCACTCGCAGATGGTCGGGTGTAAACGGCTTGGGGATGAAATCGAAAGCCCCCTTCTTCATCGCCTCGATGGAATGCTCCAGGGTGGCATAGCCGGTGATGACAACCACCACCGTATCGGGATGGTACTCCCTGATGTGCGCCAGCACCTCGAAACCTGACAGGACCGGCATCATCAGGTCGACGAGGACGATATCGTAATGGCGTGCGCCGATCATCGCCAGGCCTTCCTCGCCATTGGCGGCCACCGCCACCTCCATCCCCATGCCCTGGAGGACCATGCGGCAGGCATCGCGAATGCGCGGTTCATCATCTATGACGAGGATACGCGCCTTGTCCGCGCCCTCGATGGTGCTGCTGTTCATGTCATTCTCCGCTTACCCGATGGAATCGAACAGGATGAGGTCCGTAGCCGCCACCGCCGGCAGCTCCAGGGCAAAGACAGTCCCTTGCGGACCGGTATGTTTGACAAAAATGCGACCATTGTTCTCCTCCATCATGCCGTAGGCCATGCTCAGGCCGAGGCCGGTGCCCTTGCCAAGCTCCTTGGTGGAGAAAAATGGATCGAAGATCTTCGAGAGGTTTTCGGTGGCGATGCCGCCGCCAGTATCGCCAACCTCGATAAAGGCCAGGCCTTTGACCCGGTCCTCATAGGTGCGCAGGGTGAGCACGCCGCTGCCGTTCATGGCGTCGATGGCGTTGATGATCAAGTTGATGAGCACCTGGCAGAGCTGGTTCTTATCGGCGTTGACCAGCAAGGGCTGCGGCCATTTATCCTCCACCACCTTGATCTGCAGGAAGAGCTTCTGGTCGCGGATGAGGCGCAGACTGGTGTCGATGATATCGTTGAGCTTGTGATAAGCCCGCGCCGGGGCGCGCTGGCGGCTGTAGGCAAGGAGATTTTTGACTATTTCCTTGCAGCGCTCGGTATCCTCGAGAATATAGGCGAGATTCTGGCGCAGCGGGTGCTGTTCTTCCATCTGTTCCTGCATCAACCCGGCATAGAGGAGGATGCTGGTCAGGGGATTGTTGATCTCATGGGCGACACCGGCAGCGAGCCGCCCCAGCGATGCCAGCTTCTCCGACTGAATAAGCTGGATATGGGCGTCCTTCAACTGGCGCTCTACCTCGAGCCGTTCGCGCAGATCGTTGAAGATGCCTGCGGTGGCGGTCTCCATGCCGTCTTCGTAGATGATCACCGCAGTCATCTCCACGGGGATCTCGGTGCCGTCACGATGGCGGACATTGACCCTGGTGACGGGCAGCCGGCCGCGACCGCCGATCCGTTCGTCTCGTAGCCTGGCCATGATATCCCTCGCCACGCCGGGAGGGTAGAAGCTCTCGATATTGATGTTCTCGCTGTTGTAGGCGGAATAGCCGAACAGCGTCTCCGCAGCGCGATTCATCATGATGATGCGCCCGCGGCGGTCGGCGGCGATGATGGCGCTCACCGAGGTCTGCACCACCTTGTCGATCAGCTCGCGGATGCCGCTGTACATGCGCTCCAGATTCTTGACACGGCTGACATCGCGGATGCTCTCGATGACATAGTCTACCTCGCCGTTGTCGGCGAGAATCGGCGAGAACACCCGCTCCTCCCAGACGACCTGCCCAGGAGCGGTGGTGAACTTCATCAGCACCGACTGGCTGCTGCGAAACCTGACCACCTTGGTCAGTGGGCAGTCGCCGTTGCGAAGGCAGGGAAAGTCACGATCCTGATAATATTTGACATTGACTCCTTCACACTTTCTGCCAATCACATCCTGCTCCTCGACGGCAAATTTCTCGAGAAAGCGGCTGTTGACGGCGACGATGGTCTTGTCCGGCTTGAGAATGATGGTGGGAAAAGAGAGCGAGTCGAATACGCGCAGACGCCAGTCGGTTTCCCGTTCGAGCCTGGTCATACGGTCTCCCTCCATGGGTGTGGGGCGTGCGGTCACAGGACAAAAGTCTCGGCGAGAGCGGCCCGCACCCGGTCGACCATGAGGTCGGCGACCACCAGATGGACACTGGTTCCGGCGCAGCCCAGGGCGAGAATGGGGATGTCATGCCTTCTCAAGGGTGCGAGCGCCGCCTCGGCGATGCCGTAGCGGTCCTGAAAATGCGGCCCGTGCAGGTAGAGGAGCGCCACCGGGTAGCGGCGTGTCACCACCGCGCCGGGAATCGCTTCTAGACGCTGCCATAAAAGGGCATCACGCGGCCTTGAGGCGTCCTCTCCCCCAGGAACTAGCGCAAGTCGGCCTGTAGTCCCGGCATCGTGGAAAAAAACCAGGTCGAATGAGCCGTCGGCATCGAGTTCGGCGAGCATTTCGGCACAGCCACCGCTCTCCTTGTGGGGGAAATCCACGGTCCACAGCGAGAGCCCGCGCCGTTCAGTGAGACCGTAGATGCGAACCTGGGCTTCCCAGTAGACGGCGATGGTTTCCATAGGCAGCCTGCTCAGGCGCTCCGCTCGGGGGCAAGTTGGCGGATGCGGAAATCGGGTCGAAAGGGACTGTGTTCTTCGGGGAGATCCACGAGCCCATGGAGCACCTCCACTGCTCGAGGCAGCAGGCGGTAGTCGATATTGATGGCAAGAGCCGAGATGGAGGTGCAGTAACTGTGCACGGCAATGCCCGCCGCCGTCAGAGCGGCAATGCTCCGGCCGAGCAGTACATAGCTGCGACGGTGGGGAAAGAGGGTCAGGGTGCCGACCTGGTGACGGACGACGAGCACCGCTGGCGACAAACCGTCGCCAGCGGAGAGTGCTTGCAGCGGCACGAGAGAGAGTTGGCGTAACAGGGTTTCGACCATGCCGGCATCACCGGCTGCAACGCAGAAAACCAGCCGTTCTTCGTCGCCGTGTCCCCCGTCGATGGTAAGAAAAGGAATATTGATGCGAGCTTTGGCCAGGGAGCCGAGAACCGTCTCGAAAGCCGGGCCACAACCCTCTGCCCTGTGATAGAGGACATGCAGCAGTTCTTCGCTGAACTTTATACCGCCGATGGCGATCTTCACCTGGCCCCTCCCGATGTCACGGCCACACTCCCCCGACCGCGACCCCGCATGTGGCCGTCTCCGTGGAACGGCCACATGCGGGGGTAGGCTTACAGACTGTCTTCGACAATCTCCATGAGCTTGTCGAGATCGATCGGTTTAGGGATGAAGTCGTCGGCAAGTGTAGTCTTGCCGCCGATATGGGTATAATTGGTGGAAGAGATGGCGTCGGTGACCGCAGTCAGCAGAATGATGACGATCCCCTTGTACTCTTCCGACTTCTTCAGTTCGTCGCACAGGGTATAGCCATCCTTGCGCGGCATCATGACATCGAGAATGATCAGCGCCGGCCTCTCCTCCTTGATCTTCGCCATGGCCTCGATCCCATCGTAGGCTTTGGCCACTCGAAAATTCTTGCTCTCCAATTTCATCGATACCATTTCGACCAGATCGGTATCGTCGTCGACAACCAGGATGAGTTTTTTATCACTCATGACGTAGTCCTCCTCGGAGTGGATTGAAGGTGGTGCACGTAAAACTCGATTATACCTGCGGTCTGGGAAGAAGCCCCGCTCTTTCTACGATTTCCTTTACCTTTTCCTCCCAGTCGATGGCCATGATGTGAAATCCGGCAACACCTTCGACCTTCTTGAGGCGTTCTATGGTCTCGATACAGATGGCAATCCCTTCCTCAGGCTGCTTCTCCTTGGGAACGGCGGCCATGCGGTCGACGATCTCCTGGGGTACATCCATGCCCGGGACCTTGTTCTTCATGTAGCGGGCCGCCCCCACCGACTTGATCGGGGTTACGCCGGCGAGGATATAGGTCTGCTTATGCAAACCACGGGCGCGAACGCCCTCCATCCACTGCTCGAACTTGTCGACGTTGAAGATGCACTGGGTCTGGATGAAATCCGCCCCGGCGGCGATCTTCTTGGCGAGACGCAGCACGCGCAGCTCGAAGGGATCGGCAAAGGGGTTGGCGGCGGCACCGATGAACATCTTCGGTGGGTTTTTGATCTCCGCCCCGCCCTGGAACTTGCCCTCGTCACGCATGTTTTTGACCATCTGAATAAGCTGCACCGAGTCGATGTCGTGCACGTTCATCGCCATCGGGTGGTCACCAAACCTGGTGTGATCGCCGGAGAGGCAGAGCATGGTATCGATACCCAGCGCATAGGCGCCGAGGATGTCGGCCTGCATGGCGAGACGATTGCGGTCGCGGGTGACCATCTGCAGCAGAGGGTTGTGACCCTGCTGCTTGAGCAGCACCGAGGCGGCAAAACTCGACATACGCACCATCGCCGTCTGGTTGTCGGTGACATTGACCGCGTCGACCACGCCGTGCAGGTATTTGCCCTTCTCGATGACCTTGTCGGCCATGGACCCGCGCGGCGGGCCGCACTCCGAGGTGACCGCCAAGTGTCCTGCCGCCAATACTTTTTCTAATTTGCTTTCGGTTCTCATTCTGCCAAATCCTCTCTGATGATCTTTCTCGGACCACTGCCTCCACCCGGACGCCAGTCTTTGGCCGGGGTGATTTCCACATACCGTTCGATCTGGCCGAGTGCCTTGAGCCGCTCCCAGATCAGGGCCCAGGCGCAGTCGGTATCCTCGCCGATCTCGCAGTGACCGCCGGTGGATCCGCCACAAGGGCCATTCATCAGCTGTTTGGCGCAACGGGCGATGGGGCAGATGCCCCCGGTCATGCCGAGCAGGCAGTCGCCGCAGCCCTGACAACGTTCACTCCACACCCCCTGACGCTCGGAGGCGCCCATGAACTTGGTGTTGAGCGCCGGAAACACCGGCTTGTTCTTGAAGCGGCGGGCGATTTCCTGAACGCCGCAGCCACAGGCCATGGACATGACCGCCTCGACCCCGTCGATCATCGGCACCAGTTCCTCGACGTATTCCGGGTCGCACTGCCGCTCGAGGGTATGCTCGCGGATCTCGATGGTAGCGCCGCTCTTCAACACCGCCATATGCAGACCGGAGGCGAGCAGGCCGACTTCCTTGCGACCGCCGGCTGCACAGACGGTGACGCACTCGTTACAGCCGACAAGCAGGATGCGCTTGAAGGGCTTGATGTACTCCATCAATTCTTCCAAAGGTTTTCGTTCTGCAGTGATCATTGGTGTGTGCTCTCCTGTCAAATATTAGCGGCCTTCCGGGCCTCGCTTGCCCCGCCGGCCAGGGCGAGATGAATCGGACTGGGACCCATCTTGCGGATCTTCTCGGTCATCTCGGTGGCCACCTGAGCGAAACGATAACCCATGCCGGCGGACATCGTCACCATCTCCAGGCGTTCCCCTTCGAGGCCGATCTCTTCCAGGTACTTGCGGACACTTTCAACCCTGCGAGCGGCGCGAACGTTGCCGTTCTTGAAATGGCAGTCACCCTCGAGGCAGCCCGCCACGTAGACCCCGTCGGCACCTTTCTCGAAGGCCTTGACAATATGCAGCGCATCAACCTTGCCGGAGCAGGGTACGCGGATGATTTTGACGTTGGCGGGGTAGGTAAGTCGTTGACTGCCCGCCATGTCGGCAGCCGTGTAGGCGCAGTAGTGGCAGCAGAAAGCCACAATGACCGGTTCAAAGTTTTCCATTATGCATTCGTCCTTTCAAAGAGTTCTTCCAACTTGGCAAGGATACGGTCGTCCTCGAACTGCATCAGCTGAATGGCCTTGGCCGGACAGGCGGAAACGCAGACGCCGCAGCCATGGCACTTGGCCGGATCGATCTCCGAGTACCCCTCGGCGTTGATGAAGGGGATGGAGAAGGGGCAACTGCGCACGCAGATGAGGCAGGCGGCGCAGATATTCTTGTCGACTTTGGCGGAACGGGCGCCTAGGTTGATGGTGTCCCTGGCCAGCATGGTGCGGGCGCGGGCCGCCACCGCCAGAGCCTGTGCGACGCTCTCGTTGATGAGTTTCGGGCTGTGGGCGGTGCCGGCGACGAAGAAGCCTGGAACCGGCAGGTCGATGGGCCGCAGCTTGACATGATCCTCGAGGAAATAGCCATCGGCAGTGCGCGGCAGCTTGAAGAGCATCGCCAACTCGCTGTTGCCGTCCTCGTCGGCGACCATGCCGGTGCTGAGGCAGAGGTGGTCGGCGGCCACGGTCAGCTCGCGGCCGAGAACGGGGTCGGTAAAGCTCACCTCGATACCGCCGTCGCCCGCTTGGACCCGCGGCGGCTGCTCGCGGCTGTAGCGGACGAAGATCACCCCCAGTTCCCGCGCCTTCTGGTAATACTCCTCATGGAAACCAAAGGTCCGCATGTCGCGATAGAGCACGAAGATGCGCGCCTCGGGATTGAGGGCGAGGATACGCAGGGCATTCTTGATGGCGCTCTGGCAGCAGATGCGCGAACAGTTGGGGTTCTCATCGTCGCGGGAACCGACGCACTGGATCATCACCACGTTGTCCCAGGCCTTGGCTGTCTCCGGCTTCTCGGCGAGCAGCGCCTGCAGGTCGAGCTGCGTCGACACCGCCGCGTTCTCGCCGAGCAGGTACTGGGGCGGACGGTTGGGCTTGGCGCCGGTGGCGATGACCGTGACGCCGTGCTCGATCTGGCGGTAGAACATCTGCTTGCCGGTCTGCATGCCAGTCTTGAACAGGCCGGGCATGCCGCTGTGATCGACGATCAGCGCCCGAGTGATGATCTGGATGTTCTCATGGGCCTCGGTGCGGGCGATGAGATCCTTGACATAGGTCTGCACGTCGCCCTTCTCGATAGTGCTGTGAATGCGCGCCGCCAGTCCGCCAAGCTTGTCGGTCTTCTCGGCCAGGTAGACCTTGTGGCCCTGGTCGGCCAGCTGCAGCGCGGCATTCATCCCGGCCACGCCACCCCCGACGACGAGGATGTCCTTGTTGATCGGCAGGCTCTGGTCGACGAGGGGCTGGGAACGGATGACGCTGCCCACCGCCATACGGATGAGGTCTTTGGCCTTGGCGGTGGCATCCTGCGGGCTGTTGCTGTGCACCCAGGTGGCCTGGTCGCGGATATTGGCGATTTCCACCAGATACTTGTTGAGCCCGGCGGCACGAACCGTCTCCTGGAACTTGGTCTCGTGGGTGCGCGGCGAACAACCGCCGATGACCACGCGGTTGAGCTTGTTATCGCGGATCGACTCCTGAATTTCACGCATCGACTGGCGGCTGCAGCCGTGACCCTTGAGCTCGGAGACCACCACCTGTGGCAGTTGCGAGGCGAACTCGGCCAGGGCGCCGGCATCGACGACTCCGCCGATATTCTCGCCGCAGTCGCAGATGAAAACTCCGACCCGCGCTTCCTCGCCGACGGTGGCGAATTCCGGAGGCGGCGGCTCGCGGTCTTCTTCGGCTTTTACAGGGACGGCAACATCCCCGGCGGCCATACAGGCGGCGGCGCTGGCCTGCACCATGGTCTCGGGAATGTCCTTGGGCGCCTGGGCGACGCCGGCGACGTAGATGCCGGGAACCGAGGTGGCCACCGGGTTGAAGGGGTCGGTGACCGGGAAGCTCGAGCTGTTGAGGTCGATGCCCAGCTTGCCCGCCAGGACGCGCACCTCGTCGGAGATGCGGAAGCCGGTGGACAGCACAACCATATCGAATTCTTCAGTGATATTGGCGCTTTTGTCGTCACAGCTGTAGGTGATGCTGAGGTTTTCTGCGCCCCCCTCGCGGACGATGCTATGCGGCCGACTACGCACGAAACGCACCCCGAACTCATTCTTCGCCCGGAGGAAGTAGCGCTCGTAGTCCTTGCCCATGGTACGCATGTCCATGTAGAAGATGGTGGTCTCGATATCGTCGTGAAAGCGCTCCTTGGTGACGATGGCCTCCTTGAGGGCGAACATGCAGCAGGCGCTGGAGCAATAGGCCCCGGCCCCTTTCTGCAGGCCGCGCGAGCCGATGCACTGGATCCAGGCGACCTTCTTCGGCTGCTGGCCGTTGGACGGCCGCACCAGCTGGCCCATGGTCGGCCCGGAGGCGGAGAGGATGCGCTCGTACTGCAGGCTGGTGACCACGTCAGGCTGCTGGCCATAGCCGAGATAGTCGAGATGGCTCGGATCGAACAGCGAGCCGCCGGGGGAGAGGACGATCGAGCCGCAGGTGACCTCGAACTTGCGGCCCATGTCGTCGGGGTTGATCGCCCCCGCCGGACAGCTCTTCATCAGCCCTTCCACGTCATCGCACTTGGCGAGGTCGATGGAGAAGGCCTGAGGGGTAGCCTGGGGATACCGCATGCAGGTCGGCGCACGGTGGTCGAGCCCCGGGGTAAAGCGGACACACTGCGGGAATTTCTTGTGGCACTCGCCACAGGCGGTGCACTTGTCGAGGTTGATGTAGCGGGGCGCGGTCTCCATGGAAACGGTGAAGTTGCCCTTGCCGCCTTTGACACCCTTGACCGTGGTCATGGTCAACAGCTCGATGTACTCCTGGCGGCTTCCTTCGGATAAATTGGGGGACAGGGTGCAGAGATCGCAGTTGTTGGTCGGGAAGGTCCGGTCCAGCTGGGTCATGAGACCGCCGATGGTATAGTCCCTGTCGACGAGGATGACCTTCTTTTCCGCTTCCGCCAGGTCAAGTGCGGCACGAATGCCGCCCATGCCGCCGCCGATCACCAGAACCTTGTCACTCACTTGTTGTTGTTTTTGCATGGCAATGTCTTCTCTGGGCCAGCCAGCCGGGAGTCTTCCCGGCCTCCGGCCATGAAATTTTCGTGGGATTTTCCGTCACCAATGGCCCGCTACAGCCCGGCCACATCGAGGATCGCCGGCAGCTTGTGCTCCCAGCCGAGGGTCTG
Source organism: Desulforhopalus sp. (assembly GCA_024710585.1). Classification (GTDB taxonomy): domain Bacteria; phylum Desulfobacterota; class Desulfobulbia; order Desulfobulbales; family Desulfocapsaceae; genus Desulforhopalus_A. The sequence continues at coordinate 36,968 of JANJUM010000120.1, forward strand.
GACGAGGACCCCCTGAACCATGGGCTTGAGCGCCGCCACGGTCTCCCCGGCAATGTGGATACCCTCCTGTTCGCGATCGGAGGATTTGCGGATACGCCGAATGAGTTCATCGGAGATGTTCGCCCCCGGCTCGCTGTTGGCAATATACTGGGCTATGGCCAGGGACTTGAGGAGGAAAACGGTGGGCACCACCGGCACCCCCAGACCCTTGACCCGCTCGTAAAAAGCGGCGAACCGGGCTACATCGTAGACCGGCGGGGTGAGCAGCCAGCGGGCGCCGGCGGCCACCTTTTTCGCCGCGAACGCCACCTCCCTCTCGAGGGCGGCCTCATCGGCGCAAGGGGCGAGAGAGGCGCCGCTGAAGAAGGTCGGCGCGCCATCGAGATCGAAGCCGGCCATGTCTTTGCCTTTCTGCAAAGTACCGATCGCCCCGAGCAGGCCGCATTCGTCGACATCGTCGACGGCCTTGGCCTCGCTATGATCGCCCTGACTCATCTCCTCGCCGCGTACCACGAGGAGATTGTGAATCCCCAGTACATGGGCGGCGAGGATATCGCCCTGAAGGGCCATGCGGTTGCGGTCACGGCAGTAGAGGTGAATGATCGCCTCCACCCCCTGCTGCTGCATGAGCACACCGCCGGCCAGGGCGTTCATGCGCATGATGCCGTTATCCATATCGGGGACGACGATGGCGTCGACCCGCCCCTTGATCCTGCGTGCATCGTTGACGAGCCGGGAAATATTTACGCCTTTCGGGGTGTGCATCTCCGCCAGAACGACAAATTCCTTTGCCTGCAATCTTTTTTGGAAACTCATAGGCGTTTTTTCACTCCAGGTAACAGAATCTCTTACGGGATTAACCCTGTGCGATGCTGGTTACAGGGCTGTTTCAGGATGAAAAACATTGACGTCCTTCAAGTCGTCACCGAGATAGGTTCGCTCGTTCGGACCGAGAATCCCCAGAGCCAGACAAAGGATGGTCCAGATATGCACGGTGCCGTAGGTACCGTGAAAATGGTGACCGATATCATGAACCTGGGCATGGCAGTTATGGCAGCCGGTGATGCAGTAGTCGGCGCCGGTGGCAGCGATCTGGTCGAACTTGACCTTGCCGTAAGCCCTGCGTTCGTCGGGGAAGCCGGACTGGAGGAAGCCGCCACCGCCGCCGCAGCAGAAGTTATTGGACTTGTTGGGCGTCATTTCGATAATGTTTTCCTCGCCTACCGCCGAGGCGATGACAAAGCGCAGGTCGTCGGCGACTGGGTCGCCGAAGCTCTTGCGGACAATCTGGCAGGGATCCTGGATGGTGAACTTGACCTTGCGCTCCTTGTTCCAGTCGGAGTTGACCTTGAGGCGCCCTTCGCGGATCCACTTGGCATAATAGGAGTAGATGGAGGCCACTTCGAACTTGTGCTCGATACCGAATTTTTGCAGTCCGGACCGGACTGAAAAGGTGATGTGCCCTCATTCCGTGTTGAGAAAGACCTTGCACCCTAAATCATCGGCCTGCTTGGCCGAAACCCGGGTGACATGCTCCCAGCACTTGTCATCGGCGAGGAACATGCAGTAGTTCTCCGCAGCCCAGCCTTTGCTGCCGTAGGTCCAGTCGACCCCGGCGAGATGGAGGATCTTCCACAGAGGCACCAGCTCATCGGGCTCGGTCACCGGCTCGCGGGAGTTCTGGTTGAGGAAGAAGTGCGCCCCTTCCTTGTCGATAGGGGCCTGCATGTCGGCAAACTCGGGCTGTGCCTGGCGGTATTCCTCGAGCACATCCTGGATGACGAAGATGAAGTCGTCCGGGGCGGTGCCCATGGCGCTGTTTGAGTCGTTGCGCAATGCCATGTCGCAGGAGTTGCGGATGCCGCTGGGTCGTTTGTCGCGCGGCCAGGTGGCCCGGGCGTTATACACCAGCTGCGGAATATTGATTTTCATTGGACACACATAAATGCACCTCTGGCACATGGTGCACATCCATACCCAAGGAGAATTCGTCGCTTCCTCGTCCATGCCCAGGGCACACATGCGCAGGAACTTGCGAGGGTCCATATCCGCCAGTCCCGTGGCGGGACAGCCGGAGACACAGGCACCGCAAGTGAGACAGAGATTGAGATTCCCCCCTTCGGGGAGGATCTCCTTGACCGTTTCCATGAAGGAACTCTTCTTTTTCCCTCTGATGGTAATGCCACTTTCCGTCATAGGTCTTTCCTTTTTCCGTTCACGTCTCGTTATTGAGAGTATCGCCTCCACTCGTCCCGGCATGGGGTTGCCGGGGCGAAGCCTTCATCGACAACGCTTTCTAATCCTTATGGTATACACATCCTGCCCCCCTTCGCCCTCGTCGCTGTAGAGGAGGTCGTAGGAGTTCTCGGGGAGCACCTTGAGCAGGTCGCGCCGGGTGTCCGGATCGGAGCCGCAGATCTCCAAGGTCTCTTGCGGCTGCATGCGTCCAAAGACCTCAGTCATCTTGAGCAGGGAGAAGGAAGAGAAGGTATTTCTAAAATCAAGTGTATAGTCCGCCATTGGCACCCTTGTTCCCGATTGGACAAACGCTCCTCTTTAAGCAAGATCCGGGCCATGCTCCGCGAGCACCGCCGCGTCCAGCCATTCATCAAATTTTTTTTGTTTGATATTCAATCGTTATTAGTTGACGCATTCGTCAAATCGATTGAAAAGCGAAGGAAAGACAGGTATGGTGGGGAAGAAATTGCTAAGACCTTACGAGTGTTGTACTTTAACATGTGTTAACGTTAACAGCTATCGTATGGCCTATGGGGGAGTCGACATGTCCCAAATAGTGGAATCTCATGGACTTACCGACCTCAACCGGCGGAGCGTCCCATGACCGGCCGAGAGCTTGATGGCTACTGGAAAACGGTGGTCAACACCCTGCGCGATGGCATCATGATCGTCAATACCCGCGGGGCCATCGTTTCGGTCAACAAGGCCTTCGAGAAGATCACCGGCTATTCGCGGGAAGAGCTGATCGGCCGCACCTGCGAGATCCTTCAGTGTGAAACCTGCAACGCCACCCTGGCGAACGGCGAGGGCAAGTGGTGCGGCTTCTTCCATGAGGGCGAGGAGGAGGAGCGGCGCTGCCGTATCCGGAGAAAGGACGGCGCCCTGGTCAACATCCTCAAGAACGCCGCCCTGCTGCACGATTCCACCGGCGCGGTCATCGGCGCGGTGGAGACCCTGGCCGACCTCTCGGAAATCACCGAGAAAGAGAACCAGATCGAAGACTTCCGCCGCCAGCTGCACAGCGGCGACGACTTTCACGGCATCGTCGGCAGTTCGGTACCGATGCAGCGGGTCTTCGCCATGATCGAGAACGCCGCCGCCTCCGACGCCCCGGTGATCATCTACGGTGAGAGTGGCACCGGCAAGGAGCTGGTCAGCCGCGCCATTCATCAGATCGGCCTGCGCCGCGAGGCCCCGTTCATCAAGGTCAACTGCGCCAGCCTCACCGAGTCGCTCCTCGAAAGCGAGCTTTTCGGCCATGTGCGCGGCGCCTATACCGGCGCCTACCGCGACCGCGTCGGCCGCTTCGAGATGGCCGACAAGGGCGACATCTTCCTCGACGAGATCGGCGACCTGCCCATCCCCACCCAGACCAAGCTGCTGCGCGTGCTCGAGGAGAAGGTGCTGGAACGGGTCGGCTCGAGCAGCCCGATCACCACCGACGTGCGCATCATCTCCGCCACCAATAAGGACCTGCTGCAGCTGGTCGAGCGGGGGGAGTTCCGCAAGGACTTCTTCTTCCGCATCAACGTCATCCCCATCTTCCTGCCGCCGCTCCGCGAGCGCAGCGAAGACGTCCCCCTGCTGGCCGAGAAGTTCTTCCGCACCCTGCGCTTGAAGAGCGGCAAGGATATCGCCGGCATCAGCCGTGACACCATGGAGCTCCTGCTCAACCACAGCTGGCCGGGCAACGTGCGCGAACTGAAGGGCGCCTTCGAATATGCCTTCGTCACCTGCCACGAGGAGATCATCCAGCCCCACCACCTCCCCGAAACCATCGTCAACCCCAAGCACGGCGCTTCTGCGGCCAAGGCCCCGACGGCGAAAAAGCGCGCCATCAACCTCCAATCCATCGAAAAGCAGGAATTGCTCGAGGTCCTGGCACGCACCGGCGGCAACCAGAGCAAGGCCGCGCAGCTCCTCGGGGTGTCCCGCGTCACCGTCTGGAACCGCATGAAGCGCTACGGTATCGACGCCAAGAAGAGCATCGAGGTGCGCTGAGCCGGCCCCCTTCAGCCCTGGCGGCAGACCCGGTAGACTTCTTCGATGGTGGTGATGCCCTGCAGCACCTTGCGCCGCCCATCCTCGACCAACGACACCATGCCGTCGGCAAGGGCCTTGCGCCTGATCTCGTTGGCGTCGGCGGTGCGCAGCACCAGGTCTTTCATCTCGGCATTCATGGGCAGGAGCTCGAAGATGCCGCAGCGGCCGCGGTAGCCGGTATGCAGGCAGCGCTCGCAGCCGCGGCCGCGATAGGCCGTGCCGCCCACGAAATGGCCTGGCTCCATGCCAATGCGGCGCCACATCTCGGCGCTGGGTCTGTACTCCTCGCGGCAGGAAGAGCAGATGATGCGCACCAGCCGCTGCGCCAGCACCACGTTGAGCGAGGAGGCGAGCAGGAAGGGCTCGATGCCCATGTCGCGCAGGCGGGTGATGGCTCCGGCGGCGTCGTTGGTGTGCAGGGTGGAGAGGACGAGGTGGCCGGTGAGCGCCGACTGCATGGCGATCTCGGCGGTCTCGACGTCGCGTATCTCGCCGACGAGGATGACATCCGGGTCCTGGCGGACGATGGAGCGCAGGCCCGAGGCGAAGGTCAGCTGTATCTTCGGATTGACCTGCACCTGGCCGATGCCGTCGATGCGGTATTCGATGGGGTCCTCGATGGTGATGATATTGATATCGGTGGTGTTGATGGCGCCCAATGCCGCATAGAGGGTGGTGGTCTTGCCCGAGCCGGTGGGCCCGGTGACGAGGATGATGCCGGTGGGGGCCTTGATCGCCGCGGCGAAGGGGGCGAGGCGGTCTTCGGGCATGCCGAGGTCGGAGAGCGACAATAGCACCGACGATTTCTTCAGGAGCCGCAGCACCACCCGCTCGCCGAAGGCGGTGGGCAGGGTGGAGACGCGCACGTCGATCTCGCGGTCGGCCACCTTGAGCTCGATGCGCCCGTCCTGGGGCAGCCGTTTTTCGGCGATATCGAGCCTGGCCATGATCTTGATGCGCGACACCAGGGCGGCCTGCACCTGCCGCGGCGGGCTGAGCATGTCGTGGAGGATGCCGTCGAGGCGCTCGCGGATCCTGACATGGTTCTGGTAAGGCTCGATGTGGATGTCCGAGGCGTTGTCGCGGATGGCCTGGGCGAACATCAGGTTGACGAGACGGATGACCGGCGAGTCGCTGGTGTCGTCGAGGAGGTCGCCGATCTCCTCGATCTCGGTGAACAGGCGCCGCCGGTCGTCCTCGCCGAAATCTTCGAGGACGGTCGCCGCCGCGGCCTGGGTCTGGTCATAGGCGCGGTTTATCGCCGCGAGGATGGCTGCACGGGGGGCCAGCGCCATGGGCAGCCGCGGCAGGTCGAGGAGGCGGCGCAGATCGTCGACGGCGGCCAGCTCGCCGGGGTCGTTGACCGCCACCAGGCCCGCCCCGGCGGAGAGCACCGGCACCATGCAGTGG
>JANJUM010000141.1 GCA_024710585.1 Desulforhopalus sp.
GATGGTTCTCGGTCCGCTGCGACTCGGCGTGATGACGATGCACTGGCTGCCTGGCGGCGATTTTCGCCTGGACGGCGGCGGCATCTTCGGCCCGGTGCCCAAGACCTCGTGGCAGCGGCGCTGGCCGGCGGCCGCCGATAATACCCTGCGGCTGTGCAACGACCCATTGCTGGTCGACACCGGTCGGGACCTGCTGGTCGTCGACGGTGGGCTCGGCGACGCCCTGTCGCCACGCCTGCGCGAGGAATACCGGGTGACCACCCCATGGGCCCTGCCAAAGCGGCTCGCCGCTTTGGGCATGGATTGTGGCGACATCAGCCATGTCGTCATCACCCACGGCGACTTCGACCACGTCGGCGGCCTCGTTCGCAGCACCGGCAGCGGTCGCGAGGCGACCTTCCCCAACGCCATCCACTACATGCAGCGCCGGGAATGGCACGACATGCGGGATCCCCATCCGCGCTCGGCGGGCTCCTGCGATGCCGCCATCCTCGAAATGCTGCCCGCGGGGCGGCTCGAGCTGGTCGACGGGGAGGCGGAGATCTGTCCTGGGGTGGTGCTGCGCCACTCCGGCGGCCATACCCGCGGCCATCAGGTGGTGGAACTGCACACCGGCGCCGGCCTCGCCCTGTGCCCCGCCGACCTCATGCCCACCCACTGCCACGGCCGGCCTCTGTGGCAATGCGCCTATGACAGCGAGCCCCTGGTGGTTGTTGACCGCAAGATCGATTACCTGGCGCGATATGACCAAAACACCTGGTATCTCCTCTACCACGACCCCTATGTGCGCGCCATGCGCCTCGGCCCTAAAGGGGAGGTGCGTGAGACCTGGCCGATGCCGTGGCCGGAGGTGGCTGCCCTCATCGCCCGGGAGGTCGCCGGCGGAGAAGACCCGGCTTGAAGCCGGAATGAATTGAGAGATCAGTAGATAAACAAGGAGGCGACAGCGATGAGTGGTTCCTTTCGCGCCCTGGTGGTGGCGGAAAATGACAGCGGCGGGTTTACGAGAACGGTCACCACGAGAGCTATGGGCGAGCTGCCCGTCGGGGAGGTTCTGGTGCGGGTTGGCTGGTCGTCTCTCAACTACAAGGACGCCCTCTCCGCCAGCGGCAATCGTGGGGTGACGCGGCGCTATCCGCACACCCCGGGAATCGACGCCGCCGGGGTGGTCGAGCACAGCGACTCCCCCGATTTCAGGGTCGGCGATGAGGTGCTGGTCACCAGCTATGACCTGGGCATGAACACCTCCGGTGGCTTCGCCGAGTATATCCGCGTCCCCGCCGGCTGGGTGATACCTCTCCCGCCAGGGCTGTCCCAGAGGGAGGCAATGATGCTCGGCACCGCCGGCCTGACCGCCGGCCTCGCCGTGGCCGCGGTTGTCGGCCGGGCGACCAGGGGCGGCGAAGTGCTGGTCACCGGGGCCAGCGGTGGCGTCGGCATCTTCGCCGTCTCCATCCTCGGCCAGATGGGGATTCCGGTGGCGGCGGTGAGTGGCAAGCCGCAGGCGGCGGAGCTGCTGCACTCCCTCGGGGCAGGCACCATCCTCTCGCGGAGCGAGGCCCTCGCAGGCAAGGAAAAACCACTGCTCAAGGCGCGCTGGGCGGGGGTGGTGGACACCGTGGGTGGCGAGATCCTCGCCACCGCGGTCAAGTCGCTGGCGCCGGCGGGGGTGGCCGCCTGCTGCGGCAACGTCCTTTCCCCCGAGCTGCCTTTGACCGTCTTCCCCTTCATCCTGCGCGGGGCGTCGCTGGTCGGCATCGACTCGCAGAACTGCCCGATGGAGGAGCGTAAAGAGATGTGGCGACGGCTGGCTGGCGAATGGAAGCCGGCCCGTCTTGAGGAGCTGTGCCGCGAGGTGCCTCTGGAGAAACTCGAGGAGGAGATCGTCACCATCCTCGCCGGGGGTCAGCAGGGGAGGGTGCTGGTAAGAATCTAGGCGCTTGCGGTGGCGGGGCGATCCTCTCGGCTTGCGGTGGCCGGGACGCTCCGGCGCCGAAGCAGGGGAGTTACGGCGGCCGCCGCCCGCGGGTGGCGGCATGGACAAGGTTGAACAGGAAGGAAGATATGAAACGGACCGGGTTTGCTTATGACGAAAGGTTTCTTCTCCACAAGACCGGACGCTATCACCCCGAGGCGTCGGAACGCCTGGAGGCCATTGTTGGCTGGATGAAAACCTCGGGGATGCTGGGCAAGCTGACCCCCATCGAGGTAACCAGGGCCAACCAGCGCTGGATAGAGGCGGTTCACGACATCCACTACATCATGCGCTTCGACGAGGCGTGCAGTTCGGGCATCAACGAGTTCGAGCATCCCGATAACGCCATCTGTCGCGACACCTGCGAGGCGGCCTTTCTCGCTGTCGGCGCGGTGCTCAACGCCATCGACGCGGTGATGAAGGGGACGGTCGACAACGCTTTCTGCGCCGTCCGTCCCCCCGGCCACCATGCCGAGGTCGACCGCGCCATGGGCTTCTGCTACTTTAACAATGTCGCCATCGGCGCCCGCTATCTGCAGAAGCAGCACGGTATCGACCGGGTCGGCATCATCGACTTCGACGTCCATCACGGCAACGGCACGCAACATATCTTCGAGCATGACCCTACGGTGTTCTACTACAGCATCCACGAGCACCCCTCTTTCGCCTATCCCGGCACTGGCCGGGAGTTCGAGACCGGCCTTGGCGAGGGGGAAGGTTTCACCGTCAATTCGCCGGTTCTGCCGGGCCGCGGCGATCATGACTATAAGCGGCTGATCATGCAGGATCTGGTGCCGGCCTTCAAGAAGTTCAATCCCGAGTTCATTCTCGTCTCGGCCGGTTTCGATGCCCATGAGAGCGACATGATGTCCGGCACCAACCTCACCACCGACGGCTATGACTTCATCTCCGAGGTGGTGGTCAATCTCGTCAACCGCTGCAGCGGCGGGCGGGTGGTGTCGGTGCTCGAGGGCGGCTACAACCTCGATGTCCTGCCGATGCTGGTGGAAAATCATATCAGGTTCCTCGCCGAGCTGCGCTGATGGGCGGCCTGGCGGGGGCTATGCAACGGAGATAACCAAAGAGTTTGTGGAGGTGGTATGTTTGTCAGCGAACGAATGTCGAGAAATTTGATCACCGCCGGCCCGGAAATGACCATTCTGGAGGCGAAAACCCTGATGAGCGAGAAGAAAATCCGTCACCTGCCGGTGATCGACCAGGCCGGCAAGCTCATCGGCATCGTCAGCGACCGCGACATCCGCGACGCCATGCCGTCGATTCTCCTCCCCAAGGAGGACTACGACCGCAACCTGGCCAAGGTAATGGACTTTCCGGTGCAGGACATCATGAGCAAGAACCCGCTGGCCATCTATGCCTACTACACCATCCAGGACAGCCTCCTGGTGATGCAGAAGCGCAAGGTGGGGGCTCTGCCGGTCATCGACGAGGAAGGCTACCTCAAGGGCATCCTCTCCACCCGCGACCTCCTGCGGGCCTTCGTCAACGTCATGAACATCGACGAGCCGGGCACCCTGCTGTGCATCATCGTCACCGAGCGCCAGGGGCAGATGAAGCGCATCGTCGACATCATCACCGAGGAGAAGATTTCCCTGGGCAGCGTCCTGGTGGCCCGTGTCTGGGACAAGGAGAAGCGGGCGGTCTTCCCCTATTTGCTGACCAACAACGTCGCCAAGGTCAAGCAGAAGCTGATTGACAGCGGCTTCATCCTCATCGACCCGATGCAGTGGTACCTCGACCAGCTGCCCAAGCGCGACTGATCGCTACCGCATCATGGCGGAGCGCCGGGATTGCGGCCCATGCCTGTCGGGCCGCAACCCTGTGCCTTCTTTCCGGCGGCGATGGCGGGTTCTCCGCCTAGCCCCGCGCCAGCCTGGCTACCGCGGTAGAGCAGGCGACCTCGCCGCTCCCGGTGTAGCTCTCGTGGTTCTTCTCGATGTGCGACAGTTGGTAGAGGTAATTGACCATCATTCCCGCCGACTGTTGCCAGCCCTTGGCGGAGCGATCGGCGCCCCAGTTGACACGCTCAATCCGCGCGCCGTTGGAGAGGTGGAAGTGGCAGACCCGGTCATGGGCCTGCCGGCCCCTTTTCACATTGAGCAGGTAGTCGCAGCAAAGGCGCGTCAGGATGGGCTTGAGTGGCGACTGCGGCTCGCTCTGGAAGTGTTCCTCGAGGTTGTACAGGCTGCGCAGGAAAAACTCGCCGGGTTTGTCGCCGCCCTGTTCCTTCAAGCTGCGCTCTTCCTTTTCGGTCAGCTGCAGCGTCTCGCCTTGGGCGCGCAGATAGGGAAGAAAGCCGGGGATGGGGGACAGGGTGGAGAAGGTCTTGAGGTTGGGCAGCTTGTCGCTCAGGTCCTTGACCACGTTCTTGATGAGGAAGTTGCCGAAGGGGACCCCGGCGAGACCGGCCTGGCAGTTGGAGATGGAGTAGAATATGGCGCAGTCGGCGGCGGTTGGCGAGAGGGTCGGGCCGCTCTCGTCGAGGAGGTCGTGGATGTTGTCGGCTATGCCGTTGACCAGGGCGACCTCGACGAAAATCAGCGGCTCGCGCGGCATGCGCGGATGGAAATAGGCAAAGCAGCGACGGTCCTGGCGCAGGCGGTGTTTCAAATCACGCCACGAGGTGATGGCATGTACCGCCTCGTATTTGATGAGGTTTTCGAGGATGATCGCCGGGGTCTCCCAGGTGATGCGCTGCAGGTCGAGAAAGCCGACGTCGAACCATGAGGAAAGCAGGGCGAGGAGGTCCTGGTCGAGGGAGCGCAGGGCGGAGTCGTCGCCCACCATCGGCAGGAGCTCGGCACGCAGGTCGACGAGGAACTTGACACCCTCCTGCAGGCCGTTGAACTGCCGCAGCAGAATGGTGCGCCGTGGCTCCAGCAGCCGGCGCAGGTCGCGGTTGCTCCGTCGGCGTTCTTCCTCGTCGGTGCACTGCAGGCGGATCGTGGCGGCTTTCTCCACTGCCTCGTCGTCGACATCGTATTCCCTGGCGAGCAGTTCGAGGAAACGCCTGCGGCCGCCGGGGTCGAGGGTCAGGTAGGTTTCGCCCAGCAGAGCGGCGCGGGTGCGCGCCGAAACGTCGCCGCCACGCCCTTCCAGACAGGCGTCGATGCGCCGGCGCAGTCCGGGCAGGTCGCTGTCCGGCAGGCTCGGGGCGACGAGGTTCTTGCGGGCGGCCTGCTCGCCAAGCGGCCAGATCTGGCGGATACGTCGCAGGGTGCGGTCCCAGAGGGGTTCGTCACGATCGAACATAGTCGCTCCTGGCGCGGGCTGTGGGTCGGGTGCAACTACGGGTCGCCCGCCGGCGTCTCAGGCCCGCCCGTGGTTGCGGTAGAAGTCCTCGAGAAAGTTCTTGCGCCAGCCCTCGGTCTGCCGCAGCTGGCGTGGGGTGGCCGCTTTCTTGCCATTGAGGGCGGTGACCAGCTGCTTCAACTCGCCGGTGGTGCCGACGAGGCCCGGGGCGATGCCGAGCACCCCGGCCTTGAGGTCGATGAGCTTGACGAGCTTGTCATAGGTGAGGCGCTCGGCTGGCCCCAGTCGCAGTGGCCGTTCCGGGGCGGGATAGCTGTCGGTGGCTTGCTTGAGGGTGCTGTCGATGATCGCCGCCACGGTCGTGCCATAACGGGAAATGGCCTTGTCGGAGAGCCCGCAGTGGGCTTTCTGCCCCTCGGCGGTTATGGCGCGGTGTCTGGCCAGTTCGATGAGCTGGGCGTCCTTGATGAGGTGGCCGCGGGGACGGTTGATCTTCTTGGCCATGCCCTCGCGCCAGATACAGAGGTTCTTGAGGATGGCCAGCCCGGGGCTGTCGAGGCCGCTGGTGCCGCGCAGCTTCTGCCAGCGCGACTCGGCGCCGTTGCCGCTGTAGGTGATCGGGTTGTTGAGCAGGTTGAGTTCCTCCTGCAGCCAGGATCTGATCTTCGGGCCGACGAGGCGTGAGAGGAGGAGAACCCTGATGGCGCGGAGGTAGCGGACGTCGTCGAGGGCATAGCGCTTCTGCTCGTCGGTGAGCGGACGCTGGCACCAGTTGCTGCGCGTCTCTTCCTTGGCGAGGTCGATGTCGAGCAGTTCTTTGATGAGATTGCCCAAGGAGAGGGTCGCCGGAAGGCTGCAGAAGCCGGCGGCGAGTCTGGTGTCGAAGATGTTCTGCGGCTCGGCGCCGGTGGCGCGGCGCAAGATCATCAGGTCCTGGGGAGCGTCGTGGAGGATCTTCACCACCCCGCGGTGGGCGAGCAGCTCCCCCAGCGGGCCGAGGTCGGAGATGGCCAGAGGATCGATGAGGAAGCATTCCTCGTCGGAGAGCGACAGTTGGATCAGGCCGAGCTGCGGGTAGTAGGTGCGCTCCCAGACGAACTCGGTGTCGAGGCCGACGGCTTCGCTTTCTTTGGCGCGGGCGACGAGGCTGCGCAGGTCTTCCCAGTTGTCGATATACGTCTTGTCGTTTTGCATGGTGTCGCTTTCAGGTAAAGAGAAACAGTCGATGCCCGGCCTGCAACCACCTCAGCAAGGCTGTTCCGGGGCGGGACAGGGCGGTTGGCGGTGCCAATGGGGCATTTCTCCGACGATTCGTTTAAAATGACACAAAGGACGAGCAAAAAACAAGAAATATTGTTTTCTTATGGAAAATGATCGCTCCCTTCTCCCTGAAATCGGCGGGTCCAGGCGGCCCGCCCGCTGCGTGACGCCAAGCGATGGTCGCCTATATCGTCAAACGAGTGCTGCTGATGATCCCCACCCTCTTCGGGGTGATGCTGATCACCTTCGCCGTCACCCAGTTCGTGCCCGGGGGGCCGGTGGAAAAGCTCCTTGGCGAGATGCAGGGCATCGCCGGCGGCGGCGAGGTGCACAGCACCCCCAGGGCCATCTACCGCGGCGATTCCGGCCTCGACAGCGAGCGACTGGCGCATCTCGAGAAGCTCTACGGCTTTGACAAGCCGCCGCTGGAACGATTCATCAGCATGATGGGGCGCTATCTGGTCTTCGATTTCGGCACCTCCTACTATCACCAGCGCAGCGTCGCAGAATTGGTGGTGTCGCGCATGCCGGTATCGATGTCGCTTGGCCTGTGGAGCTTCATCATCGTCTATGCAGTATGCATCCCTCTCGGCATCAAGAAGGCGGTGGCCGACGGCTCGCGCTTCGACCTGATCTCTTCGACGGTGATCCTCGTCGGTTATGCCATTCCCGGCTTCGTCCTCGGCGTGCTGCTGGTGGTGCTCTTCGGCGGTGGCAGCTTCTGGTCGATCTTCCCCCTGCGCGGCCTGGTCTCGGACAACTTCGACGAGTTATCCCCCCTGATGCAGGTCCTCGACTATCTCTGGCACATGGTGCTGCCGATTACCTCCGGGGCGGTGGGCAGCCTGGCGGTGATGACCATGCTCACCAAGAACTCCTTTCTCGAGGAGATCAACAAGCAGTACGTGCTCACCGCCCGCGCCAAAGGCCTCAGCGAGGGCAAGGTGCTCTACAAGCACGTCTTCCGCAACGGCATCATCCCCATCATCACCGGCTTTCCCGGGTATTTCATCGCCTCCTTCTTCACCGGCAGCCTGCTCATCGAGACCATCTTCTCCCTGCAGGGCATGGGGCTGCTCGCCTACGAGTCGGTGCTCAACCGCGACTACCCTGTGGTCCTCGGCACTCTCTACTTCTTCACCATCATCGGCCTCGTCTCGCGCCTGCTCTCCGATCTCAGCTATGTGATCGTCGACCCGCGCATCACCTTCGAGAGCATCGATGGCTAGCGACCATCCGCGAAGAAACCTGCGCTCGGCGGCGGCGCGGAGGAGGGCCGAGGCCTGGCGCCGCTTCAAGCGCAATCGCCGCGGCTACCTCAGCCTGGTCCTGTTCCTCGCCCTGTTCCTCGTCTCCTGCGCAGCCGAACTGCTCAGCAACGATCTGCCGCTTCTGGTCAGCTACCAGGGCAGACTGTTCACGCCGATCTTCGTTTCATACCCGGAGACCACTTTCGGCGGCGATTTCGAGACCGAGGCCGACTACCGTGACCCCTATATGCTGGAGCGCCTCACCAGCGGCGGAAACTGGGTCGTCTTCCCCCCCAACCGCCACAGCTTCACCACCATCAACCAGGAGATCGACGGCCCGGTGCCGTCGCCACCGACCGCGGTCAACCTTCTCGGCACTGACGACCGGGGCCGCGATGTCCTCGCCAGGCTCCTCTACGGGTTCCGCCTCAGTGTGCTCTTCGGTCTCGCGCTGACCCTGGTCGGCACGGTCACCGGCATCGTCGCCGGTGCCCTGCAGGGCTATTTCGGCGGTCGCTTCGACCTGTTGATGCAACGCTGTATCGAGATCTGGGGGGCCATGCCGGAGCTCTATCTGCTGATCATTTTCGCCTCGATTTTCAAGCCGAGCTTTCTCCTTCTCTTGCTGCTGCTGTCGCTGTTCAGCTGGATGGGGCTGTCCGACTATGTGCGCGCCGAGTTCCTGCGCGGCCGCAACCTCGACTACGTCAAGGCCGCCAAGGCCCTGGGGGTCGGCGACCTTGCCATCATGTGGCGGCACCTGCTGCCCAACGGCCTGACACCGGTGCTCACCTTCCTGCCATTTCGCGTCTCTGCGGCCATCCTCGCCCTGACCAGCCTCGACTTTCTCGGCCTGGGCGTACCGCCCTCGACCCCCAGCCTCGGCGAACTGCTCGCCCAGGGCAAGGCCAATCTCGAGGCTTGGTGGCTCTCCCTGTCGGCCTTTGCCGTGCTGGTGCTCACCCTGGTGCTGCTCATCTTCATCGGTGAGGGGCTGCGCGACACCTTCGACCCGCGCAAACGCTAGGTTCAGACCGGCAGGTTGTCTCGATATCGTCGAGGAACGGCGGCGGATCCAGGGCAATCCGGTCATTGACTTCTTGGACCGCAAAGAATATGGTAGTGCCCAGCCAACAGGACTTCGGAATCCCCCGATCTTTTCCTCCCTGCACCGCGCTGCAACCCACCTTCGCCATGACCAGCAACCCCCTCGCGCGTCTCGGCAACACCGGGCTCTACCTCCTCTGCGACCTCGGGAAGATGACCCTCTTCCTCGGCAAGGCGGTGCGCGGTGTCTTCCGTCGCCCCTTCCGCTTTCGCGAGTTGCTGCGCCAGGTGCACTTCATCGGCTTCGGCTCCCTGGCGGTGATCTTCTTCACTGCCGCCTCGACCGGCATGGTGCTCGGCCTGCAGGGCTATTATTCTTTGAACAAATTCGGTGCAGAGGGCATGCTCGGCTCGGCGGTGTCGCTCACCCTGATCATGGAACTGGGGCCGGTGCTGACCGCCTTGATGGTTGCCGGAAGGGCCGGCTCGGCGATGTGCGCCGAACTCGGCATCATGCGCATCTCGGAACAGATCGACGCCCTCGACTGCATGGCCGTCGACCCCTTCCGCTACTTCATCACCCCCAAGTTTCTTGCCGCCATCATCTCAGTGCCCTTGCTCACCGCCGTCTTCGATGTGGTCGGCATCGCCGGCGGCTATGTCGCCGGGGTCGGCCTGATGGGGGTCAGCCCGGGCAGCTATTTCCAGGGTATGGAGGGCAGCGTCACCAACCATGACATCCGCCTGGGGATCATCAAATCCTTCGTCTTCGCCCTGCTGGTGGTGTGGATCTGCACCGGCCGCGGCTATTTCGTGCGCGAGATCCGCGGCGCCGGCTTCGGAGCCGAGAGTGTCAGCCGGGTCACCACCCAGGCGGTGGTGCTGTCGTCCATCGCCGTGCTGGTCTTCGACTACCTGCTCACCGCGGTGCTGCTGTGATGAGCGCAGCCATCGAATTCGACAGGGTCGTCAAG
Organism: Desulforhopalus sp.; assembly: GCA_024710585.1. Classification (GTDB taxonomy): domain Bacteria; phylum Desulfobacterota; class Desulfobulbia; order Desulfobulbales; family Desulfocapsaceae; genus Desulforhopalus_A. The sequence goes on from JANJUM010000141.1 coordinate 9,777, forward strand.
ACCTTCGCCAAGTCGGGCGGCGGTGTGCAGACCGTCCTCGACGGGGTCTCCTTCACTATCCCCCGGGGAAAGACCACGGTCATCGCCGGGGGCAGCGGCCAGGGCAAGAGCGTCACCTTGAAGCTCGTCCTCGGTCTGGTGCGCGCCGACAGCGGCCGCGTGCTGGTGCATGGCCGGGATATCACCCGGGCCGGCGGACGTGAGCTGGAGGAGGTGCGCAGCCAGTTTGGCGTGCTTTTTCAGGGCTCGGCCTTGTTCGACTCCCTGACCGTATTCGAGAACGTCGCCCTGCCGCTGCGCGAGCGCACTGCCAAGAGCGAGGAAGAAATCCGCCTCCTCGTCGCCGCGTCTCTCCGCCAGTTCGAGCTTGCCGGCCACGAAGACAAGTATCCGGCGCAACTCAGTGGCGGCATGCAGAAGCGGGTCGGCCTGGCACGGGCCATGCAACTCAAGCCGAGCATTATGCTCTTTGACGAGCCGACCACCGGCCTCGACCCGGTCATGACACGCGAGATCTATCATCTCTTCGCCAGGACCCAGGCCGAGTTCGGTTTTACCTCGGTGATCGTCAGCCATGACATTCCCAAGATCTTCAACCTCGCCGACCAGGTCATCATCCTCCACCGCGGCCAGATGGACGTCTTTTCCAGCCCGGAGGCGATCCAGTGGTCGGAAAAGCCCCATATCCGCGAATTCGTGAAGATGACCATGGGTGATATCTATCAAAGCTCTGTGGTGGAAAAATGAAAGAACGTACCTTGGAATCGGCGGTCGGACTGTTCATGCTCTGCGGCTTTGCAGCCCTGGTCTACCTCGCCCTGCAACTGGGGGAAGTGTCCTTCCTGCGGCAGGGCAGCACCTGGGAGGTCAAGGCCGAGTTCGACAACGTCGCCGGGGTCAAGGAAGGCGCGGCAGTGCAGGTGGCCGGGGTGACGGTGGGCGAGGTGGTCGATATCGCCCTCAGTGACAGAGAGGCGGCGCTGCTCTCCCTGCGCCTTGACAAGAAGGTCAAGGTGCCCGTGGATACCATCGCCTCGGTGAAATCCCAGGGCATCATCGGCGACAAGTACATTCAGCTCAACCTGGGCGGCGACGACGAGCTGTTCAAGCCCGGGGAGACTATCCGCGAGACCGAATCCTCGGTCGACATCGAGTCGCTCATCTCGAAATTCGCCTTCGGCAGCGCCAAGTGAGACCTAGGCCCTCCAGGGCGGTAACCCCCCAAACGCTATCACATCGACGCCACAACGCCATGAAGAAGCCACTGCTCATCCTGCTGCTGTCGCTGGTGTTTTCCACCGCACAGGCCGATACTCCGGGGCCGACCGCCGACCTCAAGCCGATCCTTACCGATCTCACCGCCGTCCTTGGCGACGATAGCCTCAGAGGAGACGAGCACCGTGCAGCAAGGCGCGAGAAGATCATGAAGGTGGTCAGTCTGGGGTTTGACTTTCGCGAGATGTCGAAACGGGTGCTCGGCAGGACCTGGCAGGAGATCGACAGTCGCGAGCAGGACCGCTTCACGACCCTGATGACCAAGCTGCTGGAAAACGTCTATATCGGCAAATTGGAGAGCTACTCCGGGCAGACCCTGGAGTATGTGGCGGAAAACGTCAAAGATGACCGTGGCCAGGTGTCGGTGCTGCTCGACAACGCCGGGGTCAAGATCCCCATTCACTACATCATGCGCAAGGACGCCAAACGGTGGATGGTCTACGACATCAACATCGAAGGCGTCAGCCTGGTGCGCAACTATCAGGAGCAGTTCAAGTCGATCCTTCGCAAAGACAACTACGAGGGCCTGGTCAAGGTCCTCGAGGAGAAGATCGATTCCTTTTCCAGTGAAATCAATTAGCGCGCCCATGGTTCAGTACACTTCGCAGTGGCACAGCCAGTGTCTGCCCTTTCTCTCACTGGAGGAAACGGAAAGGGTGCTTGCCGCCATGGAGTCCGTGCAGCTGCAAGCCGGGACGACGCTCTACCGCTGCGACGAGCCGGCCGACCGTTTCTATGTGCTCGTCTCCGGGAGAATCGCCGTGCAGAAGGGCACCGGCTTTGGCGAGAGGATGCAGGTGGTGGCCCTGCTCGACCCTGGCGCTCCCATCGGCGAGAGCGCCCTGGTGCCGGGGCAGTTTCGTGGCGCCACGCTCACCGCCGTCCAGACCAGCACTCTCCTTGCGCTCTCCGCGGAGTCCTTCACAGCTCTCTGCGCCGCTGATGCCCCCCTGGCGGTCAAGCTGCTCACCTGGGTGGTGGGGCGTATGACCCAGCGCCTGAAAAAAAGTTCCGAGCGCCTCGCCCACGTTCTCTGAGGGGCGGCTTTCCCCATCGATCATTACCGGCAGATTGCAGTTTACGTAGTTTTTTTTGTAGCCATTCGAGGAGAAATTGTTTATTTTTTCTTTCTTTTATTTTCTGCCGCGACCGATGACATCAATGGCTCAATAACGGCATGCGACTGATATTTGACGAAATTACCGAGAGAAAACGCCAGTACTCGATTTCCTCCGGGCAGTGGTTCCCGGCGGTCGAAGGCGTCTCCGTGATGGCCGCAGCGGCGAGCCTCGAGGTGAGCCGCAAGGATGCGCAGACGGCGCTGCTGCGCGGCGAGATCGTCGGCAGTCTGCGCATGGTCTGCGATCGCTGCAGTGAGCCCTATGTCGAGGAGTTGTGCTGTGATTTCGTCTATCTGGCCACCACCAGGGAGGAAGCCGCCCTTGACGAAGGCGAGCGGGAGGTGGCCGAGACCGAGGAACTCACCCTCTACCTCAAGGATGCGGTGATAGAGGTCGACGAGTTGCTCGCCGAGCAGGTCCATCTCGCCATTCCGCAGAAACGGCTGTGCAGCGAGCAGTGCCGCGGAATCTGTGTTGGCTGCGGTGCGGTACTCAATCAAGACCCCTGCCACTGCCCCGAAGAGGAAAAGGTTACGCCCTTTACCGTGTTGAAACGATTACAGAAGCAATAACGCTTTATTACTGCTGGTATGCCGAGCATACCGATTCTGGAGGATACCATGGCCTTACCGAAACGACGTCACTCGCACTCCCGCACCCGGCTGCGCCGCTCCCACGATGCCCTCACCGCCCCCGGGCTGTCCGTGTGCAATTCCTGTGGCGAGCCCAAGGAACCGCACCGCCTGTGCAGCAAATGCGGTAAATACAAGGGGCGCACCGTCTTCGTTCTCGATACGGATATAGCCTAGGAGCGAACTGTGAGGATAGCCCTGGATGCCATGGCTGGTGACCATGGCCACGAGGAATTGATCGCCGGGGCACTTCTCGCCGTCGAACAGGGAGGCATCGGGGTGACGCTGGTGGGCGATGAAAGCCTGCTGCAGCGCTCCCTCGAGACCCTCGCCCCGTCCCCAAAGATTTCCGCCCTGCTCAACATCGTCCACTGTACTCAGGTCATCGAGATGAACGAGTACCCGGTGGACGCGGTACGCAAAAAGAAGGACGCCTCGGTGATGGTGGCCTTTGACCTTGTGCGCCGTGGCGAGGCGGATGCGGCGGTCAGTGCCGGTAACTCGGGCGCGACCATGGCGGCGGCGGTGCGCAAACTCGGACGCCTCGGCTCGGTCAACCGGCCGGGGATCGCCTCCGTCTTTCCCACCCTGAAGAAGCCGGTGGTGCTCATGGACATCGGCGCCAACGTCGATTGTCGCGCTCAGCACCTCTTGCAGTTCGCCATCATGGCCTCGGCGTTTTCCAAAGTGCACGATGTCTCCAACCCGCGAGTCGGGCTGCTGACCATCGGCGAGGAGACCGGCAAAGGCAACAGCCTGATCAAGGAAACCTACCCGCTGCTGGAAAAGAGTACGCTCAATTTCATCGGTAACGTCGAAGGGCGGGATGTTTTTCGTGGCGATGTCGATGTCATCGTCTGTGACGGCTTCGTTGGCAACATCTGCCTCAAGGTCAGCGAGGGGCTGGCGGAAGCGGCGATGAGCATGCTTCGTGACGAGATCCTCAAGTCGACGCTGGCCAAGATCGGCTACCTGCTGGCGCGTAATGCCTTCAAAGCCTTCAAGAAACGGGTCGATTACGCCGAGTATGGCGGGGCGCCGCTGCTCGGCATAAACGGGGTGGGCATCATCTGCCACGGCAAATCGAGTTCGCAGGCGATCAAGAACGCCATCCTCGAGGCGGGCAAGATGGTCAAACGCAATATCAACCGAGAGATCCTCGCCAGTCTCGAGGCCAGCAACAACGTCGTCGAACTGGAGAACTGATGGGAACGGTCGTCCTCGGCACCGGCTCGTGCCTGCCGGAACGCATTCTTACCAACGAAGAACTCGAGACCATCGTCGACACGAGCGCCGAGTGGATCCGCTCACGCACCGGTATCGAGCAGCGGCGGGTCAGCGGCCGCGACGAGCAGACCTGGCAGCTGGCAGCGACTGCGGCGCGGCGCGCCCTGGACGCGGCGGCACTGGATGCCGCCGAACTCGATCTTGTGGTGGTTGGAACCATCAGCTCCCATATGCAGATGCCTTCCACCGCCTGTTTCGTGCAGAACGAGATCGGTGCCGTCAATGCCTTCGCCTACGACCTCAACGCCGCCTGCTCAGGCTTTCTCTATGGGCTCGACCTGGCCGACAAGTACGTGCGTGCCGATGCCTCGCTGAAGGTGCTGGTGGTAGGCGCCGAGGCCCTCAGCGGGCGGCTCAACTGGCAGGACCGCAATACCTGCATCCTTTTCGGGGATGGCGCCGGTGCGGCCGTATTTGGCCACAGCGAGGAGGATCGCGGCATTGTCGGCTGCAACTTCAAATCCGATGGCAGTCTGTGGAAGCTCCTCTACATGCACGGCGCCGAGAGCACCAATCCTGAATTGCGTCTCGCCGACAATTCGGGGCCATTCATCTGCATGGAGGGGCGCGAGGTCTTCAAATACGCGGTGAGGGCGATGGAAGAGTCGGTGCGCGGTCTTCTCGACCGCTGCCGGCTTACGATCGCCGACATCGACTATGTCATTCCCCACCAGGCCAATATTCGCATCATCAATAACCTGGTCGAGCGCCTCGGCATACCACAGGGGAAGGTGTTTATTAACGTAGCCAAATATGGTAATACATCGGCGGCGTCGATACCCATCGCCCTCGATGAGGCCAACCGGCAGGGGGTGATCGCCAGGGGGGACAAGGTCCTCTTCTGCACCTTCGGTGGCGGGTTGACCTGGGGAGCATCTTTAATCACCTGGTGAGCTGGAGAGAGAGCATGGATTATTTCTTGTCTGAAGAACAGCAGATGATCGTCGACACGGCGCGGCAGATCACCGATGAACGCATCATCCCTGCCCGGGCGGAGCTCGATGAAAAGCACGAGTTCCCGCGGCAGATCCTCAACGAGATGGCCAAGGCCGACCTCTTTGGCGTCCCCATTCCCGAGGAGTACGGTGGCTTCGGCGGCGGCTGTTTTGATATCGTGCTGACTGTCGAACAGCTCGGCCGTGGTTGCATCGGCGTGGGCACCGCGTTTTCCGCCAACTTCCTTGGCGTCTACCCGATCATTATCGCCGGTTCCGAGGAAATGAAGGCTAAATATCTGCCGGAAGTTGCCACCGGCAGCAAGTTCGGGGCTTTCGGGCTGACCGAGGCCAATGCCGGTTCGGACGCCTCGGGGATTCAGACGACGGCGGTGCTCGATGGCGATCACTGGGTGCTCAACGGCACCAAACAGTGGATTACCAATGGTGGCGAGGCACAGATCTATTCGGTGGTGGCCATTACTGATCGCAGTCGCGGACCCCGCGGCGCCTCGATGTTCGTCGTCGAAGAGGGCGATCCAGGCTTCAGCTGCGGGCCCAAGGAAAAGAAGATGGGTATCCGCGCTTCCTCCACTACCGAACTGATCTTCAAGGATTGTCGCATCCCCAAGGACCGCATCATTGGCCGGCCGGGGACCGGCTTCATCACCGTGATGAAGACCCTCGACCTCTCCCGTCCTGGCATCGCCGCCCTCGGTGTCGGTCTCGCCCAGGGCGCCCTCGACGTGGCGGTCACCTACGCCAAGCAGCGCCATCAGTTCGGCAAACCGATTATCGCCTTCCAGGCGGTGCAGCACATGCTCGCCGATATGGCCATCGGCGTCGAGAGCGCCCGCGCCCTAGTCTATGCCGCGGCCAAGCATATCGACGCCCATCCCAAGGATATGTCGAAAGCCTCCTCGCTTTGCAAGGTCTATGCCACCGATGTGGCTATGAAGGTGGCCACCGATGCCGTCCAGGTTCTCGGTGGTTACGGCTATATGTCGGAATATCCGGTGGAGAAGATGATGCGTGATGCCAAGATCCTGCAGATCTACGAGGGCACCAATCAGATCCAGCGCAACGTCATCGGCCAGGAACTCAACAAGGAATACTCCTGACAGGCCGGCCGCCGGCAGTACGGGCTGCGGGAGCGCCAGCCGGGCGGACGGGTATTTTCGCACTAGACGGGTTGTTGCATGAAAATTATCGTATGCGTGAAACAGGTTCCGGATGCCAAGGATGTGCGGCTCGATCCGGTGACCAACACCTTGGCACGGGAAGGGGTGGCGTCGATCATGAACCCCTACGACCAGCATGCTCTTGAGGAGGCGGTGCGCATCAAGGAGCGCTGCGGCGGGGAGGTGACGGTGCTGACCATGGGCCCACCCCAGGCCGAGGAGGTGTTGCGGCTGGCCATCAGCTGTGGCGCCGACCATGTGGCGCTGGTGTCCGACCGGAGTTTTGCCGGCGCCGATACCTGGGCGACTGCCTATACCCTCGAACAGGCGGTGAAAAAGCTCGGTCCCTTCGACCTCATCCTCTGCGGCAAGCAGGCCATCGACGGCGATACCGCCCAGGTCGGGCCAGGCCTCGCCACCCGACTCGACATCCCCTACATGACCTGTGTACAGAAGATTCGCGAGGTCTCCGCCGAGAAACTGGTGGCCGAACGGATGATGGACGATGGCTATGATGTGGTGGAGATGACGCTTCCGGCGCTGTTGACGGTGGTCAAGGATATCAACGAGCCGCGGGTGCCGTCGCTGAAAGGGAAGATGAAGGCTAAGAAAGTAGAGATCCCGGTATATAGCGCCCAGGCCCTGGGGGCTGATCCCGCATCCATCGGCCTGCCCGGATCGCCCACCAAGGTGGTCAGGGTTTTCCCGCCCCACGCCAGGGGGGAACGTACGGTGCTTCGCGGCACTTTGGACGAACAGATCGATCAACTTGTCGACAGGCTGTTGCCCTATCTTTAGCGGGGAGTGCGGGAAAGACCCATGGTGAACGTCAATAAAGAATTGTGCATCGGCTGTGGCATCTGCGAGGAGAGTTGTCCTTTTGGCGCCATAGTCATGGACCAGGGAATCCCGGTCATCGGGGATTCGTGCACCCTCTGCGGGGCCTGTGTCGAAAACTGCGCCGTCGGCGCTTTGAGCATTGAGAAAAAAGAAGGGCGGGCTGCTGTCGACATCCGCAGCTGGTCGGGTGTTGCCGTCTTCTGTGAATATCGTCGCGGTGAGCTGGCCGGCGTTTCCCTCGAACTCCTCGGCATCGGGCGCAGGCTCGCCGACCAGCGCGGTGTGCCCCTGCATGCCTACCTGCTCGGCGCTGACACCGGCGGGTGCGGTGACGTGCTGGTTGGCCATGGCGCCGACCTCGTCGTGGTGGTCGAGCGCGAAGAGCTGCGCGATTTTCGCGATGACTGCTACGCGGAGGTTTTTACGCACCTCGTGCGCCACTACCGTCCGGAGATCGTTCTTGCCGGAGCCACCGCCATCGGCCGCTCCTTTATCCCCGCGGTGGCCACCAGCCTCAACACCGGACTGACCGCCGACTGCACCAAGCTGGAAATTCGCGAGGACGACGGGGCCCTGCTGCAGACCCGCCCCGCGTTCGGCGGCAATATCATGGCAACCATCGTCTGCGAGGGCTCGCGCCCGCAGATGGCGACGGTGCGTCCCAAGGTCATGAAGGCTTTGGATTTCGACGGTAACCGCCGGGGCGAGATCGTCCGTCCCGAGATCCCCGCCGAGATCCTCGCCAGCCGGATCAAGGTGTGTGAGTCGGTGGTCGCCGAGGCCGGCAAGGTCAACATTCAGGACGCCGACATCCTCGTCTCCGGGGGACGCGGACTCGAGACCGCCAAAGGCTTCGAGCTGCTTCACCGGCTGGCCGGGGTACTGGGCGCCAAGGTTTCGGCCTCACGGGCGGTGGTTGATGCCGGGTGGATCCCCTACCCGCATCAGGTGGGGCAGACCGGCAAGACGGTGGCGCCGAAGCTGTATATCGCCTGCGGTATTTCGGGGGCGGTGCAGCATGTCGCCGGCATGCAGTCGGCGGAGACCATCGTCGCCATCAATCGTGACGAGAACGCCAGCATCTTCAATGTCGCCGACTACGGGCTGGTAGGCGACCTCTACGAGATCATCCCCAAGCTGATCAGCCGCCTCGAGGAGCGCCGTCACCAATGAACCTTCAGGGAAAAATCGCCGTTGTCACCGGGGGCAGTCGCGGTATCGGTCGAGCCATCTCGCTGCGCCTCGCCGCCATGGGGGCGCTGGTTTATGTCAATTATGTCAGCCGTTCGGCTGCGGCCGAAGAGACCGTGGCCCTCATCCGCGCCCAGGGGGGGCAGGGGGAGATCGTCGCCTTCGATGTCGCCGATGGCGCCGCGGTGCAACGGGCTTTCAAGGACATCATCGCCGCCGCCGGGTCGGTGGATATCCTCGTCAACAATGCCGGTATCACCAGAGACGGGCTCATGGCGCGGATGAAGGAAGAGGACTGGGATGCGGTTCTCGACACCAACCTCAAAGGGGCTTTTCTTTGCGCCAAAGCCGCCTCGCGGGAGATGATGAAGAAGAAGTGGGGGAGGATCGTCAATATCTCCTCGGTTTCCGGCTTTGCCGGTAATCCCGGGCAGGTCAATTACTCGGCCGCCAAGGCCGGTCTCATCGGTCTGACCAAGGCCATGGCCAGGGAGTACGCCTCGCGCAACATAACCGTCAACGCAGTGGCGCCGGGCTATATCGAGACAGAGATGACGGAACAGCTTTCTTCCGAGGTTCAGGAAGAGATCAAGAAGGACATCCTGCTTGCCTCGTTCGGCAAGGCCGAGGATATCGCAGCGGCTGTGGCTTACCTGGTTTCCGATGACGGCCGTTATGTCACCGGGCAGACGCTGCACGTCAACGGCGGGATGTATCTGTAGCAGGCAGAGGAAAGAGCAACACTATCGGTAACATTAACAAAGGCATGCGGTTGACGGCAACCGCATCCACTTTTCACCAAGGGAGAAGGAACATGGCAATCGAACAGGAAATGATTGATATCATTGTCGAGCAGTTGAGTGTCGAGAAAGAGAAGGTCGTCCCCAACGCCTCCTTCGTCGATGACCTCGGGGCGGACAGCCTCGATCTCGTCGAGCTGATCATGGCCATGGAGGAAGGCTTCGACATCGAAATCCCCGACGAGGACGCCGAGGGCATCACCACCGTCCAGGACGCTATCGACTACGTCAAGAAGAAAAAACAGTAAGACCTCGGGCAGGGCACAGCAGCAATTCTTTGCCGCGGCGGGTTGGCGTCACCGATAAACAGCAAGGACAAGGAGCACTTATCGTGAAACGAAGGGTTGTCGTCACGGGTCTGGGTCTGGTGACCCCCCTTGGCACTGGGGTTGAAAAATCCTGGCGCAACATCATCTCCGGAGTGAGCGGTATCGACCTCATCACGCGCTTTGATACCAGCGATTACCCGGTAAAGATTGCTGCTGAAGTGAAAGATTTCGTCCCCGACGATTTTTTCGACAAGAAGGCGGCCAAGCATCTCGATCTCTTCGTGCAGTATGGCCTCGCCGCGGCGATGATGGCCCACAGGGACAGCGGTCTCGAGGTCACCGAGGAGAACTGCGAGCGGCTGGGGGTTATCACTGGCTGCGGCATGGGCGGCCTGCCGACCATCGAGAAGTATCATCAGGTGCTGCTGGAGAAGGGGCCGAAGAAGATCACCCCCTTCTTCATTCCCATGGTCATTCCCAACATGCCTTCCGGGCAGATTTCCATGTCCCTGGGTTTCAAGGGGCCTAACCTCTGCCTGACCACCGCCTGTGCCGCCGGCACCCACGCTGTCGGTGAGGCGTATCGTCATATCATCTATGGCATGTGCGACGCGGTGATGTGCGGTGGTACCGAGGCGGTGATCTGCGGACTTGGCGTGTCCGGGTTCGCGGCGATGAAGGCGCTCTCCACCCGCAATGACCAGCCACAGCAGGCCTCGCGGCCGTTCGACGAGGACCGTGATGGTTTCATCATGGCCGAAGGGGCAGGCATGTTGATGCTCGAGGAGTACGAGCAGGCGAAGAAGCGTGGCGCAACCATCTACGCCGAAGTAGTCGGCTACGGGTTGAGCAGCGACGCATATCATATCGCCGCCCCTCCTGAGAACGGTGAGGGTGGGATGAGAGCGATGCGCATGGCGGTGCAGGATTCCGGCCTGGCATTGGAAGATTACGACTACATCAATGCCCACGGCACCTCGACGCCGCTCAACGACAAGTGCGAGACCATGGCGATCAAGACCCTCTTCGGGGATCACGCCGGTCGCCTGGCGGTCAGTTCCACCAAGTCGATGACCGGCCATATGCTCGGTGCGGCGGGTGGCATAGAGGCGGTGTTCACTGCACTCAGTCTCCATCAGCAGGTGGCGCCTCCGACCATCAACCTGCAGCGGCCGAGCGCCGAGTGCGATCTCGACTATGTGGCCAATACGGCGCGCTCGATGACTATCCGTGCCGCACTCTCCAATTCCTTTGGCTTTGGTGGCACGAATGCGGTCATCGCCATGAAACGTCACAGCGCCTGAAGCGGCGCCGGGAGGGAGAAATGAAACTGGCGCTGGCTGCCGATCACGGCGGGTATCTGCTCAAGGAGGCGATTAAATCCTCTCTGCTGGCCGCCGGTCACGAGGTCGATGATGTCGGCTGCTTTTCCCCGGAATCGGTGGATTATCCCGATTTCGCCGATAAGGCTGTAGCTCGGGTTATTGACGGGCGCTGCGAGTTGGCCATCCTCGTCTGCGGTACCGGCATCGGTATGGCCATCGTCGCCAATCGCCATAGGGAAATCAGGGCTGCCAACTGTTTCGACGCCTACACGGCACGGATGAGCCGCGAACACAACAACGCCAATGTACTCTGCCTCGGGGCGCGGGTGATCGACGAAGAGACTGCGGTGGAGATGGTGCGGGTGTGGCTTGCAACTCCCTTTGCCGGAGGGCGGCATCAGCGGCGCATCGCCAAGTTCAGCAACTGACTGCGAGTGGTGCCATAAAGATGGCAAAGCCGATTTTGCTCCAGCAAAATCGGCTTTGCTGTTTTCACTGTTTTTTTCGACTATGGCGTACTAAGATCGGCGAAATGGAACGCTAACGGTTTGTAAGCACAGGGAGGATTATTATGAAATGCCCCTATTGCGGTCACCTCGACAATCGAGTCATCGATTCGCGTCTCAACAAAGACGCCACCATCACCCGGCGCAGGAGGGAGTGCGAGGCCTGTGACCAGCGTTTCACCACCTACGAGCGCCTCGAGGTGATGTTGCCGGTTCTGGTCAAGAAAGATGGTCGCCGGGAGCCGTGGGACCGTCGCAAGCTCATCGCGGGTCTCGAAAAGGCCTGTGAAAAGCGCTCGGTCAGTCGCGACCGTATCGACGAGTTCGCCGACGCCATCGAGCACAAGCTTCAGGACTACGGTGCCAAGGAGATACAGACCCAGGTGGTCGGGCAATGGGTGATGGAGGACCTCCCCCGTCTCGACGAGGTGGCATATGTCCGGTTCGCCTCGGTTTACCGGCAGTTCAAGGATGTCAACGAGTTCATGGACGAGTTGAAGACGATGCTCGATTCGCGAGGCAGAGATGGCCGCTGACCGCGATATCTTCTTCATGCGCCTTGCCCTCAGGGAGGCCCGCAAGGGGCTGGGGAAGACCTCCCCCAATCCCTGCGTCGGGGCGGTGATTGTCAAGGACGGGCAAGTGATCGGCAGGGGTTATCACAAGAAGGCCGGCACTCCCCATGCGGAGATCAACGCCCTCGCCGCGGCGATCCTTCCCGTGGAAGGCGCAACCATGTATGTGACCCTCGAGCCATGCAACCACACCGGGCGGACGCCACCCTGCAGCCAGGCCATCCTTGCCAGCGGCATTTCTCGGGTGGTAGTGGGCATGGTGGATCCCAACCCACGAGTGGATGGCAGCGGCATAGCGACGCTCTCCGCCCGGGGCGTCGAGGTATGCTGCGGGGTCCTTGCCGAGGAGTGCCGTCAACTGAATCAGCCATTCATCAAACATATCAGCACTGGTCGACCGTGGGTGATTCTCAAGGCGGGCGTCAGTCTCGACGGGCGGCTCAACTACCGTCAGGGCAAGAGTGGCTGGATAACCGGGGCCAGGTCGCTGGCAAGAGTGCATCGCTTGCGGTCTCACGCCGATGCCATTCTGGTTGGTGCGGGTACTGTACAGATCGACGATCCTCTCCTGACGACTCGGCTGCAATCGGGGCGGGGCCGAGATCCCCTCCGGGTTATCCTCGATGGCAGGCTTTCCACCTCCCTTCATTCGCGGGTTTATACACAGCGGTCGTCGGCAGCGACCTGGGTGTTCTGCCGTAACGATGCCCCGCAGGAGCGAATCGACAGTTTTCTCGAACGAGGAGTGCGAGTTTTCCCAGTGGACGCAGGGGAGGCGGGTGGGGTGTCTTTGACCCAGGTGCTTGATTGTCTCGGACACGAGGGTGTCTTCTCAGTCCTTGTCGAGGGGGGAGGACGCATCCATGGCTCTTTTCTGAGTCAGAGGCTGGTCGACTACGCCTATCTCTTCTATGGACCACTCTTTGCTGGTGACGGGGGGGTGTCTCTGTTGAGCGGCTATTCGGTAGCGGATCGTGACTCTGCCCCGCGACTCACCGAAGCACGCTGTACACGGCTGGGAGAAGACATTCTCCTCGCCGGCAGGCTCGTCTACGCGGAGTGAGAGCCAACGACTTTGCGGATGTTGGTGTGAGGGAAGAAAGTTTCTCAATCTTTCTAAGCGGGGAGCAATGCTCTGGCCTTATCGCGTTGGTCGCTAAAGGACAGGCGGCCGTCACCTTGAAGAAGCTGGCGGATCGGGTTTACGCCACCGCAGCGGTCATGTTGAGTATAGGGACGGTTTTGGGGCAGCTTGGCTGAGACCCTGTGGCAAGTACAGGTTCTGACACGGGGTGGGGCGTAAAGAGGATGCCGGCAGATCGCCAGGCGAGTATCGCTCTCACTCCTCATGGAGGGGAGGACGAGGCCAACAGCGTTACCCCGACTGATGGAGGACCCGGCAACGATGCCATGCGGGATAACCGACAAACAGGCCTGCCTTCTGAAAGTGAAAGAGCGCGTCTGTAACGACTCGAGCCCTTCGCCAAAGAAGACGATACGATGAGGGGCACGTCAGCGGAAAGATACCTCAGGGCACACGTAAGACACTCTCGAGGGAGCCGTGAGACGGCCAGCCGCCTGAGGCTCTCTCGTTGCCGCAGTCGACGCGAGAGTCAGTGCCTCCCATAGGGCAGGATCAGTTTAGCGAAAACGTCAAACGTACTGCAACCCCCAAGCACGAAGGCCGCGCCATCACCCGCCCCCTGAATCGTTGTTGCCGCTTCAGTGGGGCGAGGGCCTTGTCAAGAGAGGCAGCCTAGTTTGATTTGCCGGCGTTAATCTTTTCGCGCAATATTCCAGACGGCTTAAAGGTCACAACCCGTCTCGCGTCCAAGGTCAGTTCGTCACCGGTTTGAGGGTTGCGTCCTCGGCGGGCGTTTTTCTTCTTGACATTGAACTTGCCGAAACCGCTCAGCAACAGATCCGATCCGTTGATAAGAGAGTCTTTCGAGATTCTGAGAAAGGCTTCGACGGAATCGGTGGCCTGTGCCTTGGTCAATCCTTCATGGTTCTTATATACCTGTTGAACCAAATCGGCTTTGGTGAGTGTCATGGGTTCCTCCTGATATGTACAGTTATAAAAGCATCACTGTGATTATCATATACGCTGGGCGGAGAAAGTCAAATTTCGTCGAAAAAAAAGTCTGCGTGGCGGGTCGAAATTTTAGACCACGGAGGCGATCTTGAAAATAGGCAGGTACATGGCGACCACAAGGCCACCGATCATGCCGCCGAGGAAGACCATCATGAATGGTTCGATCATCGCTGTGAGGTTTTCGACGGCCTGGTCGACCTCCTCGTCATAAAAATCGGCGATCTTTTCTAGCATGGCGTCCAAGGCACCTACCGACTCGCCGACGTTGATCATCTGAATAACCATATTTGGAAAGACCCCGCTCTCTTCGAGAGGGTCGGCGAGGGGACGACCCTCGGCGATGGCGTCGCCAACCCTGAACACGGCGTTCTCGATGATCTTGTTGCCGGCGGTTTTCGCCACGACCTGCAGGGCCTCGAGAATTGGTACACCAGCCTGGAGCATGGTGCTGAGCGTCCTGGTGAACTTGGCCACGGCCACTTTACGCAGGAGCATGCCGATGACAGGGGCGTGCAGCAGGCCTTTGTCGATGGCCAGTCGGCCTTTGGGTGTGGCATAGATCTTTTTAATGATAAAGATCACCATAAAGAGGGCTATGATGATAAAGACGATATTGCTTTTGAAGAAATTACTCATGTTGACGACTATCTGCGTTGGCACCGGCAGGGTCGAGCCGAAGTCTTCGAACATCTTGGAGAAAACGGGAATGACAAAGACGAGGATGATCACCAGGATGACTAGCGAAATGGCCAGGCAGATGGTCGGGTAGGTCATGGCCCCTTTGATCTTCTTCTTCAGAGCCATGGATTTTTCCATGAAAACGGCGAGTCGCGAGAGGATGGTGTCGAGGATGCCGCCGGTTTCCCCCGCTTCGATCATGTTAGTGAAGAGGTTGTCGAAGATCTTAGGTTTCTTGCGCATCGAGTCGGCGAGGGTCGAGCCGGCTTCGACGTCGGATCGAACCTCGCTGAGGGCTTTCTTGAACGTCGGGTTTTCCTGCTGCTTTTCGAGGATCTCCAGGCCCTGTACCAGCGGCAGGCCGGCGTTGATCATGGTGGAGAGTTGGCGGGTGAAGATGACAATGTCCTTGCCGGTGACCTTCGGTTTGAAGAGGGCAACATTTTCCAGGAGATCCTTCGGTTTCTCTTTGATGACGACGTCGGTGAGACGATATTTCTTGATCTGCGCCAGCGCAGCGGCTTGATCGGGGGCTTCGACTTCACCTTTGCGCTTCTCCCCTGCGGAATTTTTCCCCTTCCATCTGTAGACTGGCATTGTGACCTCCCCCAAGGTGGCGAGCGTTGTAGATAGAATCGCAGCAAAGGCCTCTCTGTCGTTCAAACAGCAAATGAATTCGATTATATACCAATAACCTTCTTATTACAAGGGTCGCTCGTGCGCCATATCTTTCAATCTCTTCGTCGGACAGGAAAGAAAAAAGCGAAAGAAGGGGTGGGGAAGTCATTGCTGCCGTGGAAAATACTTGAGAATGCCATGAGCTTCTGATATAAAGAAAAGTTCATGTTTGTCGTGGAGAAATCAGAGGGCGCTTTGTCGTCCCTGTTTCCCGGCCCGTCTCTGGCGATGGAGCCGGCAAGAGCGTAGATGTTTTGGAGGATAGCGAGAATGGAAAATCAGGCTTCTGTCAATTACGCCGATGGTCGTTTTCAACCGATCATTGATAAATGCGAAGGTTGTGCACGAATCGTCGAGACCGACAATGCCAAATATTGCCGCAGTTACGTCAATCCGGCTGCCAAGTGGAAGCTCGGGTTCTGTAATTTCGCCACCCATGCCAAGCCGGAGATTGCCGTGGTGAAAATCCGCGTCAACCCCCTCAAGGCAGCAAAACGGGCTTCGAAGAGGAAGTAACCGTATCCCTCACTCCGTTAAAAAGATCTGCCTGCGGGCAGATCTTTTTTTTGGTGCCGTTCACTGGCGTCTGCCGAAGATCGCCGTGCCCACGCGGACGATGGTCGCTCCTTCCTCGATGGCTACGGGGAAGTCGTCCGACATCCCCATGGAGAGATGCGGCCTGTCCATTTCTGGAAAGAGGCCGCGGGCTGCCAGAGAAGTCGCCAGCAGGCGCAAATCTCGAAAATAGGGCCGCGATGCTTCCGCCTCAGTCGACAGCGGCGGGATCGTCATCAGCCCGCACATCTGCAGCTGTTTCAAAGGTTGCATCTGCCGCAGCAACTGTTCTGCCTCCGCGGCGTCGACACCGCTCTTTTGCAGCTCCTTGCCGATATTGACCTGGAGCAGCACCCTCATCCTCCTGCCGAGTTTTGTCAGATGGTTGTTTAAGGCGGTAGCCAGTTTCAGGCTGTCCACGGTCTCGATCATGTCACAGGTCTCAGTGGCCAGGCGCGCTTTGTTGCTCTGCAGGTGGCCGATGAAATGCAGGTGGACGCCTTCCGGCAGCTGACGTTTCTTGGTCGCCGCTTCCTGGATGTAATTTTCCCCGAAGACCGTCTGTCCGGCGTCAACGGCCTCCAGTATCAGTTCCACAGGAAAGAGTTTCGATACCGCCACCAGGGTGATTTCTTCGGGGTTGCGGTTGACCCTGCGGGCGGCGGCGGCGATCTCAGCACGGATCCGCTGGAGGTTTTCGGCTATCATGATTGCTCGTTCCTGTCGAAGTGAAAGAGGTTGTCGGCGTTGCAGGTGGTCTGCCGGGCTACCTCAGCTGGTGAAATGAGGCGCAGTTCTGCTATCTTCGCCACGGTGTGGGCGAGCAGAGCCGGTTCGTTCCGCGCACCGCGATGGGGTTGTGGCGCCAGGTAGGGTCCGTCGGTCTCCACTACCAGCGAAGAAAGCGGCACACGTTGCACCACTTCCTGCAAGATAGCGCTGTTTTTGAACGTCACCACCCCGGGGATGGAAATCAGCAGGCCGAGGTCGAGGACCTGTTCCGCCAGTTGCCAGTTCCCCGAAAAGCAGTGCATGATGCCTCCGAAACGCAACGGGCGTGCTTCCCTGAGGATGGCGAGGAGGTCGTCGTCGGCATCTCGGTTGTGGATGACTACCGGCAGGCCGAGATCGTCGGCGAGGTCGAGCTGCCTGCGGAAATGGCTTCGCTGCTCTTCAGGGGGGCTGCGTCTTCTGTAGTAATCGAGACCGATCTCGCCCCAGGCGACTATATACTGGCTGTTGTCCCGATAGAGCCTTTCCATCTGGCGATACTGCGTCGCGTTGAGGTCCCCGACGTCGTGCGGGTGAATGCCGATGGTCGCCGCGATACGCCGGTCGCTCCGCGCCAGACTGACGCATCTCGCCGAACTGGCTGCATCGACGCCGACGGTGACGATGCGACTCACCGGAAGGGCGAAGGCCCTCTTGAGGACCTCGCTTCGGTCATGGTCGTACGCCTCCATATCGAGGTGACAGTGGGTGTCGATCAGGGTCGCACCGGCAAGATCGAGAACGGGCAACTGCATGAGATGGGAGGGAATTGTCTTCATTCACAGGGTAATAGCAAAAAATACCGGCTAACGCAATTCGCATCGCCAACAGCGACCGGCCGGCGCAGGAAAAGGGGGGAGGTCAAATCTTGATCAGGATTTTTCATAGCGGGATGAATTTGTTAATAAAAACCAAAAATAAAACTTCATATAGGTAAAAAACTGTCGTATAGTGGTCAAAACAGTATCTTGCCGTAACCTCGTCGAGATGTCGCTGCGGTAGTCCTTTTTATCGACAGCATCCTGGAGGGGCCTAAAAGAGACGGTATTTTTTTCATAATTTTTGATACTATTCAGACATAGTCGGGTATCGGCCCGTCAACAGAGGTTCGGCGCTGTCGGAGACGGCACGGGCGCCGCCGTAATAGCAGGTAAAACCACACTTACGAAGAGGTTTGCGGCATGAACTATGGGATTGTCAGTCAGGAGCAACTCGAGCAGATAGACAAAATTTTGGCGGAAAAGTTGATAAAACTCGGTGTCGATTGCGTCATCATCATCGACATGGCTGGCAACATCATCACTGCCAAGGACAATGGCGAGAGCAAGTATGACGTCTATTCTTTCGCCGCCCTGGCGGCGGGGAACTTCGCCACGGTGGATGCCATGGCCAAGCTGGTGGGCGAGCAGGAGTTCTCCCTGCTGTTCCACAAAGGGCAGGAATCGAACATCCACTTCAGCAAGATCGATGACGAACTGCTGCTCATTTCCATGTTCGGGCGTGACATCTCCCTGGGCTTCCTGCGTCTCAACGTCGTCGACGTGATCGAGAAGATACGCAAGGTCTGGGAAAGGAAGTAGGGGGCGGGGACGGAATGTCGCCGTGTTGTCGGTGACGGGGGCGGCACCTATCTGCAGCGATAGCTAAGGGAGTGAAACGTTGAGCTTTATCAATCTGAAAGACAAGATAGTGCAGGTGAAGATCGTCTATTACGGTCCAGGGCGGTGCGGCAAGACCACCAACCTCGAGTATATCAACCGTACCTACCGCAAGCAGATCGCCTCGGAAATGGTCAGCCTCAAGACTCACGGCGACCGGACGCTCTTTTTCGACTTTCTTCCCTTCGACATGGGGCAGATCAAGGGCTACGACATCAAGATCCAGCTTTATACCGTCCCGGGCCAGGTCAAGTACAACGCTACCCGCAAGCTTGTGCTGCGCGGGGTCGATGGTATCGTTTTCGTCGCCGACGCCATGGAAAAGCAGCGTGAAAAGAACATTCGCTCCCTCAATCAATTGCACGAAAACCTGCAGTCCTACAAGGAAAGCATTTTTCGTATCCCCCTGGTCATGCAGTACAACAAGGTCGATCTCAAAGAGCACGGTATTCCTATCCTGCCCACGGAGGTGCTGGAGAAGGATCTGAATAGCAGGTTGAAGGTGCCCTACTTCGAGGCAAGTGCCATTACTGGATATAATGTGGCAGCGACACTCAAGAAAATCATCTCTGCCTCGGTTATTTCAATCCAGAAAAAATTACTCTAGAGAGAAACTGTGGTGAAACAGTATACCGAAAGCCAGTATGACGACGATTTGACGCTTGGCAACGATGACTATGATGATTCGTACTATACGGATGCCGATGATTTGTTCGAGCTTTCCACTGACAACGAATCACCCATCAGCCGCCTCAAGAGTCTGGTGCTGTCCATCGACTGGGAAATCACCGACGATGTGCTGCGTCAGTTCAACGAGGAACTGGTCGACCTGAAGAGCATCTGGGCCGGGGAAGCCATCAACCTCGTCTATGTTCAGGCTTTGGAGAAGATCAGCAAGTACATCTACCAGAAAAAGGCCGACGCCCATCCCAGTGCTATCAAGTTGCTGCTCACCTTCTACTACAATCTTGAAAAAATCGTCTCCTCTGTCGATTTGAGCGAAGCGCAGAAAAGGGACATTCTCCTCGAGGACGTCAAACGATTCGAAAATTTCAAGCGCCAGATCAAAGTGCATCCCACCCCCGAATCTTCGGAGCCTGTGGTGGAACCGGCCCCCGCCCCACCTCGGAAGACTGGAAAAGTCCAGGGCGACGAGGGCGAGTTGCTCAACCTCAAGGCCATTGTCCTGGGCATTGACTGGGAAATCACCGAACAGGATCTCAATGATTTGCGGCGGGAGGTCTTCCGCCTCGAAGACGAATATTCCCATAGTCGACCCAAACTCATTCTCCTCCAGGGCATCGGGACCCTCGCCGCCTATATCAAGGTGAAAAAGAGCAATGCCCATCCCGATGCATTCAAGGTGCTGCAACACTTCTATGAATGTCTCGAGAGAATCGTGCTGCGTCCGATGACCCTCGAAGAGGAGAAGGCGGTTCTCTTTCCTGCTGTAGAAAAATTCAATGCATTCAAGTCGTTGATTGGCCCGACCATTGCCCCCGAGGTTATCTCCCAGGCGGTCGATAGCGATGAGGACGAGGACGAGGAGATCAGTGGGGGAGCCACGCTGGCTCCCGCTCTGGCGGACGTCGAAGAAGATTCGGAAATGGGGTTCCAGGCCGAGCGTGAAGCCATGGCCCTGGGGCTCAAGGATCCTTCGCTGGTGACTTCGCACATCGATCAATTCTTTGGCGAGGCGGTAGCCGCCCCTGCGGCCAGAGATGAAGTGGATGAGATGATAGAGGAAGAACTGGCACCGGCTGTCGAGCTTTTTGCCGACGAGGAAGCGGTTGCCGTCGATAAAGACGTCGCGCTGCAGGGCGTCGATGTCGGCGAGGAAGACGAAGAGGTTGATGCCGATGACGTGCTGGAGGCTTCCTCGCTGTCACCGGTGGCTGGTATCGGTGGCGCTTTGCAGGAACCCATAGCGGCTCTGGCGGATACCGGGGATTTGAACGAGGAAGATGAGGAAGAGGAAATTCTCGCAAAGGATATCGAGGAAGAGGTCCTTGGTGTTGCCGAGTCGATCCTTCCGGAAATCGACGAAACGCCCCATATAGTTGCGGATGTTTCCGCCTCGCTCGATCGTGAAACCGCGCTGCTCGGAGTGAATGTCGAGACCGATGCCGACGACGACAGCGACGAACTCTCCTTGCCCATGGAGGGAGAAGAGCTCGCTCCGGCGCTGGCGACAATAGAGGAAGAAAGCCTCTTCAGCGCAAAATCTCTCGAGGCGGCGCCCCTCTCTCACGGAGTTGCCGAGGAACTCTCGGGCACTATCGACAGCCTCTTCCTGGATGAGGAAGGCACGGCGCCGGCTGTAGCGGCGAATGCCGTCCCCGAGGAGACTTCCAAAGTACAGGCAGGCGACGAAGAAGAGGCCGTTCTTGGCCTCGATTGGCTCGACGAGCGTCCGCAACAGGAAGCCGTGGAAGCCGAATCGGTGGAAGAGACGGCCGAACCTTCGGCCTTTTTCTCCGAGGGGGATCTCGCCGGCGACGTTGTTGGCGCCGAAACTCGTTTCGAAGGCAGGCAGGAAGAAGAGCCCCTCGATGTGGCACGTGCTGCCGATGAGGATCTCAGTTTTGACGTCCTCTCGGCCGATGGTCTCTTTGCCGTGGAGAGCCAGTCTGTCTCTCTGGACGCGTCCGGCGACGTCCCCGACAAAGTGTCGGAGGCTACAGAAGAGGAACAGGCCGAGGAAGCAGTCGCCGCATTTTTTGCTGATGAAAGGGCCTCGAAAGACGACGCCCTCGACGAGTCGGCTATCGAGGACTTGTTCGATAGCCTGGAGAGCGATGGCGCCGAGGCGGAGCCTGTCGCTGATGCGGCAAGGGAGCAGGACATTGCCGCCTTCTTCGCGGCTGGGAGCGAAGAAGACTCCCCGGGCGGCGAAGACTTGGCCCCTGCAGCGGCTGCAACCACCACGGCTGCGGTGCTAGGTGCCGCGGCCCTGGCAGGTGACTCGCTTGTCCTGCCAGAAGAAGAGGTCGTCTTTGAACTTGCCGAGGACGAGCTTGTAAAAGAGGACCAAGAACCTGCCGTGCTGGCAGGCCCCGATGGAGATATGGCCGAAAGCCTGTCCTTTGGCGTGGAACCCCCCCTCGCCGAAGATGAGGGTGCTACGGACAGCACCTTGGCAGCCACCGAGATCGATATGGTCGACACCTTCGATGAGGCTGGAGAGACCGCTGCACCCGCTGCCTTCGATGATGCCGGACCGATCGCTGCGCAAATCCTGCAGGAAGAGGATATTCTGCAAGAAGATGTTCTCGCCGATGCCGAGCCGCTGTCGGAGGAGGTTTCTGCTGAGGAAGATGTCGCCGCCGAGGTTCAGGCCGTCAGTCCGGAGATGATTGCGATGGTGGAGGGGAGCGCGTTGACCGCTCTCTCGGCAGTTGACCGCGCGGACAGCGCTCTACATGAGGAACAGCCTGCTTTCGACCCTGCTTGGGCCTTGCCCGTTGCGCAACCGGCCGTCGCCGACCCCCTGGATGGGCTACGCGCCTGCGTCGATTCTCTGAAGCTCGAACTGAACGATAAAATCCTCAACGCCACTTTTGCCGAAATCAATGGGTTGCGTCAGCGCTGGGTTGAGCGGCCGCTTGAGAAGACCTTCCTGCAACTGCTGTCCACAGTGGCACAGCATATCGACAGCTATCGCTACGAAGCGAGCGCCGGGGCGCATGGGTTGCTGGAGTCAATCTTTCAGCGCCTGGCGAGTCTCTCCGGGAAATCGGAGCGCACCAGACAGGAAATCCTTTTGGGCGCTACCCTGCAAACCCTCGAATGGCAGCAGGGAATGCTGTCCCGCCAGGCTGTTCGCGTAGGGGAACAACTGACCTTTGTCGACCCGCTGCGCACCGAAGGGGCGGCGGCTGCTGCGGCCAGCGACGCCCAGAAAGAGTTCGATGCGCTGCTGGAGGAATTCGAGAGGGGTGAAGGTCCTGCCAGCATGGAAGGTGCGCAGGTGGACGTGGATGACGACGAAGAAGGGGATGTGGCCTTCCTGGCTGAGCCCGAGGATGGTGGAGAAGTCGCCGACAGGGAACAGCGACTTACGGCTGGTTTCGTCGCAGATGACCTCAAAAAAGAGATTGCCGCTCTACGTGAGACGTTGCACCATGAACTCGCTCAACTGCGTCGCGACCTCAAAAACGTTCGATAAGGGGGGATCAGAACCTCTGCCCGTAATACCCCGCAAAGGGGCATAAACGGCATGCGATGCCTGATGTGAGATGAGGGCCGTTTCCCGCCAGGGGAGCGGCCCTCTCGCTTTGTATGCAACTCCCCGGTTTGCTCTGAGCGCGTCAGGATGCGCCGACAGAACTCCGATAGTTGGCTTCTCAGTAACGTGGTGCGAATTTTTCTCGTAGCTTGCGGTCGACATGGGGTGGTACGAGGTCACTGACATTGCCTCCGTTACGGGCTGCATCCTTGATGATCGACGAACTGATATAGATCCAGCGGAAGCCGGGCATAAGGAAGACCGATTCCACCTCCCGCTGCAGTTTGCGGTTCATCAGGGCCAGCTGAAACTCGTAGTCGAAGTCGGAAACGGCGCGGATACCGCGAACAATGGCTTTGGCATTTTGCCGATAGGCATAGTCGACAAGAAGGCCGCGCACCGAACTGACCTGAATGCGTTCCTGGCCGACGAAGGAGTCTTCGATCATCTGGATGCGCTCTTCGAGGGAGAACACTGGATCCTTGGCGGAGTTGACGGCGACGGCAACGATCACTTTGTCGAAGAGGTTGAGGGCGCGATTGATGATGTCGACATGGCCCATGGTGATCGGATCGAAGGTGCCGGGATAGACCGCGATGGAAGGCTGGTGCTGTGCGTTGGTGGGCATTGGCTGGTTCTCCTCTTTCGCTCGGTGAAAAAAAGGTGTTCGGGTGCGTTGTGGGCAGGGATGAAGACTGCCTTATGGCGGAGGGCTTGTGAAAGGGGTGTATGGAGAATGGTCGCTCTCTGTCGCCGCCTGATCCCGGTGATGCTGATAAAACCACAGTCCGGCTTCGCCGTAACGGCGGCGGTCGACCTGACTGAGACAGGCGGTTTTCATGGGGAGGGCAATGGTGCTGCGCTCCTCCACGACAAGCAGCCCCCCCTCGGCGAGCATTGGGCCGTCGCCAAGGTGGTCGATGACCATTTCGGAGAGTCCCTGGCCGTACGGGGGGTCGGCAAAGATGAGGTCGAAGCCGTCGGGGACGAGGCACTGCACAGACTGTTGCCATTGAGGGGCTGCAAGATTGTGTCTTGCGATCTGCAGGAGGCCTGCTTTCTGTCCTTCTGCAAAAAGCCGGGCG
>JANJUM010000180.1 GCA_024710585.1 Desulforhopalus sp.
GTTTCATATTAATAACCACATGCACAAAATTTTTCATATAGGTATAAATACCTAAAATTGACGATTTATCGAAAAAAGATCTGAGCAGTAGCCAGAGGCAATCTTGACTATTTAAGCGAATCTGCATCTTGAGATTGCTCCTGGCAATCCTCGCTGGGAACGTTCAACTGGAAGCTGACATTCACCCTGAGAGGGTGGGATCAGCTAATAGAAGAAAATTGTTCAGAAATGGAGCAACTGCGTAGAGGAGGTTTCCAAAGATAATCTTTTCAAAGTTCAACAGACCACCATTAAGAGATGTCTATTGTTCATCCAGAGAACTCTTGGGTGAAAAACTCTGTCACGTTCACCGGTCGACATTGCCAACAAGCATAAGTCTCCACCAGGCATCATTCTGGCCTTGGTGCTCCCGTTCGTTCCTGACTCCCCTCGGCACCATCTCCGTTCGTCACCTTTCTCCCCCTTTCTCTGTCGTAATAGGTATTTATACGGATTGAAAGATCTGGCCTGTTGTGTTACGCAGAATCCGCAGGTCATTGCGTTCACGAAAAAGAGATAAATAACAGCATGATAAGTAGAATATCTTAGCCACGCGACTGGGTCAATCCGTCTCGCAACAGGAACTGAGAAGGGTAGGGTTAGGTGTTAGTAATAGGAGATCCAGTCAGCGTCCATCTGCTTTTCTGCCTATAGCGGCAGATCATCATGGGCGAGCAATGCGAAGCTGCCTGACTGGAAAAGGGGTTGCCGGAAAGAGCAAACAGGTCTGGATGGGGGAGAAAATGCTTTGGGACAAGGGGACACGGATGTACTTTTGGAAAAAGGGGAAGCTTCCCTTCAAGTTCTACCTGCTGGTGCTGCTGGCCTGCGCGCCCTTCGGGTTCTATCTCGACATTGTGCACCGACTGCTTGTCAATTACGAGGCGACGGAATCGTGCCAGTGGCTTGAGGCGCTGCTCTTCGCCATACACAAGGATAAACTGTATTTCTTCAGTCTGACCCTCATCTCCCTGGGCGCTTTCGAGATGACCCATCTCTCGGAGTATTTCCGCAACAAGTTGCATTTCTGGGAGATCCTCGCCTTGTTCAATGTCATTCTGCTGGCAATCATCGTTTCCTTCATCAAGTTCGAGGTCAAACTGGCCCTTAAGCCGCTTGCCTTTATGCAGCCGTATCTCGTCGCATACTTCGTCGTCTTCGCCATCCTGCTGACAATTTTCGTCAAGAGACGCTCTCTGCGTTGAGCCGCTGGGGAATGGTCCCGTTTGCCATGTTGGCGAGGCCGAGAGTCGTTGGTAATGGCTGCCGAACGACAATGCTCAGTCGACGACTGCATCTGGCATCTTCAGTGGCGAAACTGGCCTCATCGGCCATGACAGGAAGGTGGGCGCATCAGTCTGACTGAGCGAGCCCGGGTTGAACCATAAACGACAGTGTGGCCGGCACCGGCTGCACAGCACTGAGTCACTGGGGGGTGACCATGAAACTGGCCGACGACAAACGTTCCCGGATCGATATTACCGATCCCGATGAATTGCGGAATTTCCTGACCACGCTTTTCTTCATTATCGAGTATTTCAATTACCGTCTGCTGCAGCTGAAGATCAGGGAGAAAGCCTGCGACCTCTCCATCCAGTTCGAGAAATCCGTCTATGAGCTGTTTCTCGAAGTTGGCAAGAACGACGACGTCGAGCCAGCCATCCCTTTCCTGCTCAAGGCCTGTCTCGATGCGGGGATTCGCCCGGTCAAGGACGAGAGGTATATCGACCTGATGCGGTATTGGCTGACAGCGGGCAAGAGGTCGTTGCCGGCGCCAGTCCCCCCCGACGAGAATCCGGACACGGGCGAGTTTTCGGGAGACGTCAAGGCAAGGCAGAAGAATCTCGACCGATGCAAGTTCGAGGTCAAGGCCTCGCTCAACACCGAGGGCAGCTACCCGGTAAGCAAGAAATTCACCGTCGTGCGCAACGAGTACGGCGAGAGTGTCGTTTCCAAAGACTATATCATCGTCTCCAGGGACGATCTCGCCTGCATTCTCCCCGAGCTGGTTTATCAGTTCCAGGTCGAGCCGATAGACTTCATCAATACCGCGCTCGATCTGCTCATCAAGAAAAACAAGCTCAACGAGGAGACCGCCAAGCACTATCTGCAGCGCTGGATCAAGAACCAGTTCGGCATCAAATACAGCTACGAGATGAAACTGTCGTTGAAGAGGATCACCGACCAGTTCAACCGGGCCTTCTACGCCAGGGGTGTGGTCAGCTCGCAGAAATTCAAGACGACACGGCCGGCGACCATCGAGATCGCCACCCTGTTTTCCATCCTCTATAAGGTGCTGGCCACCGATGAAAACGGCGGGCCGCTTTTTGAGAGGGCCCAGGCGCGGCGCATGACCATCGGCCTGTATCTCCTGCTGCGGCTATGCAAGTCATTTCGCACTCGCTATGTATGGCTCAAGGACAACGCTCTGAACAGGCTGCAACAGGTCGCGGACGAGGGCGCGGAAGCGGCCGCGATCGTCGCCGGCCTCTCGTCCCGGTTCCGCCGCGGAGTTGCCTGCATCGACGCCATGCATCCCCTGGAGTACAACTATTTCCAGGCGCGGAGCTTTGGCTCCTTCTCCTGTATCAGGGGCCTCAACTATATCTTCCGCGGCGGCCTGCTGCCGTATCTCGACGAAGGCAAGGCGACCACGGTCATCGGCGAGGCCGGCTCGGGCAAGACCACCTTCGCCCTGCAGCGCATGGTGGAGATCGCCTTTTACGGCGGGCTGTCGATCTATATCAGCTTCGAGGAGAGCAATGTCATCATCGAGGATCGGCTCAACTCCTTCCGCCTCAAGAATAACCGGCATTTCGAGACGATGACCGCGACCATCGGCGAGTGCCGGGAGAAGATCCTCGCCTTCCATCGCCAGCACAAGCACAAGGGGCTGATCCTGCTGCTCGATCTCTCCGCCGACGGTCTCCGCCTCAACACCACCGAACTCATCGATTACCTCGGCAAGGTCGCCGTCGAGGCCGACTGGCGCTACCGTGCCATGACCATCGACAGCATCAACTCGCTGCATTTCAAGTTTTTCAAGATCATCGAAAAGCTGATGACCAAGAACTCGAAGCGCCGCAATGTCCGCGAGCTCATCGAGGCCATCAAGCACAACAGGTTTTCCGGAATCATCCTCAGCGAGAAAGGGGACAGGGATTTCGAGATGCTGCCCTATCTCTCCGATGTGGTCGTCTCCCTGTCCATGAGGAACAACGGCAGGGTGGTCGAGGTGCTGAAGGCCAGGAACCAGAACTTTCAGTTCGGCAGCCATCCATTCAGGATCTCCGACGGGGTCGGCATGACCATTTACCCCTCGTTGAATGCGGTGCTCAGCGACCTGCGCCATAAGATCCGCAGCACCATCAGCGAGGAGAAGTGGCTGATGTTCTCCCCGGGCGTCGGCGAGGCGCTTGGCTTTCGCGGCCTGCTGGAAAAGAGCACCGTGCTCATGTACGGCAGCGCCAAGAACGCCAAGGCGCGGCTGCTCTACGAACTCGTCCTGTGCGGCAACGAAGTGTCGGGAAAACAGGGCGCCGCGCCACAGAGCATCCTCATCGTCACCTTCAGGTCCTCGGAGCAGCGCTACGAGAAGCTGCTCAAGAGCCATCAGGACCTCAAGAGGAAATTCGAGAACATTCCGCGCAAGATCCTCCACAACTTCACCCCGGGGAGCGATATAACCGCCGAGCAGATCATCCATACCATCTGGGAACATATCCGCAGCGCCCGCCGGGAAGGCTATCCCGTCGAGAGGGTGGTCATCGACGAGATCGAGTCCAGCGGTCATGTGGCCCCCAACATCGAGCATGAAAAACTCTTCTGGCCGACGCTGTTCGAGTTGCTGTCGACGGAGGCCATCACCTCCTTCTTCATCGTCGACAAGGATCGCTTCGACAACGAGAACTTCTCCCTGCTCCACGACTCCATGGACTATATCTTCAAGTTCTCGCGGGTCATCGATTACGACAAGAAGGAGAAATCGGTAGAGCTCTCCATCGACCGATGGATCGACAACAACCTCCACAAGCGCGGGCCGATGGACAAGCTGTTCAACATACATAGCGACTTCGATGCCGACGCGCTGACCATCGCCAGTTGCTGAGTTCCACGGCGTCAGGGAGCGATGCGCCGGGCCGTGCCTTCTCCGAGGGATTTCCGGGAGCCTGATATGCCGGGATGGGCCTCGACAAACCGTGGGTGGTGTGTAAAAATACTGTGGATGGGGGCCTCGTCCGGGCTGTTTGCCGCTGATGGCGGACAGCGCCGGCTGGGCATGCGGAGCGAGAGGTGGGGCTATGGCCAGCGGCTGGGCGCAGGACGGGGCGGTGCAGGAGCAGATCGACGCCACGGTGGAGTCGGCGGTGCAGCTTGCCAAGAGCCGGCTGCCCAGCGGCGACAGCCTGACCCACTGCGAGGAATGCGCGGCCCCGATTCCTGAAAAGCGCCGCCAGGCCCTGCCCGGGGTGCGACTCTGCATCGCCTGCCAGAGCGAGATCGAACGACAGCAGCAGGATCTCACCCTCTATAA
>JANJUM010000226.1 GCA_024710585.1 Desulforhopalus sp.
AAACACATTGTGGTGTTTGGGCCCGTTTTTTCTTGTTATCTGTTCACCGAAAAAGGGGAGGAGTCAGTGTCCTGCCTGTCGAGACGTTCAGTGAGGAGGCCGCCAGGCGAAGCCGCGCTGTCTGCGCCTGGGGAGGGGCAAGCCCAGGCCGCCTCGACGTGGCAGAAAGGCGGCACCCCGACCTGCCGGGTTCAGTGCATGGTGTCGCGGAACAGTTCACGACCGATGAGCATGCGTCGGATTTCGCTGGTGCCGGCGCCGATCTCGTAAAGTTTGGCGTCACGCAGCAGGCGTCCGGTGGGGTAGTCGTTGGTATAGCCGTTGCCGCCAAGGCACTGGATCGCTTCCAGTGCCATGCGCGTCGCCTGCTCGGCGGTGTAGAGGATGGTGGCCGCGGCGTCCTTGCGGATGTTCTCCCCCCGGTCTGCCGCTTTGGCAACCGTATACGTATAGGCTTTGCAGGCGTTCCAGGAGGCGTACATATCGGCGAGTTTGCCCTGCATGAGCTCGAATTCGCCGATCGGCTTGCCGAATTGGCGGCGTTCGTGGACGTAGGGCAGAACCACGTCCATGCAGGCATCCATGATGCCCAGCGAGCCGCCGGTGAGCACCAGGCGTTCATAATTGAGCCCGCTCATCAACACCTCGACGCCACGATCGAGGTGGCCGAGGATGTTCTCCGCCGGTACCGGGCAATGGTCGAAAACCAGTTCGCAGGTTGGCGAGCCGCGCATGCCGAGCTTATCGATTTTTTTGCCGGTGGAAAAACCGGGCTGGCCGCGTTCGACGATAAAGGCGGTGATGCCCTGGTGAGCCTTGTGGGGTGAGGTCTTGGCGTAGACGATGAACACGTTGGCGATGGGGCCGTTGGTGATCCACATCTTGCTGCCGGTGAGCAGGTAGTCGTTGCCTTCCCTGACTGCTGTCAGCCGCATGCCGACGACATCCGAACCAGCCCCCGCCTCGCTCATCGCCAGTGCGCCGATGTGCTCTCCAGTGACCAGCTTGGGCAGGTAGCGCGCTTTCTGCGCTTCTGTGCCATTGAGCTTGAGCTGGTTGACGCAGAGATTGGAGTGGGCGCCATAGGCGAGGCCGACGGCGGCCGAACCGCGGCTGATCTCCTCCATGGCGATGACGTGCTCGAGGTAGCCCATACCGGCGCCACCGTACTGCTCCGGCACGGTGATGCCCAGGAGGCCCATCTCCCCGAGCCGTCCCCACAGCGCGGCGGGGAAGCCGTCCTCACGGTCGATGGTGGCGGCGAGGGGCGCGATTTCGCGGCTCACGAAGTCCCGTACCGAATCGCGGAGAAGATTGGCGGTGTCTCCTAGATCGAAGTTCAACAGTGCGTGCAACGGCATAGGTCTTCCTCCAGGTTGCGTGGGCACGGCCAGATGCGGTGCGGCCGCGCATCGATGGTGCGGCGCTGGCAGGCGCCGCCGTTCAGGTGTTCAGCTCTTCGAGATCGACGAAATGGCTCAGGGCGTTGGGGTTCTTCAAAGAATCGATATTACTCACTTCCTTGCCGTGGATGACCTTCTGGACGGCCAGCTCGACTTTTTTCATGTTGAGAGTATAGGGGATCTCCGGGACGGCGATGATCTTGGCAGGCACGTGCCTGGGCGAAGCGCCATTGCGGACCTCGCTGACAATGCGTCGGCGCAATTCATCAGTCAGGATGAAGCCATCCTTCATGACCACGAAGAGCACAATGCGCGTATCGTTTTGCCACTCCTGGCCGACGACGACGCTGTCAGCGATCTCTTCGATTCGCTCCACCAGGCGATAGATTTCCGCGGTGCCGATGCGCACCCCGCCCGGGTTGAGGGTGGCATCGGAGCGACCGTAGATGATGACACCCTGGCGCTCGGTGATTTCTATATAGTCGCCATGGCTCCATACCCCGGGAAAACGGGTGAAGTAGGCGTTGCGGTATTTGCTGCCGTCGGCGTCGTCCCAGAAAGCCACCGGCATCGAGGGGAAGGCCGCGGCGCATACCAGCTCGCCTCGTTGGCCGATCACCGGCTGACCCATGTCATCGTAGGCGAAAACTTTCATCCCTAGGCCGCGGCACTGCAATTCCCCCTCGTAGACTGGCGAGAGAGGGTTGCCGAGGGCGAAGCAGCCGTTGAGGTCGGAACCGCCGGAGATCGATGCCAGTTGCAGGTCACCCTTGACATTGTGATAGACGTAGCGGAAGTCCTCTTTGGAGAGTGGCGAGCCGGTGGAGAGGATAGTGCGCAGGGCGTCGAGGCGGCATGAGGTGGCGGGGACGAAGCCGCTGCGCTTCAAGGCGGCGATATAACCGGCGCTGGTGCCGAAGACAGTCACCCCTTCTTCTTCGGCCATGCGCCATAGGGTGTCGGGTGCGGGATGGAAGGGGCTGCCCTCGTAGAGCACTATGGTAGCCCCCACCGCCAGCGAGGCCACCAGCCAGTTCCACATCATCCAGCCGCAGGTGGTGTAATAGAAGATGGTGTCGCTCCGCTTGAGGTCGGTATGCAATACCAGTTCCTTGAGCTGGTTGAGCAGCACCCCGCCGCCGCTTTGCACCATGCATTTCGGCAGGCCGGTGGTGCCGGAGGAGTACATGATGTACAGGGGGTGGTCGAAGGGCAGTTGCGTGAAGTCGAGGGTGGCGGGGCCGCCTTCGATGAAGCTCTCCCAGTGGATTGCGGTAGGGATGGTGGCGAGGTCGGGTGCCTGGCGCAGATAGGGGATGACCACTACCTTCTCCACTTCGGGGATCTGCGCGGCGATGGCCGCCACATTGTCGAGGCAGTGTACAGGCTTGCCCTTGAAGACGTAGCCATCGGCGGCGAAGAGCACTTTTGGCCTGGTCTGGCCGAAACGGTCCAGCACACCCTTGCTGCCGAAGTCGGGGGAGCAGGAAGACCAGATC
The DNA here is from genome assembly GCA_024710585.1 of Desulforhopalus sp. Taxonomy (GTDB): domain Bacteria; phylum Desulfobacterota; class Desulfobulbia; order Desulfobulbales; family Desulfocapsaceae; genus Desulforhopalus_A. Next base: position 2,903 of record JANJUM010000226.1, read on the forward strand.
GCCCCCAGGCTGGTGGCGGCGAGCATGGCCACTACCGTCTCGGGGATATTGGGCATGTAGCCGACGACGCGGTCGCCGGGCCCCACGCCAGCTTCTCTCAGTCCCCTGGCGACGGTGGCGACGGCGGCGTAAAGTTCCTGGTAGGTGAGGGTGCGGCGGCGGCCGTCTTCGGCACGGCAGATCAGCGCTACCTGGCTGTCGCGATAGCGCAGCAGGTTCTCGGCGAAGTTGAGGCGTGCCCCGGAAAACCACTTCGCGCCGGGCATTTTCGTCGGTTCATCGACCACTTCCTTCCAAGGCCGGGAGTGGATGATAGGGACGAAGCGCCATAGCGACGCCCAGAAACGGGGGATATTCTCCACCGACCAGAGATAAAGGCCATGGTAGTCGGTGAAGGAAGTGCCATGCTCCTCGTTGACCTGGGCCAGAAAGCGCCTCAGGTTGCTCGTGGCCATACGCTGTGACGATGGTGTCCATAGGGGTTGGGGCATAGGGTCCTCCCTAGGTCGTGGTACATCTGGCACAGGACGGAGAAGCTGGCGGAGCTTGCCGATATATTGCTGGTGTTCTGGTGTTCCGCCCCTCTCTATGCCTGATTCGACGGGGTGTCGCTCTCTTGTCCTCGCTGCAGCTGCGCCAGGGCCATCTCTCGCAGCTTGTACTTCTGGATCTTGCCGCTGGCGGTGGTCGGGTATTCCTCGATAAAGAAGATATGCTTGGGGATCTTGTAGTAAGAGATCTGTTCCCGGCAGAATTCGATGATCTCCTCCGGGGTGGTCTGCTGTCTTGGCTTGAGCTGGATGAACGCCGCCACCTCCTCGCCATACCTGGCGTCGGCGACGCCAACCACCTGCACGTCCTTGATCTTCGGGAAGGAATAGAGGAATTCCTCGATCTCGCGCGGATAGATGTTCTCGCCGCCGCGGATGATCATGTCCTTGATGCGCCCGGTGATCTTGCAGTAGCCGTTCTCGTCCATGGTCGCCAGGTCGCCGGTGTGCAGCCACTTGTCGGCGTCGATGGCCTTGGCGGTGGCGTCGGCCATTTTGTAGTAGCCCTTCATGACGTGGTAGCCGCGCGTGCACAGCTCGCCTTGCACCCCGATGGGCAGGGTGACGCCAGTTTCCGGATCGACGATCTTCACCTCGACGTTGGGCAGGGCCCGGCCGACGGTGGTGGTGCGTAGCTCGAGGGAGTCCTTGTCGCGCGTCTGGGTGATCCCCGGGGAGGCCTCGGTCTGCCCGTAGACGATGGTCATCTCGGTGGCGCCCATGTCCTTGATGACCCTTTTCATCACCTCCACCGGACAGGTGGAGCCGGCCATGACGCCGGTGCGCAGGGTCGAGACATCGTAGCTGTTCCGGTCCATCTCCTCGAACTCGGCGATGAACATGGTCGGCACGCCGAGCAGTGCGGTGCACTTCGACACCTCCACCGTCTTGAGTACCGCCGCAGGGGTGAAGGCGATGACCGGGGCCATGGTGGCGGCGGAGACCATGCAGCACAGGGTGCCGATAACGCAACCGAAGCAGTGGAAGAAGGGCACCGGAATGCACATGGCGTCAACGGTGCTCAGCTTCATGCACTCGGCCATGCTCAGGGCATTGCCGATGAGGTTGGTATGGGAAAGCATCACCCCTTTGGGAAAGCCGGTGGTGCCGGAGGTGTACTGCATGTTGATGACGTCGTCGGGGTGCAGCGAGGCCATGCGCTCCTGCAACTGCGCGTCACTGACCGTTTTGCCCATCTCGATCAGTTCTCTCCAGGAGAACATGCCCGGCTGGGCCTCCTTGCCGATATAGACGAGGTTCTTCAAGAAAGGCAGGTGGTCGCAGGCGAGCTCGCCTGGCTTGTGGCTCTGGTAATCGGGACAGACGCGGCCAAGCACCTGGAGGTAATCGTCGGGCTCGCGGATGCCGCCGATGAGAATGAGAGTGGTGGCGTCCGACTGCTGCAGGAGGTACTCGAGTTCCTTGGCGCGGTAATTGGTGTTGACGGTCACCAGTACCGCTCCCATGCGGGCGCTGCCGTACTGTGTATAGACCCACTCCGGCACGTTGTTGGCCCAGATGGCGACCTTGTCGCCTTTGGCGATGCCGAGAGCCATCAGTCCCTTGGCGACGAGGTCGAACTCCTCCCGTAATTGGCTGAAATTCTGGCGAATATCGAGTGTGTGGTATTCCAGGCCGATGTGGTCGGCAAAGTTGTCGGCAAGCAGGTCGACGAGGTTGCCGATGGTAGTAGTCCCGACCGCGATGTCAGGTTTGTGCATTCTTACCCCCTTGAGCGTGAGCGGATTGGTCTGCTCCGGAAGGAGGTTCGCCAGCGGCCCGAAAGGGTGTTTCGGATGGTCGACGCTCCTCCGGGTAAATGTCAAATGCGAACATCTACCGCCCAAATGGAGGCGTTGTCCATAAGAAATTGAGGCCAGGCACAGTTTGCCGCAGTTTTCGCGGAGGACGCAGTCGACAAGGAAGGTGGCCGGGGCTGGGCAGGAAAAACCGCGCTGGAGGGTGCCTCTGTCCATCGTCTTCGTCGGTTTGATCGTTGGGATGAAATTGATAAGGACATAGCGAAATTGTCGGAACAATACTATCCAATATAGAATTGGAATCCAATAGAAATTTCCCTTATATATAAAAATAATATAAAACACAAAAGAGATGAATAATAGGCTTGCGGTAAAGATAGAAATTGTTTATATACCTGAAACAACGGTATTACTTATAAGTATAAGGGCTTTGCATATAAGATAAAATACTGCTACACGAATAGGATGAACTGCGTCATTCGCTCTATTTAAAAGCGCTGCATCTATGTGATGTGTAACGGCTACATATGTAAGAGGTGCTAGAGTTACTGGTTATTAGATAAAACAGTGAGGAGATCGGCCCAGCCATGACCCAGCTCCTGGTTTCGGAAGTGACTTTGACCTTTGGAGGGCTCAACGCCCTGACTCAGGTTGATATGACCATCGCGCCTGGTATCATCACCTCGGTCATCGGGCCCAATGGCGCTGGCAAAACAAGCCTCCTCAACTGCATCTCCGGTTTCTACCACCCCACCTCCGGAACCATCGCCTACGGTGATCACGACCTCACCCAGGCCCCGCCGCATCGTGTCTCAACCGTCGGCATCGCCCGGGCCTTCCAGAACCTCGAACTCTTTCGCGGCCTCTCCGTCCTCGACAACCTCCTCCTCGCCCGTCATCGCCATCTTGACTATTCGCTGTGGCAGGCCCTCGTCTTTTTTGGCAAGGCTTCGCAGCGTGAGGCCGAGAACCGACATTATGTCGAGAAGGTCATCGATTTCATGGAACTCGAGCCGTATCGCAAGAGTATCGTTGGCAATCTCAGCTACGGGGTGCAGAAGCGGGTCGAGATGGCCCGTGCCCTGACGCTGGCCCCGCAACTCCTGCTGCTCGACGAGCCCATGGCGGGGATGAACATCGAGGAGAAGGAGGACATTGTCCGCTTCATTCTCGATCTCAAGAAGGAGTGGGGAGTGACCATCGTCCTCGTCGAGCACGACCTGGGCGTGGTCATGGATATCTCCGATGCCATTTACGTTCTCGATTTCGGTCAGGTCATCGGCGCTGGCAGCCCGGCCGAGATCGCCGTCAACCGCAAAGTCATCGACGCCTATATCGGCGAAGAGCATTGAAGCCATGGAAGAACGTCGCCGCTATCTCGACTTCACCATCCCCCAGCTGCTGCGCCACCGCGCCGCCGAATATCAGGATCGCGTCGCCCTGCGCGAGAAGGATCTCGGCGTGTGGCGCAGTTACAGCTGGAAAGAATATTACCGGATGGTGCGTCGCTCCGGCCTCGGCCTGGCGGCGATCGGCATGGGCAGCGGCGAGAAGCTGGCCATCCTCAGCGACAACATTCCCGAAGCGCTCTTTCTCGCCATCGGCGCACAGGCCATCGGCGCCGTATCGACCGCGGTCTACCAGAGCAGCCTGCCCGAGGAACTCGGCGCCATCCTGCACTACCTCGACGCCACGGTAGTCTTCTGCAGCGATCAGGAGCAGGTCGACAAGCTGGTCGAAGTGCGTCAGGCGCTGCCAAGGGTGAAGCGCGTCATTTACGAAGACCCGCGCGGCATGCGCGAGTACGGCGGCGATCCGTGGTTCCTGCCGGTTGAGGAACTGTACCGCCAGGGCGATACATTGGACGAAGAACGCCCTGGGCGGTTCGACGAGATGCTGGACCAGGGCCACCCCGATCAGGTCTGCCATCTCTGTCTGACCTCCGGCACCACCGGCCTGCCCAAAGGGGCGATGCTCACCCATCGCAACTATATCAATATGGGCCTGCAGCTGACCGAGGTCGATCCACTGGCGGAGAGCGATGAATACCTCTCTTTCCTTCCCTTCGCCTGGATTGGCGAGCAGATGAATTCTTTCGGGGTGGCTCTGGTGTCTGGGGTGACGGTCAATTTTCCTGAGTCGGTGGAGACCGCCATGGCAGACCTGCGCGAGATTGGCCCGCATTTCATGTTCGGCGCACCGCGCATCTACGAGGCCATCCGCGCCGGCATCTGGCTGAAGATAGACGAGGCCTATCTCCTCAACCGCATGTTCTACACCTTCTTCATGGGCATCGGCGAGAAGGCTGCGGCATACCGCATGCGTGGTCGTCCCATGCCGCTGTCGCTGCGTATGCTCGCCTGGTTGGGACAGCAGGTGATCTTCAGGCCCCTGGTCAATCAGATCGGCTTTCTGCGTCTGCGACGCGCCTATACCGGCGGCGCCGCCCTCGGCCCGGAACTGTTCACCTTCTATCAGGCCCTCGGTGTCAATCTGAAACAGATTTACGGGCAGACGGAGATCGTCGGCATCGCCTACATGCATCGCGACGGCGATGTCCGCCCCGATACCGTCGGCAAGCCTCTGCCGGGCACCGAATGCCGAATTTCGGAGAGCGGGGAAATCCTTTCACGTTCCCTCTCGGTGACCCCGGGCTACTACATGCTGCCGGAGAAGACGGCAGAACTCCTTGAGGGAGGCTGGCTGCATTCCGGCGATGCCGGCTATATCGACGAGCATGGTCATCTGGTGGTCATCGACCGTCTCTCTGACGTCATGCACAACAGCCGAGGAGAAATGTTCAGCCCGATGTTCCTGGAAAATCGCCTCAAATTCAGCCCCTACATCAAGGAAGCGGTGGTCTTCGGAGATGGCCGAGACTCTATTGCCGCACTCATCAACATCGATCCGGTGGTGGTTGGCAAGTGGGCAGAGGACCGCGGCATCTCCTACAGCACCTATATGGACCTCTCGGCCCGGCCCGAGGTGGCCAGGCTGGTGGGCGAGGAAGTGTCGCGCATCAACGAGGCGGCAGAGAAGGAGCACTTCCGTATTCGCCGCTTTGCCGTGCTCTATAAGCTGCTCGACATGGACGACGGCGAATTGACCAAGACCGGCAAGATCCGTCGCAAGTTTGTCGCCGAGAAATACCACGACCTTTACCTCGCCCTCTACGACGAGTCGATCAAGGAAAAGCGTGTCGAGGCGCGCTTCAACTACCAGGACGGGCAGACCGCCACGGTCGATACCGTCCTCAGATTCCACACCCTGGGGGAGAAATGAGCTATTTCCTGCAACTCGTCGTCAGTGGCATCGTCGTCGGGTCGATCTATGCCCTCTCGGCCCTTGGTTTCGTGCTCATCTACAAGTCGAGCCGGGTGCTTAACATCGCCCATGGCCAGATCATCGCCAGCGGCGCCTTCATCACCTACAGCCTGACGGTGTGGATGGGCATCCCTCTCGTACTGAGCTTCGCTCTTGGCCTGTGCATCACCTTCTTTCTCGCCATGAGCGTCGAGCGCATCTTCCTGCGGCGCCTCATCGGCGAACCGATCATCTCGGTGATCATGGTCACCATCGGGCTGATGTCGATCCTTGACGGCATCATATACCTGACCCCCTTCGGTACCGAGAACTTTTCCTTCCCGCCCTTCCTGCCGACGACCCCGCTGGTCTTCTCCGGGGTGTCCGTTTCCTGGACACAGCTGGTCGGGGTGGCGTTGACCGCGGCGATGATCGGCGGGCTGTCCTGGTTTTTCCGTCGCTCGACCATGGGCATCGCCATGCGCGCCGTGGCCGACGACCAGATGGCTGCGATGTCCATAGGCATCTCCATCCCCAAGGTCTTCGGCCTCGCCTGGGCCCTGGCGGGGATGAGCGCCGCCGCCGCAGGGGCGCTCATCGGCAATATAACCGGCCTCAACTTCGACACATTGCACGCCTTCGGCATCACCGTCTTTCCGGTGGTGATCCTCGGCGGGCTTGACTCGATCCTTGGGGCGGTGGTGGCGGGGATCATCATGGGTCTGATCCAGCAGTTCGCCGCGGGGTATCTCGATGGCAGCTGGGGGCTCAGTTCCACCGGCGAAATCATGCCCTATCTCATTCTCCTCGTCATTCTCCTCTTCAAGCCACACGGGCTGTTCGGCATCCACGAAATCGAGAGGGTCTAAGCATGGCCACTAACCGCTGGCTGGCAACTGGAAATTTCTTCTCCTCCTACCGCGAGGAGCAGCGTATCTTCTTCACCGCCCTCGACCGCAGCGCTCTGTTGGCCTCCCTCTGTCTCCTCGTCCTCTGGCCCCTGCTGGTCACCATCGACGGTAAATATATGCTGGTCATCGACACTATACTGGTGGCGGTGGTAGCGGTGCTGGGGCTCAACCTGGTCACCGGCTTTGCGGGACTGATCTCCATAGGTCACGCAGCCTTCGTCGGTATCGGCGCCTATACCGTCGCCTCCTTTGCGCGCCTTCTCGGTGAAAACCATGTTGTCCTCACCCATGCCTGGCCACTGCTCATCCTCCTCGGCGGGCTGGTTGGCGCGGCCTTTGGCGCCTTGGTCGGCCTGCCCGCAATGCGCCTCAAGCATCTCTATCTGGCCATCGCCACGCTCAGTTTCCAGATGATCTTCCAGTGGGTGATCAACTTCATGGATTTCTTCAACCAGGGACAGACCATTTCCGTCGGGCGCGTCGTATGGCCTGGTGGGACGGTGACCAGGGGGCAGCACTACCTGTTCTGGTACTACGTGATTCTCACGGTGATCGTCGTCCTCGCCTTTGCCGTGCGCAACCTGCTGCGCACCCGCTATGGACGCTGCCTCATCGCGGTGCGCGACAATGACCGCGCCGCCGATGCCATGGGCATGCACCCCGGCCTGACCAAGGTCTACGCCTTCGCCCTGGCTGGCTTCTTCGCCGGTGTGGCCGGCGGCCTGCAGGCCTACCTCTATCGCGGGGTCGGCATCGAGTCGTTCACCCTTCATCACTCCATCAACTATCTCGCCATGGCCATCGTCGGCGGTCTCGGCACCCTGCATGGGGCATTCTGGGGGCCGGCGGCGATCAAGGCGCTGGATCTCCTCGTCGAGGGGTTTTCGGCATGGGTCGGCGAGATGCTGACCATTTCAGGCAATCTCGCTACAGCTTTCAAACCGCTCAGTTTCGGTTTGGTCATCGTATTGTTTCTCATGTTCGAGCCGAGGGGCATCGCCAACTGGTGGCGCATCGCCCGCTCCTATGTCAAACAGTGGCCGTTCAGGTATTGAGCGACGGTCGCGATGCTATCGCGAAGGAGGAGAGCAGATGAAGGGAAACAGGTTGCAGGTGGCGGCATTGGCCGTCGCCCTTCTCGTCCCGGCCCTGGGAGGGCAGTGCCTCGCCGCCGGAAAAGTTCATAAGCTTGGGCTGTCGCTGGCCATCACCGGTCCGACATCCGACGCCGGCAACCCCTATGCCAAGGGGGTGGAAGACTACTTCCGGCTGGTCAACGACACGGACATGCTCGGCGAAGACACCATCGACTGCATGATTCGCGACGACCAGTATAACAACGACATAACCAAACGCAACTTCGAGGATTTCCTCTCCGAGGACATCATCTTCTTCCTCGGCTACTCGACAGGCAGCACCCTTGCCTTGAAGAAAGACTTCGAGGAAGAAGGCATCGCCGTCATGCCCGCCTCGTTCCACGCTGGCAACACCGCTGATAGCAACTATGTCTTTTTGCCTATCGCCTCCTACTCGGCGCAACTCGTCGGCCTTGGCGAATATCTTGCCGCCGCACACCGCGAGGGGGTACCCAAGGTGGCCCTGTTCGTCCATCCCTCGGTGTTTGGCAGGGGGCCGGTGGAAGACCTGCAGAAGGCGATCAAGGCAGGCCTCAAGCTCGATATCGTCGAGGTGGTCGAACATGGCAAGGACCTCGACAATACCGCCATGCTCAAGCGTCTGATGAGCAAAGGCGTGCAGTATGTGCTAACTCACACCGTGCAGTCACCGGTGGCATCGATGCTCAAGGATGCCTCTGGGCTTGGCCTGGCTGCGACGAGCTTCGGCGAACCGGGAAAACTCACTTTCCTCGGCTGTCATTATACCGGCGGCAACGATCTCGTCGCCCTGGCAGGGGATGCGGCCGAGAATTTCAATTGGGTCACCTCCTATATCGTCACCAACGAGCCCGGCCCCGGGGCCACTGCCCAACTGCAGCTGGCTGAGCGCTACGGCCGCGACGACAAGGCCGCCAATTCCCATAACTATGCCAACGGCATGATGGTGGCCCAGGTGGTCACCGAGCTCATCAAGAGGGCCAAGGCTGGTGGCGGCGACGTCACCCGCGAGGCCATGCACCGTGAATTGCTGGCGATGAACGGTGACCGTGCCTTCTCTCCCGGTACCACCGTTGGGCCGGTGACCTTCTCGGCCACCGACAAGGCAGGGGTCGATACCTTGCAGCTTTACGTGGTCAAAGATGGGCTCTTCCATTCCAGCGGCCAGCCGTTCACCCCGGTATATACCGATAAGATCAAGTGACGGACGTCACCGGCTCGCTTCCTGCGAGAGAGCGGGCCGGTGACGTTGCAGCGGAGGTGGCGATGGAGAAGGGAAGCAACGGCAGCCTTCTGGAGGTCAACAATATCGAGGTTGTCTATAACGACATTATCCAGGTGTTGCGTGGCGTCAGCCTCAAGGTCGAGACGGGGAGCATCGTCGCTCTGCTCGGCACCAATGGCGCCGGCAAGACCACCACGCTGCGCGCCATCAGCGGCCTGCTCAAGCCGGAAAACGGCTTCGTGCGCGAGGGCTATGTGCGCTTCAATGGACATGATATAACCAACTCTCTTGGCACCCAGGCGGTCGGCCTGGGGGCCGTGCTGGTACCCGAGGGGCGCCGCGTCTTCAAGCACCTGACTGTCGACGAGAACATTCGTGTCGGTTCCATCATCCGCCGTGATGCGGCGCGTCGCATCCGAGACGACCATGCTCTGATGTACGATCACTTTCCGCGCCTGCGGCATATCTCCAACCGCCTCGCCGGCTACTGCTCCGGGGGGGAGCAACAGATGATTGCCATCGCCAGGGCGCTGATGGCCGGGCCGCGCATGCTCATGCTCGACGAGCCGTCCCTGGGGCTGGCGCCGCTGTTGGTCAGCGAGATCTTCAGCAATATCGAGAAAATCAACCGCGAGCTCAATGCCACTATCCTTGTGGTGGAGCAGAACGCTAAAATCGCCCTGGGCATTTCCCACTATGCCTATATTATGGAGTCGGGTAAGATCGTTCTCGAAGGGGAGTCTCGCGAGCTTCAGGAAAACCCCGATGTCAAGGAGTTTTACATGGGGTTGACCCAGGGCGGGGGACGAAAATCGTTCAAGCAGGTGAAGTCCTACAAGCGGCGCAAACGCTGGATGTGAGGGCCCGGAACACGGGGCAGACTGCCCGGGCCGGCCCCTGGGCGAGAGGGGACGATCCTGGATACTTTCCGGAGGACACGGCATGGGACTCTATGATTTCTCCTGGTACGACACCATCAAACGCTGTGGCCGAGATTCTGGCAATATGCCGTGCTGGCTCGAAGTCGACGACGGAAGCCTGCTGAGCTTTGGCGACTATCGGCTCCGGGTGGAGAACCTGGCGCGGGGACTGCGTGAGAGCGGTGTCGTCAAGGGCGACCGTCTCGGCGCGGTGGGCAAGAACAGTCTCGAGTTTTTCCTCCTCTATGGTGCCGCTGCGGCCCTCGGGGCCATCGTTGTGGCTGTCAACTGGCGCCTTTCGGCGGAAGAGATGGTCTATAATCTCGCTGATGGCGGTTGTTGCGCGGTGTTTGTCGACCAAGAGTTTCAGCAGGCGCTCAAGGACAGGCGACACGCCTTGCCGACGGTTCGCGCCTGGTACAATCTGCGGGGCGATGCCGGCGGCGAAGGATCGCTGGCCAGCCTTGCCAGTGCGCGGGGCGATTTCGTTGCCGCCGAGGTCAGCGGCGATGATGGCCTGGTCATCATCCATACCGCCGCAGTGGCCGGCAAACCGCGCGGCGCCCTGCTCAGCCATGGCAATGTGTTGCTCGCGGCAATGCAGTTCAACCTTTCGCTGCGTCTGACATCCACAGATGTGCACCTCAACCTGCTGCCGCTCTTTCATGTCGCAGGACTGTTCATGGCCATGTCGACCTTCTTCGCCGGCGCCCTCAATGTCAACGTCGCCAGATTCGAGGCGCCCGCCGCCGTGAAGCTCATCGAGCGGCATCGGGTCAGCCTGTTTTTCGATTTCCCGCCGATCCTCGATTCGCTGCTCAAAGCCCAGGCACAGGAGGGGGGAGACCTCTCGTCGCTGCGTTCCGTGGTCGGCCTGGGCAGCGCCGAGACCATCGCCCTCTACGAGGAGAAGACCGGCGGCACCTATTACGTCATGTATGGCCAGACCGAGGCCTCCTGCCTCACCACCTTTGGGCGCTATGACGATCGACCGGGGTCGGCCGGCAAGGCGGTGCACCTTGCCGACGTGCTCCTCGTCGACGATGACGACAGGCAGGTGCCGACCGGGGAGGCAGGGGAGATCACCGTCTCGGGGCCAACCGTCTTCAAGGGCTACTGGAACCTGCCCGGGGACAATGCCCACACCTTCCGCAACGGCCGCCATCACACTGGTGATCTTGGGCGCTTCGACGAGGATGGCTACCTCTTTTACGCTGGGCGCAAGGCGGAGAAGGAACTGATCAAGCCAGGAGGCGAGAACGTCTACCCGGCCGAAGTCGAAAAGGCCATCCTGCAGCACCCGGCAGTGGCCGAGACGGTCGTTTTCGGCGTTCCCGACCCGAAATGGAAGGAGGGTATCAAAGCCGTCTGCCGTCTCCGCAAGGGCATGGCACTTGAAGCGGCGGAGCTTATCGCCTTTGTCGGCGGGCGTATCGCCAGCTTCAAGAAGCCGCAGTACGTCGAGTTCGTCGAGGAACTGCCGCGCAAGACGGATGGAAGTATCGACCGTCAGGCGGTCAAGGGTCGATACGGGCGCGGGTAGAGGGGAAAATCGGCGGCAAAATGGGGATGGCGAGGCAGTTTCGCCTCTCCACTCACCTGCCGAACCCCTTTGCCGGGTTATTTTGGATCTTTTCTCTTGGCTCGCAGCCGTTTTTCCCCCGCCTCAAGGCGAAAAAGGGTTGAGGAATCCACCATCTTTAGCCCATTCCTGTTGACAACCACCCAAAATACGTCTATATCTCTGCAGCGAACTGCACCCTCCGGCGGCGGCCATCCCAGTCTGCCGTCGTGTTGTGGGAACGTCACGCAGTGGACGCGACTGCGGCCCCTTCCGCCTCGCCGAGGTCATGGATTGCCCCAAAGCGACCGAATCCGTATTTTCCTAAAGCAGCGTTGTAGGTCATTACGCAGCAACCCTCTTGCCGGGATGCCTTCTGCCATTACGGCCCTGCATGGTCCGGGAGGCAGGGGAACAGCCGGGCGGCATTGTCAATAACATCACTTGGAAAGGACGAAAAATCGATGAATGTGCATATTGAGGAACTCAGCACGCTGACGAGAAAAGTCACCGTCACCCTGCCTGCCGAGACGGTTCAGGTCAAACTCAAGGAAGCATACGACAAACTGCAGAAGGAGGTGCGGCTGAGGGGCTTCCGCCGGGGCAAGGTGCCGCGGAGCGTCATCGTCAAGCAGTTCAAGCCTCAGGTGGAGGCGGAGACCAGCGAGAAGCTGGTCCAGGACAACTACTTCACCGCCATCGAGAAAGAGGGCGTCGACCCCATCGTCCACCCGGAGATCAAGAGCGTCAACTACAACGAGGACGGCTCCTTCACCTTTGTCGCCGAAGTCGACGTGCGGCCACAGTTCACCCTGAAAGATTACAAGGGCGTCGAGGTCGAGAAGCCGGAGATCAAGGTCACCGACGAGGAGATCCAGCTCGAGCTGCTCGAGAGGCAGAAGAACATGGCGGCGCTGCGTTCGGTCACCGACCGGCCGGTGCAGCAGGGCGACCTGGTGGTGGTCGAATTCCAGGGCTATCACGAGGGCCAGGAATTGGCCCAGGTGAAGAACGACAATATGACCATCGACGTCGGCTCGGGAGAGATGGATCCCGGTTTCGAGAGCATGCTGGTCGGCAAGAACAAGGGCGACAACGGCGCCCATGAGATCGAGTTTCCCGCCAACCACCCCAACCCCCTTCTCAAAGGCAAGAAAATCGAATTCCGCGTTGTCGTCAAGGACATCAAAGAGCGCGTGCTGGCCCCCCTCGATGACGAGTTTGCCAAGGATGTCGACGAAAAATTCGCCACCCTGGACGACCTCAAGGAGTCGATTCGCGAGCGGCTCACCGCCATGCGCGAGGAACGTGCCCAGGGGGTGATCGTCGACCGCATCATGCAGAAGCTCCTCGAAGCCAACGAGTTCGAGGTGCCGACCCGTCTGGTGGCCTTCGAGGTCGAGCAGATGATCAAGCAGACCCAGGAGCAG